>NZ_JBEZXU010000001.1:302698-398304 GCF_040638175.1 Actinoplanes sp. NPDC026670
TCCGCGGCCTTCATCGGTACTCCCCGATCCGCGGCCGGAACCCGAGCCCGACAGTGACGATCAGGCCGGCCGTGAGCAGCACGAACCCGGCCGTCAAGCCGGTCAGTGCGCCCTCCGCACTCTCGGCCTGTGCGTCCACCTGCTGATTGCCGGCGGCCAGCGCGCCGGTGAGCGCCCTGTCCAGCCGGGCGAACACCGCCGGAAGCGCCTGGTCACCGGGCGCTGTCGCCAGCTCGACGGCCTTGTTCCAGTCGCCGCCGTTGTCCGCCGCCCGCACCTGGAGGTGCAGCGTGCGCCACTGGTCGGCCTCGGTGCGGGCCTGCTCGATGAACGCCCGGTCGTCGTCCTCGGCCTGGGCCAGCGCCGTCGCGAGCAGCCCGCCCTTGCCGTCCACCCCGATCAGCTCGTCCATCTTGGCCACGAACTGCGTCTCGAACCCGGCCCCGCCACCGCGGGCGACGAGCGTCAGCGACTCGTTGGCCCGCGCCTGCAACGCCGCCCGGCCCGAGTTGGCCAGCACCGACACCTGCTCGGCCGGGCTGCCGGGCCCGGTCTCCAGCCGTCCGGTCGAGGCGCCGAGCGCGACCAGCGACCAGAGCAGCGCCAGGGCGGTGATCCCGCTCGCCCCGGCCAGCCCCAGGTTGAACGTGCGCCGGCTCCGGCGGGCCACCAGCACCTGCGCCGCGAGCAGCGCCCCGGCCAGCAGAACCCCGAAGAACGCGGTCAGCCAGGGGAGACCGTCGGCCCCCTCCTGCTCGCCGACCAGCCGTCGCTGGGTGCTGTCGAAGACCCCCGCGGCGGCCGGGAGGATCGTCTGCTGCATCAGCCCCGACGCCTCCCGCAGGTAGGCCCCGCCCAGCGGCACCCCGAGACGCTGGTTGGACCGGGCCGTCTCGATCAGGCCGGTGTAGACCGGCAGCTGAGCGGCCACCACCCGCAGCCGGGCCGTCTCGTCGTCGTCGGCGTCCCGCAGCGCGATCGTCAGCGCCGAACTGGCCTGCGCGATGTCGTCGAGATAGCGCGCGCGCAGGCCGGCCGACTCGCCACCGGTCGACAGGAACGCGGTCGCGGCGGTGGCGTCGGCGTCGGCCAGCGACCGGTACAGCGTCTGCGCGTCGACACTGATCGGCGCCTTCACCTCGGAGACGTCGGTGAGCAGCGCGGACCGCTCCCGCACGTCGGCCAGCGCGGCGGCGCCGGTGGCCAGAGCCAGCACCACCAGCCCGGCCGCGACCAGCCAGTAGAGCCGCGGCGTCGACAGCCGGCGGCCACCACTCTCGGGTGGCGCCAGTCGTCTTGCAGGCGCGAGTTGGGTCGGCACGCACACCCCCGGTTGCTCCATGTGGGACGGCCACGATACGGCGACACCGCCACGGTAGGGAACCGCGTCCACACCCTCGGAGACCGTCAGCCGTCGCTGACGGCGGGAATGCCGCTCGGATGAGCGCTCTGAGCGACGGCCGGCGGGCTCAGACTGCCGCGAGGTCCCGGGCCGCCAGGTAGCCGAACGTCATCGCCGGGCCCAGGGTGGCGCCGGCGCCCGCGTAGCCACGGCCCATCACCGAGGCACTCGTGTTGCCGGCCGCGTACAGACCGGGCACCGGGGACCCGTCCTCGCGCAGCACCCGGGCCCGCTCGTCGGTGCGCAGCCCGCCCTTGGTCCCCAGATCACCGGGCACCAGCGAGAACGCCAGGAACGGCGGCCGTGCCAGGGCGCCCAGGCAGGGGTTCGGCCGTTGCCGCGGATCGCCGTAGTACCTGTCGTACGCCGAATCGCCCCGCCCGAAATCCTCGTCCCGCCCGCTCGACGCGAACCCGTTGAACCGCTCCACGGTCGCCCGCAGCGCGTCGGCCGGCACCCCGATCCGCCCGGCCAGCTCGTCGAGGGTGTCCGCCCGGTGGGCGATCCCGGCGTCGAACCAGCGCCTCGGCAGTGGGGCCCGCGGCGCCCGCCCGGCGAACAGATACCGGTCCCGGTACGACCGGTCGGTCACCAGCCAGGCCGGCAGATGCGGGCCGGAGCCGGTGCGCCCCAGCATGGTGTGGACCACGTCGACGTACGGCGCCGCCTCGTTCACGAACCGCCGCCCGGTCCCGTCGACGACCAGGCTGCCCGGCAGGTTGCGCTCGGCCAGGCAGAAGTAGGCCCCGCCGGTCAGCGGCAGCGACGGTCCCCACCAGGCCTCGTCCATCAGGTCCAGGGCCGCCCCGAGCCGCTGCCCCTCCTCGATGCCGAGCCCGGTGTTCCCGGCCGCGCCGACGGTCCACGCGGTGCTCAGGTCCTGATGCTCCCGGCGCATCCGCTCGTTGTGGTCGAACCCGCCGCACGCCAGCACCACCCCACGCCGGGCCCGCAGCACGCCGTCGGGGGTCTCGACACCGGTGACCCGGCCGCCGGACACGTGCAGGGCGGTCATCGGCGTACCCAATCGCACCGGAACCCCCGCCGACCGCAACCCGGCCCGCAGCCCCGCCGCCAGCGCCTGCCCCATGGTGAGCCGCCGCCCCCGGAACCGCCCGGCGGCCAGCTTGATCGCGGTCAGCGCCGACCGTGGATGCCGCAGCCCGAGCGACAGCCAGCGATAGTCGACGGCGGTCACCGCCATCCCGTTCGGCGCGGCCCGGTACGGCGGGGCGAGCGCGCCGACGTCCTCGGCGACCAGGCGGACATCCAGTGGGCGCGGCTCCAGGGTGCGGCCCTCGGCCAGCCCGCCCGGCGCCTCCGGGTGATAGTCCGGGTAGCCCGGCACCCGGGCGAACTCCAGCGGCGTGTGCGCGGTGACGAAGGCCAGCACGTCCGGCCCGTGCTCCAGCAGCGCGTCCCGTCGGGCGGCGGGCACCTCGTCACCTGCAACGTGTTTCAGGTACGTGCTCGCCTCCGGGCCGGGCAGCCACAGGCCTCCGCCGGACCGGGCGGTCGAGCCGCCGTACACCTCGGCGCCGTCCATGACGACAACGCTGAGCCCATGGTGTGCGGCGGTGAGCGCGGCGGTCATCCCGGCCGCGCCGCTGCCCACCACGACGACGTCGAATTCCTCTTCGCGCAACACTAGAACAGGTTATAGTTATCCGGTCGCCGACGCCATTCTCCCGGAGGCCCGCATGTACGTCGTGGTGGTGGGCTCGGGCGCGGCCGGTGTCTGCGCGGCCATCGAGGCTGCCGAATCCGGCGCCGACGTGCTGGTGATCGACCGCTTCACCGGCGGCGGCGCCACCGCCATCTCCGGCGGCATCGTCTACGCCGGCGGTGGCACCCGCCAGCAGCGCGCCGCGGGCGTCACCGACACCCCCGACGCCATGTACGAATACCTCCGCCACGAGGTCCGCGACGCCGTCGCCCCGGCCACCCTGCGCCGCTTCTGCGACGAATCCGCGGACATGCTGGCCTGGCTCGAGGACCGGGGCGTGCCGTTCGATGCGAGCCTGTGCCCGTACAAGACGTCCTACCCGACCGACCGCCACTACCTCTACCAGTCGGGCAGCGAACACGCCTACCCGGACCCGGCCCCGCGCGGGCACCGGACCCGCGCCCCCGGCACCTCCGGCGGCACCCTCCACGCCCGCCTGGCGGCGGCCGCCGCAGCGCGACGAGTCCGTTTCCTCCCGCAATCCCAAGCCGTTTCGCTTCTGTTCTCGGCAAACCCCTCCGCCGGTACGCCCACCGCGCCCCAAACGCACCACGCGGTTCCCGCCGAGCCGGCCCGTCCCGAGCACCACGACCCTCGCGCGGAGGAACCGGGCAACGGCGCGATTCCCGCCCCCTCCCCGGAGAACCAGCCCGCACCCGCGGCTCCAGGTTCCCCCGCACCCGTGGTTCCAGGTTCGCCCGCACCCGTGGTTCCAGGTTCGCCCGCACCCGTGGTTCCAGGTTCCCCCGCACCCGTGGTTCCAGGTTCCCCCGCACCCGCGGTTCCAGATTCCCCCGCACCCACCGTTCCGGGTTCGCCCGGTCCCGCGTCCGCCAGTCCCTCCGGCTCGTCGTCACCGCTGACTCAGCGCGTCGAAGGCAGCGCTGACGACCAGCCGGCGGTGACCGGGGTGGTCTGCCGGACACTGCGCGACGCGCCGGGACTGGCGAGGGGCGCGCACCGGTGGCTGCACCGCTGGTCGGTCAAGCCCGGGATGTATGTGCCGGGCCTCGGGCGGGTGCTGCATCGGGGCGTCGCCTGGATCGAACGGCGATATGGGCGGGAGCTACCGATCCGGGCCGACGCGGTGGTGCTCGCGGCCGGGGGTTTCGTCTTCGACCGGACGATGATGCGGGAGCACGCGCCCACCTACCGCGGGCTGCGGCTGGGCACTCCGGGGGATGACGGATCCGGGATCCGGCTCGGTACCTCGGCCGGCGCGGGCACCAGGTTTCTCGACCGGGTCACGATCTGGCGGTTCCTCACGCCGCCGTCCGCGCTGCTCGGTGGGGTTCTCGTGGACCGGAACGGACGGCGGGTCTTCGACGAGTCCCGTTACGGCGCGGCCATCGGCGACGCGATCCGGGCCTGCCCCGGCGGGAGGGCGTGGCTGCTCGTCGACGCGGATCTGCTCCGTGCGGCCCGGCGGCAGCTTCCCTCGCAGACGCTGTGGTTCCAACGCTGGCAGAGCCGGTGGTTGTTCACCGCCCGCCGGGTCTCAGCGCCGACCCTCGCCGAACTCGCCCGCCGAACCGGAATCGACGAGACCAACCTGACCGAGACCGTGACCGCGAACAACGCCGCGGCCGCCAACGCCGCCAACGCCGGCGCCGCCAACGCCGCGAACTCCCCCGACCGTGCCGCCGCCGACCGTGCCGCCGCCGACCGTGCCGCCGCCGACCGTGCCGCCGCCGATCGCGTCGCCGCCGATCGCGTCGTCGGCGGCAACGACGGCCCCGCCGCTGACGACGCTCGGGTGGGGCGGGATGTCGTCGGTAAGCCTGTGGAGTTTGTTCGAGGACTGGTCAACGGGCCGTTCTCGGCCATCGACGTGTCGTTGCGGGCGTCCCCGGCACCGATGCTCACCCTCGGCGGCCTGACCGTCGACGAGGAGAGCGGTCAGGTGCTGCGCCCGGACGGCACGTCGATCGCCGGGCTCTACGCGGCCGGGCGCACGGCCGTCGGGATTTGTTCCGGCTCCTACGTCAGTGGACTCTCGCTGGCCGACTGTGTGTTCTCCGGCCGACGCGCAGGCCGCCACGCCGCGACCGCACCCGCCGAGGGCGTCCCCGCGCCCGCCGCGCCGTCGGCCTCCACCACTGCCGTGCCCACCGAGCCGGCGGCCCCTGCCACCACCATGCCTGCGGCCTCCGACGCCACCGCGCCTGCCGGGTCGGCGGCACCCACCCCCACCGTGCCCGCGGCTTCCGGTGTCGCCGCCGCTTTGATTCCAGAGTCGGGAGAGAACGATGATCGACGAGACTGAACTCGGGATTCTGGCGGACCGGCTTCGCGACGCGGAGCGGGATCGGGCGCCGATTGCGCCGCTGGTCTCGGATTTTCCGGGGCTCACCGCCGACGACGCCTATGCGATTCAGTTGCACAACATCCGGCGGCGCAGCGCACCGATCGTCGGGCACAAGGTGGGGCTCTCGTCGAAGGCCATGCAGGAGATGATGGGGGTGGACGAGCCCGACTACGGGCACCTGCTGGCCGATATGCGGCTCTCCGAGGACGCGGCCGTCGACGCGGAACGGTTCTGCTATCCGCGGGTGGAGATCGAAGTAGCGTTTCTGCTCGGCGACGATCTGCCCGGTGAAGAATGCACCGAGGACGATGTTCTCGCCGCCACGGCCGCATTCGCACCGTCCATTGAGCTGATCGACAGCCGGATCGCCGACTGGCGGATCAGTCTGCCCGACACGATCGCGGACAACGCCTCCTCCGCCGGATTCGTGGTGGGCGCTCAGCGCGTACCGCCGAAGGAAATTGATCCTCGCGGCATCGCCGCGGTTTTGTGGCGTGGGAATGAGCAGGTGGCGGCCGGGCGGTCGGATGCCGTGCTCGGAAATCCGGTGACCGCGGTCGCGTGGCTGGCGCGGACCGTCGCGAAGTTCGGGGTCCGGTTGAAAGCGGGCCACCTGATTCTGCCGGGGGCGTGCGCGCGGGCCGTCGATGCGCGGCCGGGTGATGAATTCCGGGCCGAATTCACCGGTCTCGGCGAAGTCCGATTGGCATTCGGCGACCGGGAAACCGAAGCCGCTGCGGAAGGAAGGGGTCGGGAATGACGTTGAGCGCGGCGATCGTCGGGTCCGGGAACATCGGGACGGATCTGATGTACAAACTGCTCCGGTCGCCGGTGATCGAGCCTCGATGGATGGTCGGCATCGACCCGGAGAGCGCCGGGCTGCGGCGGGCGGCGGACGCCGGGCTGGCCGTCAGCAGCGCCGGGGTGGACTGGTTGCTGAGTCAGGATCCGCTGCCTGACCTGGTATTCGAGGCGACGTCGGCGGGTGTGCACCGGGCGAACGCGCCGCGCTACGCGGAGGCCGGGATCCGGGCGATCGATCTGACGCCGGCGGCGGTCGGGCCGGCCGTGGTGCCCGAGGTGAACCTCGGCGGGCACCGGGACGCGCCGAACCTGAACCTGATCACCTGTGGCGGGCAGGCGACGATCCCGATGGTGCACGCGGTGTCACGGGTGACGCCGGTCCACTACGCGGAGATCGTGGCCACCGTCGCGTCCCGCTCGGCCGGGCCGGGGACCAGGGCGAACATCGACGAGTTCACCCGGACGACGAGCCGCGGGCTGGAGACGATCGGGGGAGCGGCGCGGGGCAAGGCGATCATCGTGCTGAACCCGGCCGAGCCGCCGCTGATCATGCGGGACACGATCTTCTGCGCGGTGTCGCCGGACGCCGACCAGGCCGCGATCACCAAGTCCGTCGTGGACCTGGTGTCGGCCGTCGCGACCTACGTGCCGGGCTATCGGCTGCTGGACGAGCCACAGTTCGACACGGTCGGTGACCGGGTACGGGTGGGGATCTTCATCGAGGTCGAGGGCGCGGGCGACTTCATGCCGGCCTACGCGGGGAATCTGGACATCATGACCGCTGCGGCTACCAGGGTGGGTGAGGAACTTGCTCGACCTCAGGATCACTGACTCGTCGTTGCGAGACGGGTCGCACGCCAAACGGCACCAGTTCACCGTCGGTGAGGTGACCGCGATCGTGGCCGCCCTCGACGACGCGGGTGTGCCGGTCATCGAGGTCACCCACGGCGACGGGCTGGGTGGGTCGTCGTTCACCTACGGGTTCAGTCACACCCCGGAGCAGGAGCTGATCAGCGCGGCGGTCGGTGCCGCCACCCGCGCGAAGATCGCCTTCCTGATGCTGCCCGGTGTGGGGGTGCTCGACGACATCCGGGCCGCGGCCGGGAACGGCGCCACGGTCTGCCGGATCGCCACCCACTGCACTGAGGCCGACATCGCCGTCCAGCATTTCGGGATCGCCCGTGACCTGGGCCTGGAGACGGTCGGCTTCCTGATGATGGCGCATTCGATCCCGCCGGAACGGCTCGCCGAACAGGCCCGGATCATGGCGGACGCCGGCTGCGAATGTGTTTACGTGGTCGACTCGGCGGGGGCGCTCGTGCTCGACCAGGTCGGTGACCGGGTCGCCGCGCTCGTCGCCGAACTCGGTGCGGACGCGCAGGTCGGCTTCCACGGGCACGAGAACCTGGGGCTCGGGGTGGCCAACTCGATCCTGGCCTATCGGGCCGGGGCCCGGCAGATCGACGGCAGCACCCGCAGGTTCGGGGCCGGCGCCGGGAACACGCCCGTCGAGGCGTTCGTCGGTGTCTGCGACAAGCTGGGCATCCGGACCGGCGTGGACTTCTTCAAGATCGTCGACGCGGCCGAGGACGTGGTGCGCCCGGCGATGGCCGACGAGTGCAAACTCGACCGGATGGCTCTGATCATGGGGTACGCCGGGGTCTACTCCAGTTTCCTCATGCACGCCTACACGCAGGCCGAACGGTACGGCGTGTCCGGCGCGGAGATCCTGGTCAAGGCGGGGGAGCGGCGGCTCGTCGGCGGCCAGGAGGACCAGCTGATCACGATCGCCCGGGAGTTGTCCGCGCGCTGAGCCGGTGGGGTGTCCCGGTGGACGGGCCACCCCACCCGGATCGTGTGTACGCACCGGGTTCTGGTCACTGTCAGTAGTAGGTGACCGAAACCGAGTCGGTCACCGGAAGCGCCTGGCAGGCCAGGATGTAGCCCTCCGCGAAGTCCTCCTCCTCGAGGATCTCGTTGTTGACCAGGGTGACCTCACCGCTCACCACCCGGACCGCGCACGCTCCGCATTGACCCTGCCGGCACGAATACGGCGGATTGAGACCCGCGTCGATGATCACGTCGAGGAGCCGCTTGCCCGGCGCCCACGGCAGCACGTGGGTCTGCCCGTCGATCGCCACCTCAGCGACCGCCGCCGGCCCGCCCGTCGGCTCGGCCTGAGCGCCCGCGGGCTCCGCCTCGAACTGTCCCGTGCCGAACTGTCCCGGCCCGGACCGGTTCGTCGCGGACTGGTCCGCCTCGAATCGTTCGATCCGGATGCGGGAGGCCGGCACGCCCGCCGATTGCAGCGCCTTCTCGGCGACCGCGACGAACGCCTCCGGCCCGCAGACGAAGGCCTCCCTCTCGGTGTAGGGCAGGAGCAGCTCTTTCAGGGAGTCGGCAGTCGGAATGCCCCGCTCGCTGTCCAGCCAGTGGATGACCGGTAGCAGGCCGTCGAGCCGCGCCCCGAAGATGATCGACTCCGCGTCCCGGTTGGCGTAGACGAGAACCGGATCGCCACGCAGCGCCTTGACGATTCCCATGATCGGCGTGATGCCCGAACCCGCCGCCAGGAACAGCAGGTCGTCGTCGAACGAATCAGGCGTGAAAGCCCCGGACGGGCCCGCCATGTCGAGGGTGTCGCCGGCGCGGACGTGGTCACAGATCCAGTTCGAGACCTGGCCGCCGGGCACCCGTTTCACGGTCACCACGGGCAGGTCGTCGACGCCCGGCGCGCTGGACAGCGAGTAGCAGCGTGGCCCGGCCGGGGTCCGAACCGTCAGGTACTGGCCAGGCCGGTAGTCGAAGGTGGTGTCGAGCACCAGGGAACAGGCGTCCGCGGTCTCCGGGATCACCGCGGCGATCCGGACAGGGCGGAAATGCGGCATCAGCTCACCTCCAGACGACCCTCGCGAACCGCCCGGTCGATGCTTGCCCGCAGCTCCGGGCAGGTGGGGACGAGCGCGGGCGGACGTCCGGCGGTGGCCGCCGCCTCGGCGAGCCGGTCGCACGCCGGCCCGGACCACTGCACGCTCGTCTGCATCGCGCTGCGTTTCCCGGCCCGGACCGGAAGCCCGCAGGCCTCACACCGCACCTCGGCGAGCCCACCGGCCAGATACTCCTGCCGCTCGTCCCGGTCCGGTTGGACGAGGCCCCGGCCGTCGCTGTCGGCGGGGGCCGGCTGCCGCTTGTCGCCGGCGGTGAGGGCTGGTTGCTGATCGGTGCTTCCGGCGGCGTTGTGACCGGTGACCCGGTGGCCGATGGCCGTCATGAGGCGGCGGCCCGGGCCTGGTTGGCGGCGACCTCGGCCTCCCACGTCTCGACCGCCCGCGTGGTGTCCACCTCGAACTCGTAGCGCGCCACCATGTCGTCGGTGATGTCCTCGACGTCGACGTAGAACTGCTCATACCACCGGCGGAGCTGGTAGACCGGCCCGTCCTCGGCGCACAGCAGCGGGTTGTCGATGCGCGACTTGTTCTTCCAGATCTCCACATCCTGGAGGAACCCGACGCCGATGCCCTTGGCGAACTTGGCCGCCGCCTTGGCCGCCTGCTCGGTGCTGAGCCCCGGCAGCCGTTTCATGGACAGGCCCCACTGGAGGACGAACGAATCCGGGGTGACCGGGTAGTGGCAGTTGATCAGCACCGACTCGATGTTGATGCCGTGCCAGTCGTTGTACAGGTAATCGATCATGTAGGCCGGTCCGTAGTAGGCCGCCTCCGACCGCAGTGTTGCGTCACCGGACTGGCTGGCCGAGGCCGGCACGTCCGGCCGCGGCCGGGTCTCCAGGAACTGCGCCGCCACGTGCCCCTCCATCACGTTCTTGAAGAACGTCGGGAAGGCGAAGTGGATGTAGAAGAAGTGCGCCATGTCGACGACGTTGTCGATGATCTCCCGGCAGTTGGCGCCCTCGATGAGCACCGAATCCCAGGTCCAGTCGCTCCACTCGTCGGAGAAGGCGCCCTCGATCCGCGGGATCGCCACCTCGGGCGGCGGCGGGTTGCCCTGTGGATCGTTCCAGACGAACAACTGCCTGTTCTGTTCACAGGTCGTCCACGACCGGGTCCGTGCGCGCATCGGGATCCGGTGCGCGTAGGGCACCTCGACACAGCGGCCCTCCCCGTTCCACCGCCAATCGTGGAACGGGCAGGCGATCGTGTCGCCCTTGATCGTGCCCTGGGTGAGGTCGCCACCCATGTGCCGGCAGTAGCCGTCGAGCACGCTGATCCGGCCCTGGGAATCGGCGAACACCACGAGCTTCGTGCCGAACGCCTGGATCGCGTGCGGCTGCCCGTCGCGGAACGTGTCGGCGAGCCCCAGGCAGTGCCACCCCCGGGCGAACCTCGCCGGCGGTCTCCCGGCATCGATGGTGCGCGGTTGCTGGCTGATGCTCATGTCCCACTCCTGGTCCCTAGGTAGAACGTGTTCTAGTATAGGGGTCGCTCGACACGCGGCCAACCAGCCTGGAGGGATCACATGGAAGCGGTCCTCGCCGGAGTTCAAGAACTGTTACCTGTTCTGCGAGAGCGTGCTCAGGAGACCGAGGATCGGCGCGCGCTCGCCCCGGAAACGGTCAAAGCCCTCGCCGAGACCGGCTTCTTCCGCCTCCTGCAACCCGCCCGGTTCGGCGGCCACGAGGCGCACCCGCTCGACTTCCTGACCGCGGTCCGCGACATCGCCTCGGCCTGCGGGTCGACCGGCTGGGTCGCCTCGGTCATCGGGGTGCACAACTGGCAGCTGGGGCTTTTCCCGGACCGGGCCCAGCAGGACGTCTGGGGCGCCGACCCCGGCACCCGGATGTCCTCGTCCTACGCGCCGACCGGGAAGATCACCCGGGTCGACGGCGGATACCGGGTCAACGGCCGCTGGAGTTTCTCCTCCGGCTGCGACCACGCCACCTGGGTGCTGCTCGGCGGCATCGTCCCGCCGGGCGACGACGGCACACCCGCAGACTTCTGCACCTTCCTGCTGCCGGCCTCGGATTACACGATTGAGGACGTCTGGCACACCGTCGGACTGCGTGGCACCGGCAGCAACGACATCGTCGTCGACAACGCCTTCGTCCCGGCGTATCGCGCGCTCAGCTTCAACGACACCGCCCGCTGTGTCTGCCCCGGCCAGGAGCAGAACCCGGGACCGCTTTACCGCATCCCCTACGCCTCGATCTTCACCTACGCGATCACCACCCCGATCATCGGCATGGCGACCGGCGCCTACCGGGCCCACGTCGACTACACCCGCGACCGGGTCCGGGCCGCATACGCCGGAGTCAAAGCGGCCGAGGACCCGCACTCGCAGGTCCGCGTCGCCGAGGCCGCGGCCGACATCGACTCCGCCTGGTACGCCGTGCAGGCCAACATGCGCGAGCTCATGGAACTCACCACCGCCGGCACCAAGCTGCCAATGCCGCTGCGGCTGCGGGTCCGCCGCGACCAGGTCCGCGGGACCGCCCTGGCGATCCGTGCCGTCGACCGCCTCTTCGAGAACTCCGGCGGCCGGGCGCTCGCGATCGGCACCCCGATCCAGCGTTTCTGGCGCGACGCCCACTCCGGCCGGGTGCACGCGATCAACGACCCGGAACGAGCCCTCTCCATGTACGGCCGAGGCGAGTTCGGCCTGCCCCTCAACGACGCGATGGTCTAGCGATGACCGACCGCACCGCAGCGAAGCAAGGGTATGGCCGAGGAGGAGACGAATGACGCTGGCTTTCCACCGCGAGGGCGCCGGATCACCCGTGGTCCTGCTGCACGGGGGCGGACCGGGGGCGTCGGCCATGAGCAATTTCGGCCGCACGATCCCCGCGCTCGCCGGGCACTTCGACATCCTCGCGGTCGACCAGCCCGGATACGGCGGGTCGCTGGGTGACCCGATCACCGGGCAGTACTTCACCCACGCCGCCACCGAACTGGCCGCGCTCCTCGACAAACTCGGCATCGACCGGGTCGACCTGATCGGGAACTCGCTCGGCGGCGGAACCGCAGTCCGGTTTGCTCTGATGCACCCCGGGCGCGCCCGCCGGCTCCTCCTCATGGGACCCGGCGGACTGTCACTGAACGTCTTCTCCGCCGACCCGACCGAAGGGGTCAAACGCCTCGGCGCGTTCGGGCGGAACCCCAGTCGTGAAAGGTTGGCGGCCTTTCTCCGTACCCTCGTCTTCGATCCGTCCTTGATCTCTGACGATCTGATCGAGGAACGTTTCCGGGCCGCTGTCGACCCGGCGGCGATGCGCGCCATGCGCGAGATGGGCGCCTCCTTCAGCAACCCGGAGACAGCCGAGGAAGGGCTGCTCTGGCGCGAAGCCCACCGGCTGCGCCACGAGACCCTGCTCGTCTGGGGCCGTGAGGACCGGGTCAACCCGCTCGACGGCGCCCTGGTCGCCCTCAAGGTCCTGCGGAACGCCCGCCTGCACGTTTTCGGAGGCTGCGGCCACTGGGCCCACCTGGAGAAATTCGACGAATTCAATCGACTTGCCATCGATTTCCTCACCCCCTGACCTGCTCTTCATCTCGTCTATCGCGCCCGCCCCGACTTCTGGTTCTGTGAGAGGGGACACCGCCCGTGAGCAACCTCATCCGATCCCTCGGCTACCTGCGCGTCGAAGCCACCGACCTGCCCGCCTGGCGTGACTTCGGCGTCAAGGTGCTCGGCATGACCGAGGGCCGCGGCCCCGACCCGCAGGCCGTCTACCTGCGCATGGACGAGCTGCCGGCGCGCATCGTGGTGGTGCCCGGCGAACGCGACAGGCTCGCCGCGTCCGGCTGGGAGCTCGCCGACCCGGCCGCGCTCACCCGGCTCGTCGGCGTCCTCGACGAAGCCGGCATCGCCGTCAAACCGGCCGGCGCCGACGAACTCGCCGACCGCCGGGTCTCCCACCTGATCAGCGTCGACGACCCGGCCGGCAACCGCCTCGAATTCTTCTGCGGCGCCGCCCTCGACAGCCGGCCGTCGCTCAGCTCGTACGGCACCCGGTTCGTCACCGGCGGCCAGGGCATGGGCCACGTCGTCCTGCCGGCCCGCGACGACGTCGCGTCGCTGCGGTTCTGGGGCGAGGTCCTCGGGTTCCGGCTGCGCGACTCGATGCGCCTCGTCCCCGAACACCTCGGGCTGCCGCCCAGCGACAAACCCCTGTGGATGCGGTTCCTCGGCTGCGGCCCCCGGCACCACAGTGTCGCTCTCGCCCCGATTCCGGCGCCGACCGGACTCGTACACCTGATGATCGAAACCGAGACCCTCGACGACGTCGGCCGGGCCATCGACCGTTGCGCCCGCAACAAGGCCCCGATGATCTCGAGCCTGGGCCGGCACGCCAACGACGAGATGGTCTCCTTCTACGTCCGGACCCCGAGCGGATTCGACATCGAGTACGGCTACGGCGGCCTCACCGTCGACGACGAGACGTGGGTCGCCCGCCAGACCACCGCACACAGCGTCTGGGGCCACCGGTTCTTCGCCGGCGGCGGGCATTGACCACCCACCCGTCCGTGCCGGTGTCGCCGGCCGCCGGTTTCCGGAGGGTCTTCGGCCACTTCGGAACCGGCGTCACCGTCATCACCACGGCCGACGCCGACGGGCCCGCCGGCTTCGCGTGCCAGGCGTTCGCGCCGCTCTCGCTCGACCCGCCGCTGGTGCTCTTCTGCCCGCAGAGCGGCTCGGACACCTGGCGCCGGATCCGGGCGTCCGGGATCTTCTGCGTCAACATCCTGGCCGCCGACCAGCGCGACGTCTCACGGCTCTTCGGCACCCGCGGCGCGGACCGGTTCGCCGCCCTAGGCTGGGCGCCGGCGCCGTCCGGGGCACCCGTCCTGGACGGCGTCCTGACCTGGGCGGACTGCCTGGTCGAGGCGGTCCATCCGGGCGGCGATCACGCCATCGTCACCGGCCTGGTGACCACGCTCGGGCCGTGCCGCGACGTGACACCGCTGCTCTTCCATCGCAGCCGGTACACCACGACGACCCCGACCTCACCCTACGAACCACCGGAGGTCGTCGACACCCTCCTGTCCTGGCCCCGCCACACCGACTGGATGTGACACCTGGATAGACGACAACTTTCCCAAGGCCTATAGTCTCATGCAAGGCCCGCCGGGGTCGATCGCCGCTGGGGAGGTGTCTGCGTGGGTAGGCTGCGGGAACGAGCAATCGTCCGTGAGGGAGGCCGTTCCGTGAGCGCTGAGTCAGCGATCGAGTGGAACCGCCCACCCGCGGAGGGATTTACCGCCGATGACCTGGATCGGATCCCCGATCTTCCGCCGCACACTGAGCTCATCGACGGAAGTCTCGTTCTGGTGAGTCCGCAGAAGGCGTTTCACTCGTTGATGCTCGACCTGCTGACTCATTCTCTGCGTTCGTCGGCGCCGCGACCGGAGTTCCTGGTCCGGCGTGACATGTCAGTGGTTCTGGGCCGGAAACAGAGGCCGGAGCCCGACGTGGTCGTCGTGCGCGCTGATGCTGAGGCGAGTCTGTCGGCCACGTGGTATCCGGCTGACGCCGTCGTGCTCGCCATCGAGGTCGTGTCCCCCGAGTCCGAGTTCCGTGATCGCTCCCGCAAGCCGCAGCTCTACGCCGAGGCCGGCATTCCGTTCTTCTGGCGGGTCGAGGCGGTCGAGGGCAAGCCGGTTGTTCACGCGTATCAGCGTGACCCGGAAACCGCCGCTTACGTGGCGCTGGGCATCTTCCACGACCGGGTGCTGGTCACGGTGCCGTTCCCGATCGACATCGACCTCACCGAGATCGAGCGCATGTGATGCTCAGTTGCAGTGTGAAAAGCCGCTCTCGAAGACCAGCCCGCCGATCGTTCCGCCCCATCGCACGCACTTGCCCGCGGCCTCGGCGCTGACCGGTCCGGCGTAATACTGGAAGCTGCCCTTGTCGGCGACCGGTGAGCCGCCTTTCACTTCCAGTCCGGCGGACATCGCGGTCTTCTTGTCCAGCGTGTTGGCTTTGATGGTGACCACGCAGTTCATCCCGCCTTCCGCCTGATAGAGCAGGTAGATCGTGCCGCGCAGCACCCCGGCGCCCGTCTCCAGCTTCTTCGAGTCGATCACCTGGTAGCCGTCGCCGCAGAGGCCGACCGGGTCGTCGTAGGGGTTCGTCGCCGGCTCGGTGGACCCGGGGTCGGTGGTCTCCTCCGGGTCGGTCGTCGCGGTGGCGGTCGGCTGGCCGGTGGCGGCCGGCTCGGTTGCCGGGTCCTCGGCCGCGCGTGTGGTGGAGCCGGCCTTCGGGGACGACTTCGGACGGCCGGTCGTCTGGCCGCGCGGCTTGTCGCTCGGGCCATCCAACTGGACCTGTTGCCCGCCGGCATCCTGCGGCTCGATCGCCTGGTTCGGGTTGTCCGGCCCACTGTTGAGGATGATCCCGATACCGGAGAGCAGCGCCACCACGGCTGCCGCCGCGAGCGCCACGGTGACATTGCGCCGCCGCCGCGAAACCGTCGCGCCCGGCCCGGTCACCCCACCCGTCGTGGTGCCGCCGGACCCGTGTCCAGGCGTTTCGTCGAACATCGCCCCAGCCGCGATCCCGCTGCCGGGCGTGCCGCCGAAGGTGGCCCCTGATCCGATTCCGCTCCTGGGCGCGCCGCCGACGGCCGCGGCCCCGACAGATGCGGCCCCGACAGATGCGGTGCCCGGCGTGAAACCTGATCCGTTCGAGGGCTGCCCCGCCGCCGGGAAACCGCCGGTGCCGGCGGGCCGCTGCGTCGGAATCCGGCCATTCGGTGACCCAGCCGGAAGGCCGGCACCAGCCGGAAGGCCGGCACCAGGCGGAAAGCCGGCACCAGGGGGAGAGCCGATACCAGGCGGAAAGGCAGCGCCGGCAGGGAAACCAGCGCCGGCAGGGGGCGCCGGCCGGGAGGGCGCCGCCGCCGCCGCGAGCGCCGCCGAAGCCAACGCCGAAGCGCTGGGAAACCGCCGGCCCGGATCCTTGGCCAGCGCCCGCATGACCACCGCCGCCACGGCGGGCGGCACATCCGGCGGCAGGACCGGCGGCTGACCGTGCACCAGCTGGGCGAGAACGGCGAGCGGATTGTCCCCCACATAGGGCGGCCGCCCGGTGAGGCAACTGAACGCCACGGCGCCGACCGCATACATGTCCGTGGCCGCCGTGACCGGGCGGCCCTCAGCCTGTTCCGGCGCCATGTAGTGTGCGCTGCCCAGGACCACGTTGGTGCCGGTGAGACCGGTGATCCCGGTGGACCGGGCGACCCCGAAGTCGACGAGGACGATGGCGCCGGCCGGCCGTACCAGAAGATTGCTGGGTTTGACGTCGCGGTGAATGATGCCGGCGTCGTGGGCGGCCTGAAGCGCGTCGGCGACCTGCGCGACCGCGGCCATCGTCTCGGCGGGGGAGAGCCGGCCGGCCTGCTGGATCTTCGCCGACAGTGGCGTGCCGTCGATGAACTCCATCACCAGGAAGTCCAGCCGGTGCGCGCCGACCTGCGCGTTCTCGCCGTAGTCGTAGACCTGCACGATCCCGGGGTGCCGCAGCGCCGCCATCATCCGGGCCTCGGAACGGAACCGGGTGATGAAGTCCGAGTCGGACATAAGCGCCGGGAGCAGCACCTTCACCGCGATGTCGCGTTGTAGCAGCAGGTCGTTGCCGCGCCACACCTCACCCATGCCACCGGCGGCGATTCGCTGGGTCAGCCGATAGCGGCCGTTGAGCACGTCTCCCGGTGATAGCACCGGATCATGCTAGTCGGGTCAGGACAGCAGTGTGGGGGTGAGTCGCGCGACATGGGATTCCGGCGAACCGTACATCTGCGCGGTCACCCAGGCCCGCCGCAGGAATCGGTGGGCGTCGTGTTCCCAGGTTATCGCGATGCCGCCGTGCATCTGCACCATCTCGGCGGCGACCGCCCGCAACGTCTCCGAGCAGGTCACCTTCGCGGCGGCGGCGAGCAGCGAGGCGTCGGCGGAACCGTCGGCGACCGCCTGCACGGCTGCTTCCGAGGCCGACCGGGCGGCCTGGACCCGCACGTAGGCTTCGGCGAGCCGATGCTGGAGCACCTGGAACGACCCGATCGGCCGCCCGAACTGGTGGCGCTCCTGAACATAGGCGACGGTAAGTTCGAGGGCACGTTCGGCGGTGCCGAGCTGCTCGGCGGAGAGCGCGGCGCAGGCGATGTCCCGCAGTTCCGGAGTCTGCTGGGAGCGCAACCTGCTCGTCGCCCGGGTCAGGTCCAGCGATTCGGTGACCTCGATCTCACCGTCGATCTCGAACAGGGCGCCGTCCCGCACGACCAGCACGGTGTCGGCCGGGAACACGCATCCCGCCCAGGCGGCGGTCACGGTCCGTTCACCGGAGCAGATCGCCGGCAGCAACCGGGCACGGGCGTCCTCGTCGCCGAATTCGAGCAGCGCGTGCACGGCCAGCACGGTTCCCAGCATCGGCGCCGGGCTCAGCACCCGCCCGAGCTCCTCCAGCACGACCGCGGCCTCACCGAGCGTAGCGCCGGAACCGCCGTACTCCTCGGGCACGGTCAGCCCGGCGACGCCGATCTCCTTGCACAGCCGCGGCCACAGGCCATCCGCCGCGATCTGCCCGCCGAGCAGCCCACGCACCGCCGCCCGCAACGCCGCCCGCTCTTCGAACATCATTCAAAACCTTCCTCTTCGGTACGCTCCACACCCGGCCCCGCCGAACCCTGCCCGTCCCGTGGTGACACCGCGACACCGTCCCGGCGCCGGACCGCGAGGCGACTTCCGGGCGGAGGCGGTTGGTCACCGCCCACCCCGTTCCCGATTCCGCCGAGCTCCGCCCCGGTGAGTTCGGTGAGCAGCCGGCGGCGGTGCCAGTCGGCGGTGCCCCAGGACAGGTGCAGCGCCCGCACCCGGGTGAGGTAGCGCCCGAGCCCGTGTTCCCGCGTGTACCCGATCGCCCCGTGCACCTGGAGCGCCGTCCGTGCCGCGAGCAGTGCCGCCTCCCCGCAGGCGACCTTCGCCGCCGACACGTCCCGGGCCGCGCTGGTGAGGCGCGACGGCGTGCCCCCGCCCGCAGAGGTCAGGGCCACGGCGGCCGCGTAGAGCAGCGGGCGGGCGAACGTCAGCGCCACCGCCACGTCGGCCAGCTGGTGGCGGACCGCCTGAAACGCGCCGATCGGGCGGCCGAACTGGGTGCGGGTCCTGGCGTAGCCGACGGCCATCGCGAGCAGGGCGTTGCCGGCGCCGAGGAGCTGGGCGGCGCAGGCGAGCGTCCCGAGGTCGAGCGCCCGCTGGACCGGGGCGCCGGATTCGACCTCCTCGCCCGGGGCGATCTCGGCCAGCCGCCGGGCCGCGTCCAGGGAACGGTGGATCTTCACGGCGCTTCCCACCCGTACCGCATGGTGATCGGTGAGCAGGAGGAGATCGGCCACATCGCCGTCGGCGGCAAAGGGCAGCAATGGTGGCGCAGCCACCGAGGCGAGGATCCGGCCGTCGGCGAGTTCCGGAAGCCAGCGGCCGGAGGCGAGCAGGGTCGGGGCGGCGGCGACGGATTCGGCGACCGGTCCGGGAACGGCGTGCCGGCCGAGCACCTCGCAGACGATGACCAGGTCGTCGATGCCGGCTTCGAGGCCGCCGAACCGTTCCGGGACGAGCAGGCCGGTCACTCCGGCGTCGCTGAGCGACGACCACAGGTCGCGGCCCGGAGCGGTGTCGCCGTCCGCCCAGGCCGCCGCCACCGCCGGAACGTCCGCCCTGGTCAGCAGGGTGTCCAGCACCTCGGCGAACCGGCGCTGCTCGTCGGACGGGGTGAGCCTCATCGGGGGAGGCCGAGTTCGCGGTGGCCGAGGATGTCGCGCTGGATCTCGCTGGTTCCGGCATAGATCGGCCCGGCCAGCGAGAACAGGTATCCGCCGGTCCAGTCCGGGTCGATCTCCGCGTAGGGGCCGAGCACGTCGAGCGCGGTCTCGTGCAGGGCGACGTCGAGCTGAGACCAGAACAGTTTGGTGGCGCTGGGCGCGACGGGTTCGTCAAGCGAGGCGTAGGCCGCCATCCGGTAGGCCCGCGCCCCGATCCACGCGTCGGCGACCCGGCCGCCGAGGTCACCGTGCACGGCGAGGGCGGCCAGGCGATCGGCCGCGGCCGTGAAGCGTCCCGGCCCGCGCAGCGTCAGCCCCCGCTCGTGCCCGGCCGTGCTCATCGCCACCCGCCAGCCGTCACCGGGCGTCCCGATCACGTCGTCGCCGGGCACGAACACGTCGTCGAGGAAGATCTCGGCGAACCCGGCCGTCCCGTCGAGCTGCCGGATCGGCCGGACCGTCACGCCGGGCGCCCGCAGGTCGAACATCAGATAGGTGAGGCCGCGATGCCGTTCCCCGGCCGAACTGCGGAACAACCCGAACGCCCGGTCCGCGACGACCGCCCGGGAACTCCAGGTCTTCTGCCCGGACAGCACCCACCCGCCGTCGACCGCCTGCGCCCGGGACCGGATGGCCGCGAGATCACTGCCCGCGCCCGGTTCCGACCAGGCCTGCGCCCACACCTGCTCACCACGTGCCATCGGCGGCAGGATCCGCGCGCACTGCTCCGGCGTCCCGTGCGCGAGCAGCGTCGGGGCCAGCAGGAACAGCCCGTTCTGCCCGATCCGCACGGGTGCTCCGGCCGCGTGGTACTCCTCGTCGAACAGCAGCGCGTGCAGCGGCGGAGCGGCTCGCCCACCGTATTCGACGGGCCACGACACGGCGGCCAGCCCGGCCTCCGCGAGCCGCGCCTCCCACGCCCGGTGCGCGACACTCCCGGCCGCGGTGTCCGGCGCGGGCAGCGCGGAACCGGGAACGTTGACGGCCAGCCAGGCCCGTACCGAATCCCGGAATCCGATCGCCTCCGGATCGAGGTCGAGGTTCATCCGGCGGCCTTCTTCATCGCCTTCGCATCCAGCCCGGCCAGCGGATCCGCGCTGACCTCGGCGTTGTGCGAGTGCGCCACATGATGCAGCCCGAACACCGCGTCCATTCCGGAGCGCAGGCCCATCTGGTCCTCACACAGGTTGACCGCGCGTTTCGCGAGCGCCAGCCCGAACGGCGGCATCTCGGCGATCCGCGCGGCCAGCGCGAGGGTCTCGGTCTCCAGCGCGGCGCGCGGCACGATGCGGTTGACCATCCCTATCTCGTACGCCCGGCGCGCCCCGAAACGATCCCCGGTGAACAGCACCTCCCGCGCGAACCGCGGCCCGAGCACCCAGGGGTGGGCGAAATACTCGACGCCGGGGATCCCCATCCGCAGCACCGGGTCGGCGAAGAACGCGTCCTCGGCCGCCACGATCAGGTCGCACACCCACGCGAGCATCAGCCCACCGGCCACGCACGCGCCCTGCACCATGGCCACCGACGGTTTCGGGATCTCCCGCCAGCGCCGGCACATGCCCAGGTAGACCTCCATCTCCCGGGCGTACCGCCGATCCGCCCCGGTTTTGGACGTGTGGTCCCACCAGGTGACCGCCCGGCGCGGGAACGACGTGTCGGCGTCGCGTTCCGGGGTGCCGATGTCGTGCCCGGCGGAGAAGTGGTCGCCGGCCCCGGCCAGCACGATCACCGCCACCTCGTCGTCGTCGACGGCCCTGGTGAAGGCGTCGTCGAGCGCGTACGTCATCGCCGAGTTCTGCGCGTTGCGGTAGCGGGGCCGGTTCATGGTGACGACGGCGACCGGCCCGCGCCGCTCGAACAACACCTCGTCGCTCATGAGTTCTCCCGGAGCAGGTATTTGAGGACCTTGCCGCTCGCGTTGTGCGGCAGCTCGGCCCGGATCTCCACGGACCGGGGGGTCTTGTAGCCGGCGAGCCGTTCACGGCACCAGGCGATCACCGCGTCCGGCGCCGGGTCGTGGCCGGGGCGGGCCACCACATACGCCCGGCCGACCTCGCCGAACCGCTCGTCGGGCACCCCGACCACGGCCACCTCGGCGACCCCGGGCAGCCCGGCGAGCACCCGTTCCACCTCGGCCGGGTACACGTTGAAGCCGCCGCAGATGTACATGTCCTTGATCCGGTCGGTGATCGTCAGGTTCCCGTTCTCGTCGAGCGTGCCCACGTCACCGGTGTGCAGCCAGCCGTCCGGGTCGATCGCCGCCGCGGTGGCCGCCGGGTCGTCGAGGTAGCCGAGCATCACGTTCGGCCCGCGCAGCAGCACCTCGCCGTCCTTCTCGGCGATCCGCACCTCGAACCCGGCGGCGGCCCGTCCGCTGGTGAACGCCACGGTCCGGGTGTCGTCGCCGGGCCGGCACATGGTCGCGACCACGGCTTCGGTCAGCCCGTACGCGGTGAGCACGGTGCTGATCCCCAGCTCGGCCCGGATCCGCTCGATCAGCGCCGGCGGCACGGTCGCGGCCCCGGTGACGGCCAGCCGCAGCGACCCGATCGCGTGACCGATCCGCCCCGGATGGTCGAGCAGCCCGATGTAGAGGGTCGGCGGGCCGGGCAGCACGGTGATGTGCTCGTGCTCGATCAGCTCGAGAGCGCGCGGCACGTCGAACACCGCCTGCGGCACGATCGTCGCCCCGCCGGCCAGGCACGCGAGCAGCCCGGCTTTGAGCCCGAAGCTGTTGAAGAACGGGTTGATCACCAGGTAGCGGTCCTTGACGCCGACCCCGCCGATGCCGGCCCACGCCCGCGCCACGCCCAGCGACTGCCGGTGCGCGCTCATCACGCCCTTGCTGATCCCGGTGGTCCCGGAGGTGAAGAGGATGTCACTGAGGTCGTCCGGGCGTACCGCCGAGGCTCGTTCCGAAGCCGCCTCCGCGGCAGTCTCGCCGGCCCGGTCGAGGAACGCGTCCCAGTGCGGCAGCGGCAGCACGAACGGCGGCAGCGCCGACGCCGGCAGCGACGCCAGCCGGTCCGTGCCGAGGAACGGCCCGGTGACGATCAGGCCTTTCGCGTCGCTGCGGGTGATGATGTCGGCCGCCTCGACGCCGGTGAACCTGGTGTTGATCGGCACCAGGGTGGCGCCCGCGCCGAGGATGCCGAGCGCGGCCAGCACCCAGCGGGCGCTGTTGGGCGCCCAGAGCGCGACCCGGTCGCCGGGCTCGATGCCTGATGCGATGAGCGCGCGGGACACCGTCTGCGTCTCGTCGTGCAGCTCGGCGAAGTTCCACCTGCGCCGATGCGGATCGACGAGCGCCGGCTCCCGGGCGAACTCGCGCGCCGCCTGCGCCACCACTGCCGGAACGGTCTCCATCGGACCTCCCCTTTACCAAGCAAGTGCTTGGTCGGTAGCGTGAGCCTACGCGTGATCGGGGAGGCGACGCCAGTGACCGACGACGATGCGTTCCGCCGGGAGATCCGGGACTGGCTGGCCGCCGAGCTCACCGACGAGGTGCGCGGCACCGGCGGGGTCGGCCGGGAGAACGAGGCCTTCGAGCAGCGGCTCGCCTTCACCAGGCGGCTCGCCGCCGCCGGCTGGGGCACGCTGGCCTGGCCGGTGGCGCACGGTGGGCGCGGCGCGTCCCTCGCCCAGCAGGTCATCTTCCATGAGGAGTACGCGAGAGCCGGCGCACCGAGCCGCGTCGACCACATCGGCACCACCATGGTCGGGCCGACGCTGATCGACCTGGGCACGCCCGAACAGCAGCGCCGCTTCCTGCCGAAGCTCGCCGCGGTCGAGGAGCTGTGGTGCCAGGGCTACTCCGAACCCGGGGCCGGCTCCGACCTGGCCGGGGTCACCACCCGCGCCCGGCTCGACGGCGACCGGTGGGTGATCACCGGGCAGAAGGTGTGGACGTCGCTGGCCCACGTCGCCGACTGGTGTTTCGTGCTCGCCCGGACCGCGCCCGCCCCGGCCGGCGGACCCCGTTCGGCGGGACTGTCCTACCTGCTCGTGCCGATGCGGCAGCCGGGGATCACGGTGCGCCCGATCCGGCAGCTCACCGGGGACAGCGAGTTCAACGAGGTGTTCTTCGACGACGCGGTCACCGAGGCGGGCCTCGTCGTCGGCGAGCCCGGCCAGGGGTGGAAGGTCGCGATGGCCACCCTCGCGTACGAGCGGGGCGCGGCCACGGTCGGCCAGCAGATCGGGTTCCAGCGTGACCTGGACGACCTGGTCGCGGTCGCCCGCAGCACCGGCGCGACCGCTGACCCGGCCCTGCGGGAGCGGCTGACCAGGGCCTGGATCGACCTGACCGTGCTGCGTACGCACACGTTGCGGGTGCTGCGTGACCCGCAGCCGGCCGCGTCCTCGGTGATCAAGCTGCTCTGGACCCGGTGGCGGCAGGGGCTCGGCGACCTCGCCATGGACGTGCTGGCCCGGGGTGACGCCGATCCGGCGGCGGTGGATCGCTGGCAGACGTATTTCCTGTTCAGCCGGGCCGACACCATTTATGGCGGGTCCAACGAGATCCAGCGGGGCATCGTCGCCGAACGGGTGCTCGGGCTGCCCCGCCAGGCCCGCGGATGACCGGCCCCGCCGGCCGTGGCCTCTTGAACGGCAAGGTCGTCGTGGTCACCGCGGCGGCCGGGGCCGGGATCGGGTCTGCGGTGGCGCGGCGCTGTCTCGACGAGGGCGCCCGGGTGGTGCTCGGCGACAGTCACGAGCGGCGGCTCGGTGAGACCCGTGACCTGCTGTCGTCGGCGTATCCGGGCCGGGTGTGGGCGGTGCCGTGCGACGTCACCGACGAGGCCGCGGTCCGGCGGCTGATCGGCGGGGCCGTCACCCGGTACGGCCGGCTTGACGTCCTGGTCAACAACGCCGGCCTGGGCGGGAACCGGCCGGTCACCGAGCTCGACGACGAGGAGTGGCACCTGGTCCTCGACGTCACGCTGACCGGCACGTTCCGGTGCACCCGGGCCGCGCTGCGCCAGATGATCGCGCAGGGCGGGGGCGGGGCGATCGTCAACAACGCCTCGGTGCTGGGCTGGCGCGCGCAGGCCGGGCAGGCGCACTACGCGGCGGCGAAGGCCGGAGTCATGGCGTTCACCAGGTGCACCGCCCTGGACGTGGCGGCGCACGGCATCCGGGTCAACGCGGTCGCCCCGAGCCTGGCCGCGCACCCGTTCCTGGCGAAGGTGATGAGCCAGGCCGAACTCGACGGGCTGGCGCAGCGGGAAGCCTTCGGCCGGGCCGCCGAGCCGTGGGAGGTGGCGACCGTGGTGGCCTTCCTGGCGAGTGACTACGCGTCCTATCTGACCGGCGAGGTCATCTCGGTGAGCAGTCAGCACCCGTAACCCTTTCCATCGATGTTACGGGGCAGTAGATTGTAACGCGTTCTAGTTTCTGGGAGGGGTTCACCAGGAGGACGTGATGCGGCGGATCACCGGCACGGCACTGTTCGGCCTCGGCATACTCTGCATACTCTTCGCGATGGCCCTGGCCTGGGTCATCGTGCCGTCACAGCGGAAGGTCCCGCTCGATCTGGTGCCGCCCGACGTCGTCGTGGAGACCGCCGGCGCGTCGTTCGTGCAGGCCAAGACGCTGCCGAACGGCACACCCCAGGTGGTCGTGGAAAACGCCGGGCTGCGCTCGATCACCGGCATCAAACCCGACTTCGCGGCCGCCGCCGGACTCGACGGCCAGACCCTGGTCTGGAACGTGTATCACTCGACCCGGCGGATCGACACCAACGAGATGATCAACAGTGCCGAGAGCCGGGTCGCGCTCGACCGCACCACCGGCGAGGCGGTCCCGTGGGAGGGGCAGTGCCACGTCGAGGAGCCGGTGCCCTGCACCCCGGGCAACGTGTCCTTCTCCGGCCACCTCTACCTGTTCCCGTTCGGCACCGAGAAGACCACCTACCAGTACTGGGACTCCACCCTGGGCAAGGCGTTGCCGATCGAGTACCAGGCCGAGGAGGACTACAACAACCTGCCCACGTACCGCTTCCAGCAGGTCGTGCCGGAACAGCAGGCCCACATGAACCCGGACAGCCTCGGCGCGCTGCTCGCCTTCCTGGCCCCCGGCGCCACCAGTGGGACCATCTCCTACCGGGCCACCCGCACCCTCTGGATCGAGCCGCAGACCGGCGCCATCGTCGGCTACCGCGAACAGCAGCACCGTGAGCTGGTGCCGGACGTGGGGGAGAAGGTGGTCATCTTCGACGCCGACCTCCAGTACGACCAGGCCACCCTGGACGCGGTCGGCAAGCAGGCGGCGGACGGGCGTTACCAGCTCATGCTGCTCGGTGTGTACGTGCCGATCGGGCTGGTGTTCCTCGGCCTGGTGCTGCTCGCCGTCGGGCTGCTGCTGGCCCGTGGCGGCTCGAGTCCGCGCGGCGGGCACCGGGCGGCCGACGTGACCAGGCCGCTGCCCACCCCCGTTCCGTAGCACCGGCGCCCCGTTCCCGTCGACGCCCAGCGACGGCCGGCAGTCCAGGCCAGCCGTCGCTGACGCGCCTTTCGGCGTGCGGAATGCCGTTGTGGGCGACGGCTCAGACCGCGAGCCGTCGCTGAGCCAGGTAATCCGCTGCGGATTACCGGCGTCAGCGACGGCTCGCGGTCGTAGGCCGGCGGGGCTATCGGGTGCCGTAGAACTCGGGCGGGGTCAGCGGGTCGTTGTTGCTGACGTTGCTGGCCACCTCGCTGGCGCTGGGGTTGAGCGCGGCCATCACAGCGGTGACGCCGATGGCTGCCAGGATGGCCGCGAGGGCTGCGCTGAGCAGCAGGAATTTGAACGGGACCACGGTCGGCTCCTCTACAGGCGTTCGATGATCGTCGCGGTCGACATCGCCCCGCCGGCGCACATGGTGACCAGCGCCGTGGTTCCGTCGGACCGCTCCAGCTCGTGCAGTGCGGTGGTCAGCAGACGCGCGCCGGTGCTGCCGACCGGATGGCCCAGGGCGATCGCCCCGCCGTTGACGTTGACCCGGTCCGGATCGGCGCGGTGCACGGCGAGCCAGGACAGGACCACGCTGGCGAACGCCTCGTTCACCTCGCAGCGGTCCAGGTCGTCGATCTTCATGCCGGCCCGGGCCAGGACCCGGTCGGTGGCCGCGATCGGCCCGTCCAGGTGGTAGTAGGGCTCGGCCCCGACCAGGCACTGCGCCACGATCCGGGCCCGCGGCCGCAGCCCCAGCGCCCGTGCGTGGTCGGCGTCCATCAGCAGCACCGCGGCCGCCCCGTCGGAGATCTGCGACGAGGTGCCGGCCGTGTGCCGTCCGTCCGGCAGCACCGGTTTCAGCCCGGACAGGCCCTCGAATGTGGTCTCCCGCAGTCCCTGATCACGGGTGACCTCGCCGACCGGGACGATCTCCCGGAGATAGCGGCCCTCGGCCCACGCCCGCGCCGCGTTCGCCTGTGACCGCACCCCGAACCGGTCCAGGTCGGCGCGGGTCAGCCCGCGCCGGTCGGCGATCCGCTCGGCGGCCACGTACTGATTGGGCAGATCGATGCTCCACGACTCGGGGCGGGGCAGGCCGGCGTCGCCGAGGTTGGCCCGCAGCGGCACCCGGCTCATCGCCTCGACCCCGCAGGCCACGCCGGCGCTGATCGCGTCGGTCGTGATCAGGCCGGCGATCAGGTGCGCGGCCTGCTGCGCCGACCCGCACTGGGCGTCGATCGTGGTGCAGCCGGTGGCGTGCGGCAGCCCGGCGTGCAGCCACGCGGTACGGGTGATGTTGTTGGACTGCTCGCCGCCCTGGGTGACACAGCCGCCGATGGCCTGCTCGACCTCGCCGTGCGCGGCCATCCGGGTCAGCACCGTGCCCAGCAGCTCGGCCGGGTGCAGACCGGACAGCCATCCGCCCCGCTTGCCGATCGGGGTCCGTGCCGCATCGACGATCACCGGTGTGCCCACGGCGGCCTCCAATTAGAACGTGTTCTCGAATCAACCTACCAAAGGTCTCCGGTCGCGTGTTTGAATCGGTAGAACTTGTTGCTGTAGGAGGAGCCGTGGCCGAGCCGCGCACCCGCATCGACCCCACCGATCCGGACATCTACCTGCACGGCATCCCGCATGCCGAGTTCGCCGAGATGCGCCGTGACGACCCGGTCTGCTGGATCCCGCAGGCGCGTGGCAGCGCCGGGTTCGACGACGAGGGCTACTGGGCGGTGACCCGGCACGCCGACGTGATGGCCGTGTCCCGCAACAGCGAGACGTTCTCCAGCCGGGAGAACACCGCGATCGCCCGGTTCCAGCCGGACATGACCCGCGAGGGCATCGAGATGCAGCAGGCCATCCTGCTCAACATGGACCCGCCGCAGCACACCGCGCAGCGGGCCATCGTGTCGCGGGGCTTCACCCCGCGCGCGATCAACAGCCTGCGCTCCGCGTTGCAGGCCCGCGCCACACAGATCGTCGCCTCGGTCGGCGGCGAGACCGGGGACTTCGTCACCGACATCGCCTGCGAGCTGCCCCTGCAGGCCATCGCCGAACTGCTCGGCGTGCCGCAGGAGGACCGCGGCAACGTCTTCGAATGGTCGAATTCGATGATCGGGTACGACGACCCCGAGTTCAGTGGCGCCGACCCGATGGAGTCCGCGATGGGGCTGCTCGGGTACGCCATGCAGATGGCCGACGAACGCCAGACCTGCCCACGCGACGACATCGTCACCACCCTGGTCAAGGCCGAGATCGCCGGGGAGCACCTGTCAGTCGACGAGTTCGGGTTCTTCGTGCTGATGCTCGCCGTCGCCGGCAACGAGACCACCCGCAACGCCATCTCGCACGGCATGCACGCGCTGCTGTCGAACCCGGATCAGTGGGAGCTGTTCAAACAGACCCGGCCGCGGACCGCCGTCGACGAGTTCGTCAGGTGGGGCAGCCCGATCAACGTCTTCCAGCGGACCACCACCCACGACACCGTGCTGGCCGGGGTGCCGCTCCCGAAGGGGCAGCGGGTCGCCATGTTCTACGGGTCGGCCAACTACGACGAGGCGGTGTTCACCGATCCGCACACCTTCGACATCACCCGCAGCCCCAACCCGCACCTCGGGTTCGGCGGCAGCGGCGCCCACTTCTGTCTCGGCGCCAACCTGGCCCGCCTGGAGATCGACCTGATCTTCAACGCGATCGCCGACCAGTTCCCGGACATCACCCTCGCCGGTCCGGCCCAGCGGCTGCGGTCCGGATGGATCAACGGCATCAAACACCTGCCGGTACGGTACGGCTGACCGCACCCACAGCGGCGCTCAGGTGATCGGGTGGCCGAACTCGGCGGCCAGCGGCTCCAGGTCGGGCGTCCCGAACCGCTCCACCAGGGACGCGAACCGTTTGACCTTGTCCTCGCCGAACCGGCCGACCCGCGCCGAGAACGTCGCAGCCGTCAGGAACCGGGGCGGGGTGCTCTTGCTGTGGAACTTGTCCGCGAACATCACCAGGTCCTCCTCGCCCGTCTCGGCCAGGAAGTCGCAGTCCGGCAGGGGGAGCTGCTGGGTGAGCACGTCGTCGCGGGTGATGCCGACCCCGGTGTGGTGGGAGCAGAACCGGCGCAGCGTCTCCGGCAGCCCGGCCTCGCCGAGCAGCTCGTAGCCGAGCAGCCCGTGCCGCACGTAGTGGTCACCCGGCCGGAGCCGGTGCACGCCGATGTCGTGCAGCAGGCACCCGGCCCGCACCAGAGCCATGTCGAGGTCGCCGGCGCCGGAGGCCTGCTCGGCGATCCGGCAGACGATCAGGCTGTGCGTCCACACCAGCTCGAAGGCCTCCGGCGTGGGGGCGAACCGCTCGTGCAGCGCCCGGATCTCTGAGTCGGTCGGAATTCGCATCAGTCCTACCGTATATCGGGCTTTCGGAGCTCCGGGGTTCGGGCCGCGATCGCCGCCACCGCCGCCACGCACAGCAGCCCGCCACTGACCAGCGCCGCCGTGGCCGAGCTCCCGGCCGCGACCAGCCCGGCGCGCAGGTTGCCGACATCCGGGCCGGCCTGCCCGACGATCTGCTCGGCGGCCGCCGCCCGGCCCAGGAACTCGTCAGGCGTGTGCCGTTGCACGACGGTGCTGCGGGCCACCACGGCCACCGTGTCCGCCGCCCCGGCCACCGCGAGCAGCGCCAGCCCGGCCCACGCGTTCGGCGCGACCCCGAACAGGGCGAGCGCCACACCCCAGGTCAGCGCGCCGGCCAGCATGACCGCGCCGGGCCGCCGCGCCCGGGTGAATGTGCCGGACAGCGCCGACGCCACCACCCCGCCCACCGCGATCGCGGTCAGGAACAGGCCCAGCGTGCGCGGGTCGTCGCCGAACCGTTCCGCGTTGACCACCGGGAACAGGCTGATCGGCATCGCCAGCACGGTGGCGGCGAGGTCGGTGAGCAGCGCGCCGCGTACCGCCGGGTTGGTGTGCAGGAACCGCAACCCGGCCCGCACCCCGGTGAGCCCGGGAGCCGGCGAGGCGGGCATCGGTGGCAGCCGGATCGCCGTCCACAGCGCCACCGCGAACGTCACCGTGTGGACCAGGAAACAGCCGCCGACGCCCACCTCGCTGATCACCAGGCCGCCGAGCGCCGGGCCGATCAGCATCGCGCCCTGGAACGAGATCCGGTTCAGCGCCAGCCCGGCGCCGAGCTGCCCGGCGGGCAGGAGCCGGGACAGGAACGTACGCGAGGCCGGCCCGCCACCGGCGACGAACAGCGACTGCACCGCGACCAGGACCAGCACCAGCGTCGCGGATCCGCCGGTGAACGCCTGCACGGTCAGCAGCACCGCGCAGACCGCCTGCCCGATCTTGGTGGCCAGATAGAAACGGCGCCTGTCGACCCGGTCCACGAGCGCCCCGGCGAACAGCCCGAACACGATGATCGGCAGCGCCTGCGCGAGGCCCGCCGCGCCGGTCCAGATCGTGCTCCGGGTCGACTCCCACACCTGGTAGAGCACCGCCACCACGGCCATCTGCCCGCCCAGGCCGGAGAGCAGCCCGCCGATCCACAGCCGGCGGAAGTCGGGCGACGTGCGCAGCGGCGTCACGTCGAGCAGCGCCCGGCTCACTCCCACGCCGGGTCTCCGGCCAGCCGCTCGCTGATCCGCGCGTGCAGGCTGCGCCGCGCCAGCGCCGCCTCGATGTCGCGGACCACCCGGCTCAGCGGATAGGGGATCTCCGACTCGATCTCGGCGATCGCCGCCTCGGTCGCCCGCCATTCGGCGGCCAGCCTGCGCATCACGGCCTCGGCCTGCGCGGTCAGCTCGACCTTCCGGGTGCGGGCGTCGGCCCCGGCGGCGGTACGGACCCAGCCGCCCGCCCGCATCGCCGACACCTTCTGGCTCATCCCGGAGTGGGTGATCTGCACCGACTCGGCCAGCTCGGTGATCGTCATCGGCCCGCGGTGGTGCAGCCGGAGCAGCTCCATCACCCAGCTCGGTTTGAGCCCGTCGATCCGCGCGTCGGCATAGACCCGCGCGATCTCGGCATCCATCGCGGCCTGCAGCAGCCGCCAGGGCCGCCACACGCTCTCCTCGGTCGGATCAGCCAGCCAGTCATCAGTCATCCGCAAACTGTAACAGCACTTATATAAGCACTGTTGTAAAAACCCGTGTAAGTGAATCGCGGGGCTCTGGCGTAATACAGGCGTGGGACAACAACGGGCGGAGTTCGCCGCCTTCTACGAGAGCGCCCGGGACGACTGCCTGCGCGCGGCGGTGGCCGCCATCGGCGACCGCCAGGTCGCCGAGGACGCGGTCGCGGAGGCGTTCGCCCGGGCCTGGGCCTCCTGGTCCACCGTCGCCCGGCACCCGTCGCCGCGGGCCTGGGTGGTCCGCACCGCCCTGAACGCGCACATCTCCTGGTGGCGCCGCCGTCGCCGGGAGGTCCCGGAACCGGCCGCGCCGGCCGCCGGCCGCGACGACACCGGCGACCACCTGCCCGACCCGCGGGTGATGGCGGCGCTGCGATCGCTGCCGGCCCGCCAGCGTGAGGTGTTCGTGCTGCGCGTCTTCCTCGACCTCGACAGCGACACCACCGCACGGACCCTGGGCATCGCCGCCGGGACGGTCACCGCCCACCTGGCCCGCGCCACCCGAGCCCTCCGGGCACACCTGACGCCCGTCCTCGAACAGGAGCAGAAGCTGTGATCGACCACGACGACGACCTGTACGCCCGGGTCCGCACCGAGTTCGACCAGGTGCACATGGGCGACAGCCTGGACGACATCACCAGCCGTGGCCGGGGCCTGCGCCGCCGTCGCCGTCTGACCACCACGCTGGGCGCCGCAGTGCTGGCCGCCGGGCTCACCGCCGGTATCGCCCTGAGCCGCCCGGCGGCGCCGGAGCACGGCCTGACCGAGGTGGCGGCCTGGACCGTCGACTCCCGCCAGCAGGACACCGTCGTCTTCTCGATCCGGCAGCTGGTCGACGCCGACGAGCTCAGCGCCGCCCTGAAGAAGGCCGGGGTTCCAGCCCTGGTCGAGTTCATCAAGGTTCCGCTGGAGCAGAAGGTCGCCGGCTGCCAGAACGAACAGGACGGTCTGCCGGGCATGTACGACGTCATGCCGCACAGCAATGTCCCCGCGAAGCCCGGCGAGAACACCTACGCCGTCCGCCGTGACCTGATGCCGCCCGGATCCGCCCTGCATTTCGTCATCTTCGAGGAGACCAATCAGATCGACGGCACTCTCCATCGAGTGGTGCGCATGGGCCTTGTCGACGGCGACCCGCAGCCGTGCAAGCTCTTCCCGCCGGACTACACGATCCCGAAGTGAAATGCGGTGGGGCGCCCACCGCGGTGAGCGCCCCACGAAGAAGGGTCAGAGCGAGACGGCGACCCCGCCGATGGTCACGGCGAGCTTTCCGTCCGAGGCGAACGACCAGGCCAGCGCCCCGCTGTACGAGGAGCAGCGCGACCCGTTCGTCCCCGACCAGAACTGGTTGGTGGAGTCCGAGTTGCCGATGATCCGGTCGTTGGTGCCACTGGCGTACCGGCACGACGTGTTGGAGCGGAAGACGCTCGTACCCGCGTCGAAGTTGAAGTTGCGCTCGGTGTTGTCGATGCTCAGGTTGTTGGAGATGGCCAGCGAGCCCGGGTTGCTGTTGTAGGTGAACCCGTGCTTGCCGTTCTTGTACGCGATGGTCCGCCGCACGATGTGGTTGACCGCGATGTCCTCGCCACCGAGTTTGAACCCGTTGCGGTCGCCGTTGCCGGCCGTCGAGCCGTCGCTGAGCGTGCCGTTGTTGTAGGCCAGCGAGTCCTCGATGGTGACCACGCCGATCGCGCCGGTGTCGGTCTTGGTGTACAGGTCCCAGCCGTCGTCGATGTTGTTGTGCGACACCGCGTACCGGAACACGTTGCCCGAGCCGACGGTCAGCTTGGCGGCGAAACCGTCCGCGTCCTCACCGTCGGAGTCCGCGTTGTCGTGCGATTCGGCGCTGAGGATCAGGTTGTTGGCCGGCCACTGCGCGTTCGGGGTGTCCGAGGCGATCCGGGACAGCTGGAGGCCGGTGTCCCGGTTGTAGCGGGTGATCGTCCGCTCCAGGACGTTGTTGCTGCCGCCGACGAAGATGCCGTTGTCGCCGGCCCGCTCCACGGTCAGCCCGTAGACCTTCCAGTAGTTGCCGTTGACCGCCAGGCCGCGGGCGGCCGGGTCCTCGGCCTGCGCCGAGAAGTTCAGCACCGGCTTCTCACCGTTGTAGGCGGCGATCGTCTTCAGCGCGCCGGACGACCCGTTGTTGCCGGCCGGGATGGTCACCGTCGACGAGTACGAGTAGGTGCCACCGCGCAGGTAGATCGTGCCGCCGGCCGCGATCCGGGTGATCGCCGAGGTCAGCGTCGTCGGCGCGGAGATCGTCCCGGCGGCGCTGTCGGTGCCGCCGGGGGCCACGTAGAGAGCGTTGGACGACGGCGGCGGGCTGGAGGACGTCGAGGGCGACGGCGAGGCGGAACTGGCCGACGGGGAGACCGTGGGCGACGAAGTGGGTGTGCTCACTCCGTCGTCGACCACGATGTCGTCGAAACGGCCGGCCGCGTACTCGGTGAGCAGTCCGATCCGGCCCGCCGTGATGGTGCTGTCGGTGGCCGAGCCGACGCTCGTCCCGTTGACCGAGCCACTGATCGTGGTCCCACTGAACGACAGCTTCAGCGTGTAGTACGTGCTCGTCGAGATGGTCTGGCTGAGGCTGCCGAGGACCGTCACGGCGCTGCCGTTCATGGTTTCGAGCTGGACCTTGTTGGCGCCGGTCAGCGAGAGCCGGTACATCTTCGTGGAACCGGCGGCCCGGCCGGTCAGCGCGACCACGCCGGCACTGGATCCGAAGGATGTCGCCTTGACCCGGGCCTGCACCGAGTAGTTCGTCCAGGAGGTGGTTCCGGCGAACTGACGGGCCCGTTCACTGGACGTGTCCGACTGCTGGAAGGCCTGCGTTCCGTCGCTCACGACCGACCATGTGCCGCCCGATTTCGACCATCCACTGGTGCTGCCGGATTCGAAGTCGGCACTGAACAGGGTGGCGGCCTCAGCGGTGCCGATGGAGAGGAACAGGCCGGCCGCCACCAGGCCGGAGAGGCCGGCGGCGCCGAGGGATCGGCGCAGCGTACGGCCCCGGAGTGTTGCTGACATGGGGGATGGACTCCTTGTCGCAAATGGATCCGCCGGACACGCCGCACCGGCCGCGGAACGCATTTACGAACCGCGGCACAATGCAGCGTTGGGGATGGTCCGGCGGACTGCCAAAGGAAATGTTCCGAGATGGAATCTGCCACCGGGCATATCTGCGAGTCAACGGAATCCATTTGCAGGTTTGTTGCAGAAATGGGTCAGCCCAGTGACGCGAGGAACAGATCCAGGCAGCGCTCGGCGTTCGCGGTGATGGTGATCGCCGGGTTGGCCAGGCACGCCGTGCCGGGCAGCAGCGCGCCGTCCACACAGAACAGATTCTGATATCCCGCGACTTTTCCGCTGAAGTCGGTGGCTTTGCCCATCACCAGGCCGCCCAGCGGGTGATACGTGTTCCGCGAACCCAGCCCCATCCCGGTGTTCCGGTCGTAGGACGGCAGCCCGGTCAGCAGCGAGCCCTTCGAACCCTCGGTCGCCCACCACAACCGGGTCGCCAGGTCCCGGCCGGCCTTGTCCGACGACGTCTGCATCTCCGCGTACGGCCAGTAGACCTTCCCGGTGCCGGTGGCCGCGTCGTAGCGGATCTCGCCGCGCTCGGGCGCCAGGCTGGTGATCAGGTGCGCCGAGGTGCCCGGCAGCCACGACGGGACGGGCGCCGCCTCCCAGGCCATCGCGGCCTTCGCGTACGGGTTCGAGTCGTCGTAGAACCGCACGTTCCCCGGCCCGCCCTGCGCGGTGCCGACGGTCTTGCGCAGGTTGAGCCGGGCCACCAGGAAGTCCCCGTTGTTGCCCCAGCCCTTGCCCACCTCGGTGCTCACCAGGCGCGGCAGCTTCCCCAGCGCCCGCGACTTGAGCAGCAGTGACGTGCTGCCCAGCGATCCGGCCGCCAGGAACACGTAGTCGGCCGCGAACACCGGGTTGGACAGCACGCTCCCGGTGTCGTCGATCTGTTTGCAGGCCACCTCGAAGGTCGACGTGCCGGACACCTCACGGATCTCGGTGACCTCGTGCAGCGGCAGGATCCGGGCGTTGCCGGTGGCCACCGCCCACTTCAGGTAGGTCTTGTCGACGCTGTTCTTGGCCCCGGAGTTGCTGCCGAACGGCCCCTCGCCGATGGTGTGGCAGGCCGGCGCCCGCCCGGCCAGCTCGTCCCGGATGATGTCCCAGTTCACCCCGAACGGCACCGGCACCGGCGTCTTGCTGAATTCGCTGATGTACTGCAACCAGGAGCGCGCGCCCACGTACGCCGCATGATTCTGAATGTCGGCCGGGATGGTCGCGGTGCCGATGTTCTGCCGGGCGCGCGGCCAGTAGGTGTTCTCGAACTCGGTGTACGACAGCTGGGCCGGGTAGGCCGACTCCCAGTCGGCGCGGCGCGGCTGTGGCATGAACATGCCGATGACCAGTGATCCGCCGCCCACCCCGGACCCGCACATCACCTGGATGCCGTCACCGACGTGTTTCTGGATGAGCCCGGCCCCACGGGTGATGGTCTTGCTGACGTCCAGCCCGAGCGGCGGGTTGTCGGCGAACCAGGCGCACCGCCAGTCCGGGTTGCTGATCGTGCAGAACGTGGTGCCGCTCGCGTTCAGGTCCCAGCGGCGCCCGCGTTCGATGACGGTCACGGTCATCCCGGCCTGGGCGAGACGCCAGGCGGCGACCGCGCCCCCGAATCCGCTGCCGATGACGATCGCGGTCTTGGCCTGCACATCGAGCGAGCCCACCGCCGGCGTGAGTGCCGCCAGAGAGCTCGCGAGCAGGGTTCGACGTTTCATGGATTCCTCCCGACCACCCACATGGAGAAGAACTGGGATCCGCCCCCGTAGGCGTGGCCGAGCGCCGTCGACGCCCCCGCCACCTGGTGTTCGCCGGCCCGGCCCATCACCTGCATGGCGGCCTCGGCGAACCTCAGGAGCCCGGAGGCGCCGATCGGGTTCGAACAGAGGACACCGCCGCTGGGGTTGATCGGCAGAGCGCCGCCGAGCGCGGTTTCACCTGATTCAACAAGTTTCCAACCTTGCCCTTGTCCTACAAAACCAACATTTTCCAGCCACATCGGCTCGAACCACGAAAAAGGCACATAAAGCTCGGCGACGTCCACCTCGTCGAGCGGATCCTTGATACCGGCCGCCGCCCAGAGCGCGGCCGCCGCCGTCGCGCCCGCCCGCGGGTTGACGTGGTCCTTGCCCGCGTAGAAGGTCGGCTCGGTCCGCATCGAGGTCGCCCGGATCCAGGCCACCTGGCGCTCCGAGGCCTCGGCGGCCTGCTGATCGCCGATGATCACCGCGCAGGCCCCGTCCGACGAGGGGCACGTCTCGTCGTAACGGACCGGATCCCACAGCATCGTGGACGCCTGCACCGACTCCAGCGTGATCTCCGGCTGCCGTAGGTGGGCGTAGGGGTTCAGCGCGCCGTTGCGCCGATCCTTGACCGCCACCAGGGCGCCGACGTGACCGGGCGCACCGGTCTTCTTGATGTAGGAACGGATGTGCGGGGCGAAGTAGCCGCCCGCCCCGGCCGTGATCGGCGCCGAGAAGGGCGGCTGGATCGACAGCGCCCACATCGCGTTCGACTCGGACTGCTTCTCGAACGCCACCGCCAGCACCCGCCGGTGCGCCCCGGCCCGTACCAGGCTCGTCGCGACGTTCGCCGTCGCCCCGCCGACCGACCCGGCGGTGTGCACCCGGAGCAGCGGTTTCCCGGCGGCGCCGAGCGCCGACGCCAGGAACAGCTCGGGCATCATCACGCCCTCGAACAGGTCGGGCGCCTTCCCCAGCACCACCGCGTCGATCTGCTCCCAGCCGACCCCCGCGTCGGCCAGCGCCCGGTCGATCGCCTCCCGGCACAGCCCGGCCATCGACACGTCGGTGCGCCGGGTCCGGTGATGCGTCTGCCCGGTCCCCAGCACCGCGGCTCGCCTCATGACTCACTCCTCAGCACGCAGACCAGGTTCTGTTGCAGCAATGGCCCGGCCGTCGCGTGGGCCGCCGCGGCCGACGCCCGCCCGGACATGACCTCCTCGGCTGCCGCGCCGATCCGCGACAGCCCGGCCGAGAACATCGGGTTGCTCCCGAACGCCACGTTGCGTACCTCGTCCGGCAGCCCGAGCGCCCGGCGCAGCAGCAGCTCCTGATGCGTGAACGGGGCATGCAACGCGGTCACCTGCACACCGTCCAGCCCACCGGCGTCCGCGGCGGCGGCCGTCGCGGACGGCACGGCGGTCAGGTCCCGCTCCCCGAACCCCTGCGGATCGACGCGATGCCCGATGCCCGAGATCCAGGCGGCGCGCCGCCCGCCGACCCGGTCGGCCGCGGCGAGGACGACCGCCGACGCCCCATCCGCGACTCGCGCGACGTCGTGCTCCCGCAAGGGCATGGCGACGTACGGCCGATCGAGCAGCGTTTCCACGGAAGAGGCGTCGTCGCGCGCTGCCGCCACCGCGGCCATGTCCCGCTCACTGAACAACCCGGCGTCGATCCCGAGCCGTGCCTGCAAGGCGCCCACACTGATCGCGTCCGGCCACAGCGGCGCCACCGTGTACGGGTCGAGCTGCAACGCCAGCACCCGGGCCAGCTCACCGGCGGTGCCCTTGCCGAACCCGTAGACCAGCGCCGTCGACGCCTCCCCGGCCAGGATCTTGATGTACGCCTCGTAGAGCGCCCACGCCGCGTCCATCTCCACGTGCGACTCGGCGATCGGCGGCACCGCCCCGATCGCGTCGACCGCGTTCACGAACGAGAACGCCCGCCCGGCCAGATAGTCCGACGACCCCGAACACCAGAAGTCGACGTCCCGCCGTTCCAGCCCGGCCTGCGCGAGGGCCGCCTCGAAGACCGGCACGAGCGTCTCCACCCCGCTGGTCGTGACGCTCACGTCCGAGCTGGCGAAACCGATGACCGCAACGTCGTTCACAGATGCTCCGCAAAGGTCTCGTAGGGTGCGTCCGCTTCCCCGCTCGGCTCGAAGTGGTCGATGTTCTCCGGTGTCGTCGACCAGTCGGCCCGGTCCCGCCACACCGCCGCCACCCGCAGCCCCATCCGCACGTCAGCGGCCGGAACGCCGAGGATCAGATGCGGGATCGGGATGTCCGCCCCGTCCAGCAGCACCTGCGCCACCACGTAGGGCGGGGTCAGCCGCTGCCCCGCGAACGGCACGTTGACCACGCAGAACGTCGTGACCGTCCCCCGGTCGGCCACCTCGACCTCTTCGTCGGTGGCCACCCCGCAGGCCGGGCAGACGCGCGGCGGCACGTACACCTTCCGGCAGGCCGGGCACCGCCGTCCGACGATCCGTCCCTCGGCGAGCCCGCGCAGATAGCCGCTCTCCTCCACCGAGGTGCTGTGCCGGTAGTGCAGCCGTACCGGCGTCGTCATGATCTCGACGACCGCCCCCGCCGAGCCGTCACCGCCACCGCAGACGCCGGCACCGGCTTCGGGGTCCTGCGGTTCGAAGCACTCGATGTCGCGGATATGGCCGACCGGTGCGGCCGCCCAGCGGATCCGCACCCGCATCCCCGTGCTCATCGCGTCCGGCGTGCCGGCGTCGACCGCGTGCAACAGGGGAGTGTCGGCCCCGTCGAGGCGGATCAGCGCCCACCCGAACGGCCGGTCCAGTGGCTGCCCCTCCAGCGGCCGGTCGGTCCACGTCCAGCTGAGCACGGTGCCGGCGGGGGAGACCTCGACGAGTTCGGTGACCGGCTCGTGGGTGTCCGGGTCGTATTCGAGCGGCGGCACGTGCACCCGCCCGTCCGAGGTGCGCCCGCCGAGCACCCGCCCGTCGCGCAGCCCCGCCATGAACCGGCCCAGCACCGGCCCGAGGGAGCGGGTGTAGTCGAAGGCGATGGTCAGCGGCGCCGACAGCGTATCCACGCCAGTGAGTGAAACACGTTACAACTTTGCGCGGCAAGAACGCTGTGGCAGCGGCTTTTACATTGATGGAACGAGTTATAGAGTCTCGGGCATGACCGGCATCGGGACGTGGACCATCGCGGCGGAGCGCCCGCAGCACACGGCCATCGTGGAGCCCGGCGGCCGCACCGTCACCTACGGCGAGCTGGCCGCGGAAGCCGACCGGATCGCCCGCGGCCTGCGCGCCGCCGGGCTGAGCGCCGGCGACACCGTCGCCCTGCTGCTGCCGAACGGCGCCGACATCCTCATCGCCTACTTCGCGGCGGTCCAGATCGGCCTGCACGTGGTGCCGATGAACTGGCATCTCACCGCGGCCGAGCTCGGCTACATCCTGCGCGACAGCGGCGCGAGCGCGTTCCTCACGCATCCACGGTTCGCCGACACCGCCCGCGCCGCCGCCGACGACGCCGGCCTTCCGGCCGGGAGCCGCTACGTGGCCGGGAAGCTGCCCGGTTTCGCTCCGCTCGACACTCTCGGCGCCGGCGGCTCAGGAAGACCCGACGGCCGTACGACGGGCGCGCTCATGGTCTACACATCAGGCACGTCCGGCCGCCCCAAGGGGGTCCGCCGCCCGCTGCTCGGCCTCGACCCGGATCAGGTGCCGCCGGTGTCGCTGTGGTTCTTCGGCCTGTTCGGGCTGCGCCCGTTCGACGGTCACGTGCATCTGTGCTGTTCACCGCTCTACCACACGGCGGTGATGAACTTCGCGGTGATCTCGCTCCAGTTCGGGCACACCGTGGTGGTGATGGACCACTGGGACGCCGGGTCGTTCCTGCGCCTGGTCCAGCAGCACCGGGTCACCCACAGCCACATGGTCCCCACCCAGTTCCGCCGCCTGCTCGGCCTGCCCGTCTCGGTGCGCACCACCTTCGACGTGTCCTCGATGCGCGCGATGATCCACGGCGCCGCGCCCTGTCCACAACCGGTCAAGCGGGAGATGCTCGACTGGTTCGGCCCGGTGGTTGTGGAGTACTACGCGGCCTCCGAGGGCGGCGGCGCCCTGATCACCGCGGCCGAGTGGCTGGAGCGGCCGGGCTCGGTCGGCCGCCCGTGGCCCGGCTCCCGCATCCGGGTGCTCGACGACGACGGCAAGGACTGTGCCGCGGGCCAGCCCGGAACGGTGTTCCTGCAGATGGGGGACGCGACGTTCGAGTATCACGGCGACGCCGAGAAGACCCGTGGCGCGTGGCGGGACCGGATGTTCACCGTCGGCGACATCGGCTACCTCGACGACGACGGCTACCTGTACCTGTGCGACCGGGCCAGCGACGTGATCATCACCGGTGGGGTGAACGTGTACCCGGCCGAGATCGAGAGCGAGCTGAGCACCCATCCCGCGGTCGCCGACGTGGCGGTCTTCGGCATCCCGCACGAGGAGTGGGGCGAGGAGATCAAAGCGGTCGTCCAGCCCGCGCCCGGGGTGACGCCGGGCGACGCCCTGTCCACCGAGCTGCAGGCGTTCCTGGCCGGCCGGCTGGCCCGGTTCAAGCTGCCGCGCACCATCGACTACGTGGACGCGCTGCCCCGCGACCCCAACGGCAAGCTCTACAAACGGCACCTGCGCGACCCGTACTGGACCGGCCGCGACCGCGCCATTTGACCCGGTGTGGCTACCCTCGTCGGGGAGGAGGTCGCGATGGCCGAGTTCCGCAACCCGAGGGAGATCTGCCCGCACTGCCGGCTGCCGGCGGTCCCGATCCTGTACGGGTACCCGGGCCCGTCCGCCGAGGAGCTGATGCACATCGGCCGGGCTGTCGGCGGGGGCTGCGTGGTCGACTCGGCGATGCCGACCCTCAGCTGCCCACGGCGCCACAGGTGGCGCCCGGCCGGTCCGGTGGCTCTGCCGGCCCGGGGCGCCGACGCGATGGAGGATTTCGTGATCGCCGCGGCCCGTACCTATCTGGGCGGTGACCTGGCCGGGGCCGAGCGGGCCTACCGGGAGGCGGTCGCGCTGGTGGGCGGCGCTCTCGGCCCGGCACACGAGGAGACGCTGCTGCTGCGGCACGCGCTGGCCGTCGTGCTCTACGCGGCCGGTCGCACCGCCGAGGGCGAGGACGAGTACCGGGCGATGCGTGCCGCCGCGGGCCGTCCGTTGTGGGCGAGCGCGGTGCCGACCGCCGAGGAGTTCGACCGCTTCGTTGCCGAGACCCGGGACCGGCGCCGCCGGCTCGACGAGGAGTCACTGACCGACGACGATCGGCCGATCATGCGGATCCGCCGGGAGAAAGCGGCGCGGCGGGCCGACCCGCCGGGAGAGAGATAGCTGACAGCGGCCGCTTTCGGGACAGCGCGGCGGGTCTTCCGGCGCCTATGGTGGCGCGATGAAAATCCATCCCTACCTGGCCGGGCTCGCCGCTCTCGCCTGCTTGGCCGGTTGTTCCGGCGAGCCGGTGGCGGCGCCCGCGGCCCAGCAGCCGGCTCCGGCCGCTGCGGTGGCCGCGCCGGCCGAGCAAGCGGTGACGACGGACCTGGAGCTGGTCGCGGCCGCGGCCAAGACCAAGTACGTCTTCCCGGTCAAGGCGAAGAACGTGTCGTACCACAAGACCCACTCCGGCTACCCGGCGACGGACATCTTCGCCGCCTGCGGCAAGCCGTTCCTGGCCACCACCAACGGTGTGGTGCTCGAGGTCAGCCGGGTCGACAAGTACAAGAAGAACGGTCCGGACGGGCCGTACAACGGTGGCAAGTTCGTCTCCATCCTCGGTGACGACGGCGTGCGCTACTACGGCTCGCACCTGAGCGTGGTCGGCACGGGCATCAAGAAGGGCGTCCGCGTCAAGGCGGGCCAGCAGGTCGGCAAGGTCGGCAAGACCGGCAACTCGAGCGGCGTCTGCCACGTGCACTACGGCATCTCCCCGGCCTGCAAGAAGACCGGCGACTGGAAGGTCCGCCGCGGTGTCGTGTGGCCGGCGTCCTACCTCACCTCGTGGCGCAAGGGCGGTGCCAAGAGCCCGGCCGCCGCGGTGAAGGCGTGGAACGCCAAGCACAAGTGCAAGGCCTGAGCTGACCGCGATCCCGTGCGCCGGCGTCGATCGGCGCACGGGGTCCCGGTGACCAGCGGCTCCCAGCCCGGCGGTCGCGTCTCGGCCGGGCCCCCGGCCTGCGCCGCGTGGTGGACGACGGGACCGCGTCGATTTCCGGTGCCGGCCGGCCGTACCGTCAAAGGCCCTTGAACTGGGGTTTTCTCTTCTCGATGAAGGCTCTCGGGCCCTCTTTGGCGTCGTCCGAGGTGAAGACCTGCATGCCGATGCGGGATTCGATGCCGAAGGCGTCGTTCTCGGCCAGGCCCTCGGTTTCGCGGATGGTGCGCAGGATCGCCTGGACCGCGAGCGGGCCGTTGTCGGCGATCGTCCCGGCTACCTCCAGTGCTCTGGTGAGCGCCTGGCCGTCGGGGACGACGTGGCCGATGAGGCCCACGGCCAGTGCCTCCGCGGCGGTCAGGTGCCGGCCGGTGAGCAGGAGGTCCGCGGCGACCGTGTAGGGGAGCTGGCGCGGCAGGCGGACCGCTGAGCCGCCGAGCGGGAACAGCCCCCAGCGCGCCTCGGAGACGCCGAACCGTGCGCTCTCGCCGGCGATGCGCACGTCGGTGGCCTGGAGGATCTCGGTGCCGCCGGCGACGGCCGGGCCCTCGACCGCGGCGATCAGCGGTTTGGTCAGGCGCCGGCCCTTGAGCAGGGCGTCGATGCGGGACAGGTCGACGCCGCCGTTGCGGAAGCCGTCGCCCGGATGATCGCCGGTCATGGCGCGCAGATCGGCCCCGGCGCAGAACGCGCCGCCCGCGCCGGTGAGGATCGCGACCCGGATGTCCGGGTCGGCGTCGACCCGGTCCCACGCGTCGCGCATCACGGCCATCATCTCGGCGGAGAGGGCGTTGCGGACCCGGGGCCGGTTCATCGTGACGATCAGGATCGGTCCGCGCTGTTCGACGAGAGCGTCCACCCGGTTCTCCTCCTTCTGTACAACCCTTGCCCCGGAACGATAACAGGTTCTACTTTGCGTTGATGGCGGCCAATATTGCGGACCTTTTCGAGCACGCGGTCGACGCCTTCGGCGAGCGTGTCGCGGTGGCCTGCGGCGAGCGTGAGATCACCTACGCGGAGCTGGAGGAGACCTCCAACCGATTGGCCCATTTCCTGCAAAGTCGAGGAGTGGGCAAGGGCGCCCACGTCGGGCTGTACGCGGGCAACTCGATCGAGGCCGTGGTGGCCATGATCGCCGTGTACAAGCTCCGTGCCGTGGTCGTCAACGTCAACTATCGTTATGTCGAGAACGAGTTGCAGTATCTGTTCGAAGATGCTGGTTTGGTCGCGCTGATCCACGACCGTCGCTTTTCGCCGAAAGTGAAGGCGGTGGCGTCCGGTATGCGGGCGATAGTGGCGCTCCCCGACGACTCCTCACCGGACATTTCAGACATCTCCTATTCGGACGCGTTGACCGCCGGGTCCTCGAAACGCGACTTCGAGGAACGGTCCGGCGACGACATCTATCTGCTCTACACCGGTGGCACCACCGGCTACCCCAAGGGTGTGATCTGGCGCCACGAGGACGTCTGGCGGGTCCTCGGCGGCGGCATCGACTTCATGACCGGCGTCCCCCTCGAAGACGAGTGGGCCCAGAGCACCCGCGAAGGCATGCCGCCGATGACCAGGTTCTGCCTGGCCCCGCTCATCCACGGCAATGCGCAGTGGGCCGCCCTGGCCGCCCTGTTCGCCGGGGACACCGTCGTCTTCCTGCCGCATTTCGACCCCGACGAGGTGTGGCGCACCATCGAACGCCGCAAGGTCAACGTGGTCGTCCTGATCGGCGACGCGATGGCCCGGCCCATCATCGAGGCCTACCTGGCCGGCAGCTACGACGGATCGTCGCTGGTGGCGATCTCGTCCAGCGCGGCGCTGTTCTCCCCGTCGGTGAAACGGCAGTACCTCCAGGCGCTGCCGGACACCATGGTCACCGACGCGGTCGGCTCGTCGGAGACCGGATTCGCCGGCATCGGGATCGTCGCCGACGTCGACGGCGGCGCGGTCGACGGCCCCCGGGTCATGCCCGGCCCGGACACCATCGTCATCGACGAGCACGGCCGTCGCGCCGGACCCGGCGTGATCGGCCGGCTGGCCCGCGGCGGGCACGTGCCACTCGGCTACTACAAGGACCCGGAGAAGACGGCCGCCCTGCTCACCGAGGTCGACGGGGTCCGGTACGCGATCCCCGGCGACCTGGCCCGGCTCGAGGACGACGGCACGATCACCCTGCTCGGCCGGGGCAACACGTGCATCAACACCGGTGGCGAGAAGGTGTTCCCGGAAGAGGTCGAAGGCGCCCTCAAAGCGCACCCCGACGTGTTCGACGCCCTCGTCATCGGCGCCGCCGACGACCGGCTCGGCCAGCGGGTCGTCGCCCTCGTCCAGCCGCGCCCCGCCGCCTCCCTGGACCTCGGCGAGCTCGACACCCACGTACGCCAGCGGATCGCCGGCTACAAGGCACCCCGCGGCATCTGGCTCGTCGACCGGATCAACCGGACCATCAGCGGCAAGGCCGACTACCGCTGGGCCCACTCCTATGTGAAGGAACACGATGCGGACTGACCTCTGCGAAGTCCTCGGAGTCGAGCACCCGATCGTCGGCTTCAGCCCGTCCGAGCACGTCGTCGCGGCGATCAGCCGGGCCGGCGGGCTCGGCGTGCTCGGCTGCGTCCGGTTCAACGACGCCGACGAACTCGACACCGTCCTCACCTGGCTCGACCGGAACACCGGCGGGCGGCCGTACGGCGTCGACGTGGTCATGCCCAGTCACGAACCCACCGAAGGCGCCGTCACCGACCTCACCCAGCTGATCCCTTCCGGACATCGGGACTTCGTCGAACAGACCCTGCTCCGGCTCGGCGTGCCGCCGCTGGAGGCCGCGTCGAGCCGGCCCGGCGTCCTCGGCTGGCTGCACTCGGTCGCCCGCAGCCACGTCGAGGTCGCCCTCCAGCACCCGGTCCGGCTGATCGCCAACGCGCTCGGCCCGCCACCGGCCGACGTCATCGCCCAGGCCCACGACCACGGCCTGCTCGTCGCCGCGCTCGCCGGCCGGGCCGACCACGCCCGCAGCCACGTCGCCGGCGGCGTCGACATCGTGGTCGCCCAGGGGTACGAGGCGGGCGGCCACACCGGCGAGATCGGCGGCCTGGTGCTCATCCCGGAGATCGTCGACGCCGTCGACGTGCCGGTCCTCGCGGCCGGCGGCATCGGCAGCGGCCGGCAGATCGCGGCCGCCCTCGCGCTCGGCGCCCGCGGCGTGTGGATGGGCTCGGTATGGCTCGGGACCAGCGAATACCGCAGCAGCCCCGGCCTGCGCGAGGCGCTGCTGCGGGCCACGTCCAGCGACACGGTCCGCAGCCGCATCTACTCCGGCAAGCCGGCGCGCCTGCTGCGCAACCGCTGGACCGAGGCGTGGGCGGCGGACGGTGCGCCGGCGGCGCTGCCGATGCCCCTGCAGAACCTGCTGGTCTCCGAGGCCCACGACCGCCTGATGGCCTCCGACGACCCGACGGTGGTCCCGATGCCGGTCGGCCAGATCGTCGGCCGGATGAACGAGGTCCGCCCGGTCGCCGAGGTCCTCGCCGACCTGGTCACCGAGGCCGACGAAACCCTTTCAAAAATCCACAAACTCCTCTAGCGGTACGCCCACCCGCGCCACCACACGCCCACCTCTTCGTGGTCTGCCCGTGCGTGCCGCACCACGCCCGCCTGTTCGCGGTTCGCCCGTGCGTGCCGCGACTCGCCCACCTGCTCGTGGTTCGCCCGTGCGTGCCGCGACTCGCCCACCTGCTCGTGGTTCGCCCAACCGCGCCGCGGCAAGCCCACCTGTTCGCGGTTCGCCCAACCGCGCCGCGGCACGCCCACCTGTTCGCCCGCCCGCGCCGCGGCACGCCCACCTTGCTCGCGGTTCGCCCAACCGCGCCGCGACTCGCCCACCTGCTCGCGGTTCGCCCAACCGCGCCGCGACTCGCCCACCTGCTTGCGATCTTGTGCGCTTGCGTTCGTACCTGAGCCTTCTGCGTAGCCACCTCACCTTGAGAAGGGCAGCCCTCAGACGGATGACGTCTCCTCGGCCGCTACACCTCCGCCGGAAACGGCTCGCCGCCCGCGGATCTTGCACGACTTTCCATGCTCGCGCCGATCTTGCAGCTCTTTCCGCCTCCCAGCGGGAAGAAAGCTGCAAGGTCTCCTCGGCACAGTGGATCTTGCACGACAAACCATGCCCAGACGTGAAGAATCGTGCAAGATTGCTGACAACGTGGAGAACCGTGCAAGATCTATAAGGACGACTGAGGCTGAATTCTTCGCGAATGCGACATTTTCGCCTCGGGCGGTGTCTCCATCGCCTGCATCACCGGTGCGATAGCCGGAAGGCTCGGCGGGAAACATTGCACAGCAGAGGTATCGGCCCTGGACGGCGAAGTCCTGAAGGAGCCCCCGGCAGCCGGAACCTCACCGGATCGCCGGCGTGGGCCTGTGGGGCCAGGCCCTGTCGTCGATGGCCAGCCATGGTGTGGTGGCCAGGGCAGCCGGGGTCAGGCCGGCGAACTCTCTCGTCTCGCGGTGCAGGTGCGACTGGTCGGCGTAACCGCAGTCGGCCGCCACCGACGCTGCCGGCCGGCCCGCCGCGAGCAGGTGGGCGGCGTGGTCGAAGCGGGCCAGCCGGCCGGCGACCTTCGGCGTGACCCCGATCTGGGCCCGGAACCTGGACCACAACCGCTGACGGCTCCACCCGACCTCGCCGGCCAGATCCGCCACCCGCAGGCGGCCCCGTCCGGCGACCGTCCGTGCCCAGGCGTGTGCGACCTCCGGATCGACCGCCCGCCGGGGCGCGAGGGCTGCGGCGGCGAGTGCGAACCGCTCGTCCCACGACCGGGCGGCGCGCAGGCCGGCCTCGATGCGTTCGGTGTGCCGTCCCCAGATCACACCGAGCGGCACCACCGAGTCGTGCCGCCCCCAGATCTCACCGGGCGGCACTACCGAGTCGTGCTGTTCCCGGATTTCGCCGGGTGGCGCGACCGAGTTGTGCTGTTCCCGGATTTCGCCGGATGGCGCGACCGAGTTGTGCTGTTCCCGGATTTCGCCGGGTGGCACGGCCGAGTTGTGCTGTTCCCGGATTTCGCCGGGCGGCGCGACCGAGTTGTGCCGTTCTCGGATTTCGCCGGGTGGCACGGCCGAGTTGTGCTGTTCCCGGATCTTGCCGGGTCGCATCACCGGGTCGTTGAGCTCGGCGAATCCGCCGTACAGGCCGGCGGCGACGGCGGGTGCGAGCCGGATCTGCAGGCATTCGACGCGGGCCCAGCCGGTCGCCCGGATCCGGCCGGGCAGCAGTCCGGCCGCGACGCTGCCGTGCCGCTGGCCGCCGGGAGTGTCGTAGACGGCGCCCTCGCCCCCGCTCAGGTCGATCAGGAGCGTGACCGACGGGTGCGCGACCATCGTGACATCCCAGAACGCGGGGGAGCGCTGCCGGAACCCGGCCATGCTGACGCCCGGCAGCCGGAAGCGCGGCACCGCTATGTCCACGTCGGACCACCGCACGACCACGATTCTAGTCCGCGCCGAGCAGCAGTTCGGCGGTCGAGGCTGGATCCTCGATCATCGGCAGGTGGCCGACTCCCGGCAGCAGTTCGACCCGGGACGTCGTATACCGGTGCGCCGACGACGGCTCCCAGCGGGGATCAGCGGCCCCGAAGATCACCAGCGCTGTCCGGCCGAGCGCGGCGAGCCGGTCAGGGACTCCGCGTTCGGCCAGGTAGGCGGTGTTCGCCCGGAGCACCGCGGACATGGTCCGGTACGTGATGCCCCGCAACTCGGCGACCATGTCATCCGGGATGACGACAGGCGGTATGACGATAGGCGGGATGACGACAGGCGGGGCGGCGTCCGCGGTGGAGGCCGGCGAGACGGAGGCCGGGGCTGAGGCCGGTGGTGCGACGGCCGGGGTGGAGACCGGCGGGGTGGCGTCCGCGGTGGAGATCGAGCGGGCGGGGGCCGGTGGGGCGACAGCCGGGGTGGAGGCCGGCGGGGTGGCGTCCGCGGTGGTGATCGAGCGGGCAGGGGCCGGGGTGGAGACCGCGTGGGCGGGGGCCGGCTGGGCGCACGTGGCGAGGATCGCCCGGCGGATCAGGGTGTCGGTCCGGATCCGCCACAGCAGCGGGCCGAACGCCGGGCCCAGCAGGACACGCAGGATCAGCGGCTGTGGGCGGAACGCGGAGAGGTCCGGCCCGGTGCTGATCAGCGCCATCGGGCCGACCAGGTCCGGGCGCTGTTCGGCGAGGGACGTCGCCACATAGCCGCCGCTGGAGTGCCCGGCCACGGTGACCGAACGCAGACCCAGATCGTCGAGCACCCCGGCGACCCGGGCGGCCTGGCCGGGCACGTCGTAGGACGGCGCGACCGGTGACCGCCCGCAGCCCGGCAGGTCGACCCGGATGACGTGCCGTCGTGCGGCGAGCGCCGGAACCACCGGCCCCCACGTGGCGCTTCCCGCTCCGGAGCCGTGAATGAGCAGCAGTGGCGGCGCCGCTGACGGCCCGTCCCGGATCACCTGAATGCCATGTCTCATACCGGGACGGTGCTCCGCCCGTACCCCAAAGGTCTTGAATGAATGTCGGTGTCAGGCCGACCAGTTCGGATCGCGGCCGATGAAGCCCATCAGGCGGGTCTGCGGGTCGGCGCCGGCCGGAACCGGGACGGCCGGACCATACTGCCCGGAGGCCCGCAGCATCTCGTCCATCGGTTCCATGCCGGCGACCAGGGTCGCGCACATCTCGGTCTCCAGGGTCTCGTCCTGGCCGGTGGCGCGGGCCAGGTCCCAGGTGTGCATGAACACGTCGGTGGTGTAGAAGCGGTCGATCGCCTGGTCGAGCGGCAGCGTCCCGAGGTGTGGGTTGGTGAGCTCGCGGTCGCCGGGGTCGTCGAGGAGCGCCTGGACCGCGGCGGCGTGCACCTGCCAGGCGCGGACCGGATCGGTGTCGACGCCGGGGCCGGCGGGCAGGGTCACCCCGGCGCCCGAGGAGAGGAACCCGGAGAGCCAGTCGACGAGGTGGCGGACCACGTCACGGGCGGTCCAGCCGGCGACCGGCGCGGGCGCGTCCCAGTCCTTGGCGCCCTCGACACGGGCGGTGAATCCGGCGGCGATCTGGCGGTGACGTTCGGCGGCGGTCAGGTCGGCCAGCGACATCGGGGGCATCCTTCCAGCTTGGCGTGAGTTTCAACTGTTGGGTTGAAAGCTTACCGCCAGGGCCGGCGTCCAGGCGAAGAAAGAGCGTGTGAGAGCCCGAACCGGACTTTCACACGCTCTCGCATTTCCTGCGCGAGGCGAAAGCTTTTTCGCACAAGGCGGAAGTTTTCCAGGTTGCGGCAGAATCTACATACCGCCGAAGATCAGATCGTGCGGATATTCTCCGCCTGCGGGCCCTTCGCGCCCTGCGACACCTCGAATTCGACCCGCTGGTTTTCCTCCAGCGAGCGGAATCCGCTCGTCGCGATCGCGGAGAAGTGGGCGAAGACGTCGGGCCCGCCGCCGTCCTGCGTGATGAAGCCGAAGCCCTTGTCGCTGTTGAACCACTTCACGACACCGGTGGCCATAAAAAGTCTCCTTGCCGACCATGAGGAGCGCCACACCGTGCGGCACTCCGCGCCGCCGCGTTGATGACCCCCGGAACCCGGGCAGAGACGAATAAACACCCGTAGGATTCGGATAACCCATCGCGTGTCTGGATAACGTCTGCTTCAAGAGGAATTCTTGGAAATCAAAACTGCAACACGCCCAACCTAACACACGATTCGGGGAAATGCCCGGGTGAAGCTCCGGCCGCAGCGTAGGGTCGAATTCCGGTTATGCAGGTGGTGGGAGGTGCCATGTTCGTCCTCCGGAGGCTCCTCGCCGCGGCGGTTGTCGTGATCGTCGGTGCGACCGCGGCGCCACCGGCCCGGGCCGCCGGCATCCCCGACGAGGCCCTGCTCCAGGCCGCTGATCTGGGCGGCGTCACGCCGCACCCGGCCGACGCCGACGACTGGCCGCAGCTCCGCCCGCCCCGCCCGTGCGGCGCCACCCTGCCCGCACCGGCCGCCGAGCGGGCTGTCGGCGCCGTCATCGACGTCGACAAGGCGCCCGAGGCGATCATGGAGTATCTGGCGCTCCACCAGAATCCAGAGCGCTACCTGCGCAAACTCCGTAAGGCGGCGCGGAGTTGCCCGGACTGGCGGATCGAGCAGGACCGCACGGACGGCCTGACCCTGCGCTGGACCCAGAAGTGGGACCACGTCGGCGAGGAGATCACCCACCACACGTTCGTGGCGGTGGCCCGCACCGGCCGGGCCGTCGTCGTGGTCGCCGACACCGGCTGGGAGACCTCCGACGGCGACCCGGCCGTCGCCGAGCGCCTGCTGGTCAGCGCGGTCCGGCGGGCGTCGGCGATTCGCTGAACTGGGTGCGGTACAACTCCTGGTAACGGCCACCGGCGGCGAGCAGCTCGGGGTGGGTGCCGCGTTCGACGACCCGGCCGTCCTCGACCACCAGGATCTGGTCGGCCGCCCGGACCGTCGACAGCCGGTGCGCGATCACCACCGCGGTCCGCCCGTGCAGCGCCTCACCCAGCGCGGCCTGCACCGCCTGTTCCGAGGTCGAGTCCAGGTGGGCGGTCGCCTCGTCGAGCACCACCACCCGCGGCCGGGCGAGCAGCAGCCGGGCGATGGTGAGCCGCTGCCGTTCCCCACCGGACAGCCGGTAGCCGCGTTCCCCGACGACGGTGTCCAGCCCGTCCGGCAACGACTCGATCAGGTCGGCGACGTGGGCGCGGCGCAGCACGTCCCACAGTTCGTCCTCGGTCGCGTCCGGCCGGGCCAGGAGCAGGTTGGCGCGTACCGACTCGTGGAACAGGTGCCCGTCCTGGGTGACCATGCCGAGGGTCCGGCGCAGCGAGGCCGCGCTCAGGTCGCGCACGTCTACCCCGCCCAGCCGGACCGTGCCCTCGCCCGCGTCGTACAGCCGGGGCAGCAGGCTCGCCATCGTCGACTTGCCCGCGCCGGACGACCCGACCAGCGCCACCATCTGCCCCGGCGCCGCCGTGAACGACACGCCGTGCAGCACCTCCTCACCGCCGCGGGTGTCGAGCGTCGCCACCTCCTCCAGTGACGCCAGGGACACCTTGTCGGCGGCCGGATACGCGAACCGCACGTCGTCGAACTCCACCGACACCGGCCCGTCCGGCACCGGCTGGGCGTCCGCCTTCTCCTCGATCAGTGGCTTCAGGTCGAGCACCTCGAACACCCGCTCGAAACTGACCAGGGCGCTCATCACCTCGACGCGGGCGCTGGCGAGGCTGGTCAGTGGCGCGTACAGCCTGGTCAGCAGGATCGCCAGGGACACCACCGCGCCCGGATCCATCCGGCCCTGCAGCGCGTAGAACCCGCCCAGGCCGTAGACCAGCGCGATCGCCACCGCCGACACGCTGGTCAGCGCGGTCAGGAAAGTCCACTGGGCCATCGCCGTGCGAACCCCGATGTCGCGTACCCGGCGGGCCCGGGCGGCGAACTCGGCCGACTCTGCGGCTGGATCGCCGTACAACTTGACGAGCGTCGCGCCGGGCGCCGAGAACCGTTCGGTCATCTGCGTGTTCATCGCCGCGTCGTGTTCGGCCGCCTCCCGCTGGAGCCCGGCCAGCCGCCCGCCCATCCGCCGGGCCGGCAGCACGAACACCGGCAGCAGCAACAGCGCCAGCACGGTGATCTGCCAGGAGATCCCGATCATCACGACCAGCGTCAGGATCAGCGCCACCAGATTGCCGACCACCCCGGACAGCGTGTCACTGAACGCCCGCTGCGCCCCGATCACATCGTTGTTGAGGCGGCTGACCAGCGCCCCGGTCCGGGTCCGGGTGAAGAACGCGACAGGCATCCGCTGCACGTGATCGAACACCCGGGTCCGCAGCTCCAGGATCAGCCCCTCCCCGATCCGCGCCGACAGCCACCGCTGCACCAGCCCGAGCCCCGCCTCGGACAGCGCGATCACCGCGATCGCCACCGCAAGCGTGATCACCAGCCGCGTTTCCCGGGCCTCGACGATCGCGTCGACCACCTGCCCGGCCAGCACCGGGGTAGCCACCGCAAGCACCGCGGTAACCACACTGAGCAGCAGAAACGCCGCGAGGATGCGGCGTTGTGGCCGGGCCAGCGCGAGAATGCGCTTGAGCGTCGCCCGCGAGAACGGCCGCTTGTCGTCCTGCTGATTCATGGCATGCCACATCGAATTCCAGGCAGCGACTTCCATACTCATGCCCCGAAGGTCCCACTTAACCTGCGGTTGAGGTCAACCCCTCCTTTCTGGTACGGCCACACCTCCCCCAACCGCACCCACCCTGCTCTCTCCGCTACCCCGCGACGCAGTCCCGGCGCCGGCCCCCAGCGCGCCCGCCGGGCCGGTCACCCACTCCCGGCTACCGCCCCGTTGCCGGTCATGTGAGCCTCCGACCCCTGGCCGGCGCGTGGATCTTGCCAGCGTCGTGTGGCCATCCGCCCGGATTCCTGCCACCTGACGTGTCGGGCGCCGTCGACGGGCCTCGCCGCAGCGGTGACGAGCGCACACGTAGGCGTTGCGTGTGCTCGCATAGTCGTCCCGGCGTGGCTGAACGCTCACGATCGGCCGTGCGTGTGCTCCTGTCTCTGCTCGGGCGAGGACCAGAGCACGCGATCGGCCAATGTGTGCGCTGGTCGACGTTGCCGACGCGCGCCGCAGGCGCACGGAGCGGGCCGCAGCCCCTCACCAGCCGTCGCTGAGCGCGGTATTGCCGTCTGTATTCCGGTGGTGGGCGACGGCTGGTGGTCTCAGCCGTCGCTGAGCGCGGTATTGCCGTCCGTATTCCGGTGGTGGGCGACGGCTGGTGGTCTCAGCCGTCGCTGAGCGTGGTTTTGCCGTCTGTATTTCGGTGGTGGGCGACGGCTGGTGGTCCGGGTCGGTGAGGGCTCCGAATGGTCTCGAGGTCCGCGGTGTCTCGTCACCGGCCGGTGGTGATCTCGGGGATGGCGGGCAGCAGCGCCGGGACCGTGAAGTGTGGGGCGTCCTGGGGCTCCCACCAGGTGCGCTGGGCGGTTGTGGTGTGTTCGGCGCCGGTCCGGCGGTCGGTGTAGGTGAGCTCCCGCTCGCCGGTCGCCTTCACGATCAGGCGGCCTCGTTTGACGCCGGCCGGGTAGTCGTTCCAGTTGACGCCGGCCTCGGACCAGAGGAGTTCCTGCATGCCGCCGCTGTGGACGCCTTGCAAACGCCGGTGCGGGAAGTGGGCCTGCGCGGCCATCGCGATCGAGTTGCGGACGGCGTCCCGCTGGCGCCAGATGAAGTAGTTCGCGACGTCGGCCCGGTCGGCGATCGTGAAGACCCGTGCGTCGAAGGTGGCCGGGCGGCCGGGACGGCGGGTGCACAGGGTCGCGGTGGCCAGCGCCGCCACTGTGGAGACGATCTTCTGGACCTCGCCGCCGAACCATGGCTGGGTGTTCCGGCCGCCGAAGTCGGAGAGCAGCAGACTGATCTCGTCGGACTGGGTGTAGGCGAAGACCGTTCCGGCGACCTGTTCGCAGAGTTCCCGGGCGACCTGGTCCATGTCGGCGATGAAGTCCAGGTCGAACGGCTTGACCGAGTCGCGCAGATAGGTGTGGAAGGCCCGTCCGTCGGCCCGGATCAGCGTGTAGGTGCGCGGCGGCAGAACGGTCCGGGTGACCCGTTCGTAGGTCTTCATCCGGTTGCCGAGGGAGTCGTCGACGGGCATCGGGCGAGCGTTGCACGACCGCCGTGGACTCCGAAAGCGGATAACGAAGGGCGCGGCGGGGGGGGGGCGGCGGGGGGGGCGCCCCCGCGAATGGGGGCAGGGGGGCGGCGGCCCCCCCCGCCGTCTTCCACCCCCACCTACTCCGCGGGGGGGGGGGGGGGGGGGGGGGGGGCCCCCCCCCCCCCCCCGCTATTCGGGGAACGGGTCCAGATGGGGAACGGGCCGGGACGAGATCGGGACGGGATCAGGTCGGGCGAGATCAGGTCGGGCGAGATCAGGTCAGACGGGATCGGGTCGGACTGCGGGAGCGGGCGGTCAGGTGGCGGTGCAGGAGACGCTGGGCCAGGTCCAGTTGCCGTTGGGCTGGACGGTCAGGCCGAAGTTGTTGCCGCTGCCGTTCGGTTTGGCGACCATCTGCTGGGCCGAGGGCCAGGTCGCCGTGGTGTTCCAGGTGTTGATCACCTTGGCCGGGGACGGCAGGTTGAGGGTCACGGTCCAGTTGCTGGAACCGGTGACGGCGACGTTCAGGTTGTAACGGTCGCCCCACGACTGTCCGGCGGAGAGCGTCGCGGTGCAGGTAGCGCTCCCGCCGCCACCGCCACCTCCACCGGAGCCGTCGGGGGCGACCGCCCGTCCTGTGGCCGGCGAGATCATGCCGGCGCACAGGCCGCGGGAGGCCAGGCCCTGGGCGATGCGCGGGATGGCGGCGACCGTGTTGGCCGGCCAGTCGTGCATCAGGATGACCTGGCCGTTGGTGAGCCGGGCCGCGGCGGCGACGATCGCGTCGGTGCTGGCGTTGTTCCAGTCGGCGGAGTCGACGTCCCAGATGATCTCGGTGAGGCCGTACTTCTGTTCGACCGACCGCAGCGTGGCGTTGGTCTCGCCGTAGGGCGGGCGGAACAGTTTCGGTGTGCCGCCGCCGCCCGCGGCGATGGCGGACTGGGTACGGGAGATCTCCGAGTCCATGTTGGCCTGGCTGAGCTGGGTCATGTGCGGGTGGGTGTAGCTGTGGTTGGCCACCCACATGCCGGCGTCGACCTGGGCGCGGACGAGCGCCGGGTTGGCCGCGGCGTACTGGCCCTGGTTGAACATGGTGGCCCGCAGCCCGTTGTTGCGCAGCGCCGTCAGCAGGTTGCGGGTGTTGCTGGTGGACGGCCCGTCGTCGAAGGTCAGGCCGACGTAGCCGTTGCAGGCGGCGGCCCGGGACGGCCGTGCGCCGGGGTCGGCGATCACCAGCCCGACCGCGGCGAGCCCGGCGGTCAGCGCGACGGCCATGAAACGTCTCCAGGTGGCGGTGGGGGCGGCGGGGCTGGGGATGGGGATTCTGGACATGGCTTTTGTCCTTTTCGGAGACGGCGCGGAGCGGCGGGGAGACGCCGCGGGGACGGCGGGAAGGCGGCGGGAAGGCGGCGGGAAGGCGGCGCGGGGACGGCGGGAAGGCGCCGCGGGAAGGCGGCGCGGGGACGGCGGGAAGGCGGCGCGGGGCTGGTGCGGAAGGCAGCGGGAAGACGCCGCTGGGACGGTGTGGAGGCGGCGGCCGGCGCTGCGGGGACGGTGGCGGAAGCGATGGGGGCGCCGCGGGGACGGCGACCGGGGACGTGGCGAGCGAATCGACAGTCAGCGATTCCTCTCGCCAGCGAGTATTAGGTCGCCCGCGCCACAGTGTCAACAACTTCCGGAAACATTCCGGAAGCAAAAACGCCCGACGATCACGCAAAAGACGAGGTGGTTAACGTTTCAATGCCACACCGAAGAAGGTTGACCGATAATGTTACGGACCACAACCCCGAAACTTACGAAAGCCTGCCGAACGCCCGGTCCACGTCCGCCGGGGTGAGCCCGAAAGTGGCCAGCTCATAGGAGTGCGCGGGTTTGGGCGTACCCCGCAGAATCGCCTCGCGCACCGCGATCCGGGCCGGACCGCTCAACCGCGACCCCAGCCTCTCGTAGATCATCTCGATGGTGCCCATCGGGTCGCCGGCCAGGTCGGCGTGCCGCACGTCGATGAACCGGGACGGATCGTGGCGGGCCCGGTCGGCGCGGAAGCGCCGCAGCCCGCGCGACCACAGCGAGAGTTGCGCCTGCCCGACGACCGGCCCGGCGAAGACCGTCGACCAGCCGGCCGACGCGCGTTCGTTGAGGCTGCACACCGACGCGATCACGGTGCCCGGATCGCGGTGCGTCTGGATGACGACGGCGTCCGGGTAGGCGGCGAACAGGGCGTCGAGCGCGAACAGGTGGCTCGGGTTCTTCAGCACCCACCGCCGGCCCCGGTCGTGCAGGCCGATGAGCTGGAGGTTGCGGCGGTGACGGGCGTAGGCGGCGGTCCAGTCGTGGGAGTCCAGCCAGGCCGAATAGCCCGGAATGTGCGCCGTGCACTCGAACGACACCGACGTCATCGACTGGCACAGCAGCCGCCAGCACTCCTCGACCTGCTCCGGTCCCATGTGGTGCACCCCGGCGAGGTCGACGCTCCCGTACGCGTCACGCAGCGCGAGGAAGATCGGGTGCGACTCCCATTCGGCGCGCGGCGGGCGCGGCTGCGGGATCTCGGTCAGCCACAGCTCCGGGCCCTGGTGGGCGGGGTCGGCGGTGAGCAGCCGGTGCAGCGCGGTGGTGCCGGTGCGCGGCAGGCCGGTGACGAACACCGGCCGCTCGATCGTGACCCCGGCATGCTGCGGAAACTCCCGCCAGGCGGCTTCGGCGAGCAGGCGCGAGACCAGAGCGCCGCGCAACAGGCCGCGAGTCCGCTTACTGCCGGCGGGGGTCAGTCCGGCCTCTTGGGCGTACGACCGGAGCAGCACCCGGAGCCCGTCGGCGTAGTCGTCACCGCCCCCGAAGTCGTCCAGCCCGGTGAGCCGGCTGGCCGACGCGTGCAGTTCGTCGAAGCCGCCGACATCGGTCCGGGCGGAAGTCGTCAATGGTGGAACTCCCCGCAGTTCACGTCCAGGCACGCGCCGGTGATGCCGCGCGCGAGATTGGAGGCGAGGAACAGGATGGCGTCGGCGATCTCGTCCGGTTCGGGCAGCCGCCGCAGATCCGTCGTGGCGGCGACCTCGTCGTAGATCTGCCGCGCCGGCACCCCGCGCTGCGCCCCCTGGAACTCGAACCACCCACGCAACTGGTCGGCCCAGATCCAGCCCGGCGCGACCGAGTTGACCCGTACCCCCTTGGGTCCCAATTCGCTTGCGAGATTCTGCGTCGCCGCCAGCAGGGCGGCCTTGGTCAGCTTGTACGGCCCGAAGGGCCGCCGTGAGTGCCGCAGCACCGCCGAGTTGACCACCACGATCGCGCCCCGCGACTCGATCAGAGCCGGCGTGACGTGCCGGATCGTGCGCAGCGCGGCGAGCACGTTGACCTCGAACGACGTCCCCACGTCGGCCAGATCCACCTTGCCGAGACTCTGCATCGGCGGCATCGCGAACGCGTTGTGCACCAGCACGTCGATCCGCCCGAACCGCTCCAGGGCGGCGGCGGCCAGACGCTGCACGGCCGCGTCGTCGGTCAGGTCGGTGGGCACCGCGAGCCCGCCGGTCTTGCCGGCGAGTTCATTCAAGATTTCTGGGGTACGGGCGGCGAGCACCACTGAAGCGCCCTGCCCGGCGGCCCGCACCGCGATGGACGCACCGAGCCCAGGCCCGACACCGGCGACGATCACGACCTTGCCGTCGAGCATCATCGGCTCAGCCCAGCATCCGGGCGGCGACCGCGGCCTGCCGGGCGGCGATCCGTTCCCGCCACGCCTCCGGCCCGACCCGCTTGTGGTAGGGCAGCAGTTTCGGCAGGTCGTCGACGGCCACGAGGTCGACCTTCGGCCCGTCGTCGGCGGTCAGCTCACGGGAGAGCCGCTGCCAGCGCAACTGCACGTAGCCGCGGCGGTGCCCGGTGCGTTCCAGCCAGTTCGCGACACCCGGGTTCCGCTCGCTGATCACGTACCGGATCATGCCGTCGGGGTCGATCTGGGCCTGATCGCGCGTGAGGCTGGTCTGGTGGTTGATGTAGTCCAGCGACACGTACCACATGCTGCCGAGCTGAATGCCCTGGTAGGGGGCGTCGCTGACCGGGACCGTGACGATCATCGCCTGGTCGTCCTCGAGGTCGTAGTGCCCGACCGAGGAGAACTGCGTGGTCAGCCCGCCCGGAGTGGACCGCGGCACGGTGAGCGTGTTGACCGGCAGTCCGAGGTAGAACCGTTCGGCGAAGGCGAGGAACGTGCGCAGCCGGCTGATCAGGATCTTTCCGGCTACGCCGTACCGCTTGGTCAGCGCATCCAGCGTGGGGGGAGGTGGGGCCGCACCGGTCCGGTCCGCACGCTGGATGCGCAGCATCCCGGGCCGCTCGGCGGCCCAGTCGCTGAAGACCTCCCGGACCACGAGCATCCCGGCGCCCTTGAGGCCCGGCCCGAGGAACATCCGGAACGAGCCGTCCGGCCCGATCTCGATCTCCCGGTCGTCGAAGGCGGCCAGACTGCCCGGCACCTGGATCGGCGAGTAGTCGCCGTCGAGGATCTGGAAGCTCAGGTCCACGGTGCTGCCGCGCTCGCCGGTGATCACGTACTCGGCGTCGTCGCGCAGCCACGCGTGGAAGTACAGGGTGTCCGGGTTGTCCAGGCCCATCTTCGTGTACGGCCCGGTGGAGCGTACGAAATAGGGGAAGTCCCGCTGGTACGCCCACGCCATCTGCACCGACGCACGGATGCTGCCGGCCAGATAGTCGTAGCCCTCGATGAGATCGAGCTCGTCGCGCACGTGCGGGGCACCTGTGATGACCCGCTCGGCCTCCTGGATCGCTTCCGCGAACGGTGTGGTGAGCACGCCCTCGACGATAGAACTCGTTCTAGTTTCCGGTCAATCTCTCCTTGACCGACGGCGATAACAGGTTCCACTCTTGAGGGTGTGCTGGCGTATCGGATGACTGACTGGGGCGAGCCCCCGAAACTCGTCGAGGTGCCGGATCCGGCGCCGGGGCCGGGGGAGACGCTGGTGCGGGTGGCCGGCTGCGGGCTGTGCCGCTCCGACCTGACCATGCGGCACCTCCCGGCCACCGTCGGCGCGCAGCTCGGCTGGTCGATGCCGTTCACGCTGGGCCACGAGGTCGCCGGCTGGATCGACGGCACCGGGGAGCCGGTCGCGCTGGTCTCGCCGACGTCCTGCGGGACGTGCCGGTACTGCGTGCGTGGCCAGGACAGCGGCTGCCCCCACGGACGGGCCGGCCGGGGCTACGGGCGCGACGGCGGTCTCGCGTCCCATGTGCTGGTCGGTGACCGGCGGGCGCTGCTCCCGCTCGGTGACCTGGACCCGCGGCACGCCGGGCCGCTGACCGACGCGGGCGCGACCGCCTATCACGCGGTACGGCGGGCCCTGCCCCGGATCCCGGCCCGCGGCACGGTCATGGTGATCGGCGCCGGCGGGCTGGGCGCGTTCGCCATCCAGTTCGTGCGGGTGCTGACCGCGGCCCGGGTCGTCGCCGTGGATCCGCTGCCGGCCCGGCTGTCCTACGCGGCCGACATCGGGGCGCACTCCGGTGTGCCGGAGGTGTCCGGAAGGGCCGACGTCGTCCTCGACTTCGTGGGCACCGACGAGACCATCGCGGCCGGGATCGGGGCGGTGCGGACCGGTGGCGCGTACGGCCTGATCGGCTCGGCCGGCGGGAGACTGCGCGGACCGTGGTTCTCCACGCTGCCCCGCGACGGTGAGGTGTTCACCTTCCAGGGCTCGTCGATCGCCGACGCGCAGGAGGTGATCGCCCTGGCCGGGGCCGGGCTGATCCGCAACCAGGTGGAGGAGTTCGCCTTCACCGAGATCGACCGGGCGTACGCCAAGCTCGCCTCCGGGTCCCTCACCGGCCGTGCCGTGATCGTCCTCTGAGCCGTCAGGTGCAGGCCCGCACGAGCGAGCCGTCAGGTGCAGGCCCGCACGAGCGAGCCGTCAGGTGCAGGTCGGCACGTAAGGCTCGTCGGGCAGCTGCCGGCGCCAGATCGCTTCGGAGAGGCCACCGACCCGGTCGCACAGCGCCTTCCGGGGCTCCAGGAAGATGCCGATGTCCCAGAACCGCACCGTCCGGTCGCCGCTCACGGTGGTCAGCGTCCGCTCGCCGGGCTGGAACGCCACGCCGGAGACCGCCGCGGCGTGCCCGGCGATCGGCGCACCCTCCGGTTCGCCGGTCGCCGTGTCCCACAGCCGGGCCGTCCGGTCGTCGCCGCCGCTGGCCAGCAGCGTGTCGTCGGAGTTGAACGCCACCGCCCACACAGGTTTCCGGTTGTGGCGGTCCATCGGCTCGAACACCTGCTGACGTGAATCGGCGTCCCACAGCCGGACCAGGCCGTCCTGTCCGCCGGAGGCCAGCAGCGTCCGGTTGCGGCTGAACGCGAGGGCGTACACCGCGCCGGTGTGTCCGCTGATCGGCGCGCCCTCCTGGGCGCCGGTGTCCACGTTCCACCATCGGATGGTGCCGTCGGCGCCGCCGGTGACCAGGCGGCGGCCGTCGGGCTGGAAACGCACCGAACGCACCGGACCCGCATGACCGGTCAGGGGCCTGCCGATCGGCGAGCGGGTCTCCGGATCCCACAGCCGGACCGTCCCGTCCTCTCCGCCGGTGGCCATCGTCTTCCCGCCGGGGCTGAAGTCGAGCGCCCAGACCGTCCCGCTGTGCGCGGTCAACGGCCGCCCGCGGGACTTTCCGGTGGCCAGGTCCCAGAATCGGACGGCTCCGCTGTCGTCCGCGGTCGCCAGGAGGTCCCGGTCCTGGAACGCCACCGCCCGCACCGGGGTGTCCCCCCGGAAGACCGGCGAGCCCTTCGGCAGCCTGGTCGCGGGATCCCACAGCCGGACCGTCCCGTCGTTGCCCGCGGTGGCCACCCGGCTGCCGTCCGGACTGTAGGTCACCGCGTTCACCGGCTGGGAGTGGCCGTTCTGCGGTGCGCCGACCTTGTCCCACAGCCGGACCGTCCCGTCGCCGGACCCGGTGATCAGCGCGTCGTCCGGCTCGAACCGGAGAGTCCGGACCGGCCCGTCGTGCCCGGACAGGGACCTGCCCACCGCCTCCCCGGTGGCCGTGCGCCACACCTGCACCTCGTCGTCGTCGCCGGCCGTCGCCAGCAGATCCCCGTCGGCGCTGAACCGCAGGTCGTGCACCAGGCCGGCATGTCCGAGCAGCGGCTTGCCCTTCGCCTTCATCGTGGCGGCATCCCACAGCCGTACGGTGCCGTCCTCGTCGGAGGAGGCGAGTGTCAGATCGTCCGGGCCGTCCGGGCCGCGTGGCGCGAAAGCCACCGTGATCACCCGGGAGTCGTGCCCGATCAGGGACTTCGCCCGTTTGGCCCCGGTGGCCGCCGACCACACCTTGACCGTGTCGTCGCCGACGGCGGCGGCCAGCAGCGACCCGTCCGAGCTGAACGCGGTCGCGGTCACCAGCTCGGGGTCGACGTCGTTCGGTTCGCCTCGCTGCCTTCCGGTGGCCACGTCCCACAGCCGCATGGTCCGGTCGGCGCCGATCGTGACCATGACCTTCCCGTCCGGGCTGAACTGCCCGGTCAGCACCGGCCCCACGTGCCCGGTCAGCGTCCCCTTCGGCTTCCGGTCGACCGGGTTCCACAGCCGTACCACGCCGTCCGTGCCGCAGGTCGCCAGGAGCCGTCCCGCGTTTCCGAGGACGAGCTTCTCCACCGTGCCGGTCTGGCCGCCGGGCAGCGCGCCGAGCTCCCGCCCGGCGGCCGGATCCCAGAACCGCACCGCCGGGTCGGCGGCGGCGAGCGTGACCACGATCCCGGTCGCGCTGATCCGGATGTCGGTCAACCCGGTGATCCCGGTCAGCGGCGTGTCGATCGGGTGCCCGGTCTTCGCATCCCAGAACCAGACCGTGTCCACGCCCATGGTGGCCATCAGCTCCCCGCGTGGACCGCCGATCTCCACCCGCCCGTCGCGGGCCGGCAGCACCCGGGACGCGTCGGCCAGCAGCACCCCGGCCGCGGTGAGCGCTTCCGGAGTGTCGTCGACCTGCAGGGCCGCCGCGGCCAGTTGCTCGGCCGTCCCACGGTCGACGTTGCCGACCCGGCTGGCCGACGCGAGCCGGGTGGAGAGACGCTGCTCCTCGCTGTGGCCGGTGGTCAGCTGGGAGACGTACCCGGCGCCGGCGGTGATGGCGACCACGAGGACCGCCGCGGCGGCCGTCGCCCGGTGGACACGCCGCCGGGAGTCACCGGCGCGACGACGGCCGGCCTGGAGGAATTCGGCCGCCGCCACGTCGAGGTAGAGCTGCCGGGCGTGATCGTCGTCGTTCCAGCGCCGGGCGGCTTCGTCGGCGGCCCGGAGGCGGTGGCCGGTGTAGAGGTACGACGGGTCGTGGTCGTTGTTCTGCCAGTCCCGGACGTCCTCGGTGAGACTGCGGTGCAGCTCCTGATCGGCGAGGTCGGGTCGCAGCCAGTCGTGCAGCCGGGTCCAGGAACGCAGCACCTCCTCGTGCGTGATGGTCACCGTCTCGTCCGCGACGGTGATCAGCCGTGCCCCGGCGAACGCCTCGAGGACCCTCTCGTCGCCGGCCCCGCCGAGCAGCTCGGCCCGGGTCCTCGGGCGGCGGGTGAGCCGGCCGTCGGTGAGCGCCGTCAGCCGCAGGAAGATCCGGCGGGCCAGATCCCGTCCGTTCTCGTCGAGTGACTCGTACACCCGCTCTGCGCTGGTGCGGACGATGTCGGACACGCCCCCGCAGCGGTGGTAGTTCGCCAGGGTCAGCCCGCCGGCCTCCCCGGACTGCCACATCAGGAACATCACCTGGGACAGCAGCGGCAGCGCGCCGCTGTCGGAACCCGACTCGCCGCGCTCACGGAGATCGTCCAGGATCGCGGCGCAGACGTCCTCCGGCACCCGGACACCGGCTTCCGCGGCCGGGCCGGTGATCGCCGCACGCAGCTCGGACTCGCACATCGCGCCGACCGGGAACACCCCGGCCTCGGCCGAGTCCCGGATCTCCGGGAAGGCCAGCGCCTGATCGAGGAAGTCACCCCGGATGCCCGCGACCACCAGCGCGCCGCCCCCGGCGGCCAGGCTGTGCAGCGCGGTGAGGAACCGGCCCTGTTCCGCCGGGTCCGAGCCGAGCGTGAACAACTCCTCCAACTGGTCGACCACCAGCACCAGGCGCGCGTCCGGGCCGGCCCCGGTCAGCGACTGCCGGACCAGCACGTGCGCCCCGGCCGGCTCGGCGAGCAGCGCCCGGTGCACCGCCATCGCATCGGCGCCGACCAGTCCGGCGAGGCAGGCGGCCAGTTCGAGCAGCGGCCCGGCGGTCGGGGTGAGCACACGCCGCGGCCACTGTCCGGAACCGGGCGCCACCGTGCCTCCGGCGAGCGACCCCATCAGCCCGGCGCCTCCGGCGAGCGACCCCATCAGCCCGGCGCCTCCGGCGAGCGACCCCATCAGGCCGGCCCGGAGCAGCGACGACTTCCCGGCCCCGGACGGGCCCAGCACCAGCAGCACACCCGCGCCAGGCGGTTGCTCCCGCAGGCGCTGGAGCAGGTGTTCGGTGAGGGCTCGCCGGCCGTGGAACAGCCGGGCGTGACGTTCCTCGAACGGCGCCAGGCCGAGATAGGGGAGCAGGTCGTGCGATCGGTGATGGTCACCCACCGTCGCCGGAGTATCGCCCTGGGTGGTCACCCTCGCAGCCTAGGACCCGATCGTCCGGTGTCAGGCCTGTTCACCGGGCCGGTAGGGACGTCACACGCCGCCGACGCCGTTCGCCCACCACCAGTTCTTCAGGTAGCCGTACTCCATGTCGCCGTAGAACCAGCCCCACTCGTTGGCGCGGGCCACGTACTGTCCCAGCTCGTCGAAGACGATTTTGGCGTCCTTCCGGCGGCCGGTCAGGCAGTAGTAGACCGCCATCCAATGCCGGACCTGCGACAGCTGCTCCGAGGTGGGTGGCGCCGACCGGAACTTGGCGATCCACCCGTCGACGTCCCGCTGCACCTCGGACTTGCGGAAGTACTTCCGGACCGCCTTCTGGGCCTGCTTGCTGCGGTCCTCCCAGGCGAACTCGCGCATCGCGTACTCGAAATGCGCCCACAACGGCAGCAGGGTCGACTTGTGCCCGGGTGGCGCCGCCTCGGCCGCCGCGTGCGCGACGGCGAACATCCGCTCGTGCGAGCCGTACCACTTGGCGCACGTCAGAACGACCGCGATCTCGTGCATGGCGAAGTTGTGCGGGTCACGGCGTCGTGCCTCGGCGTAGAACTCGTTGAGCTGTCCCGCCCGGGCGGAGAAACACGACGACATCAGCTCGATCCACGGCCCCGGGTCGCCCGGATCGGCCAGTTCGCGCGCCCGCACACTGGCCTCCGCCGCCTTCTCCGACAGGGTGTGGAAGCTGTCGAACTGCTCCCGTGACGTCTTCGCCGCCGACGCGCCGCCCCGGGCCTCCCCGGCCCGCCCACCGAGCACCTGGGCCCAGATCAGCGCGGCCGACGGATCCGCCGGCTCGGCCCGCATCCAGCCGTCGAACCAGGTGTCGTCGGCACTGGCCAGCCCGGCGAACACACCCAGCCGGTAGCTGCGCAGCGCCCAGTCCGTACCGGCCGCCTCGATCGTCTGTTTCGCGACCCGCCAGTCGCCGTCGCGCAGCAGCCGCGCCCGCGCCTCCCGCAGCACGGCATCCTTGATCATCAGGTCCACGTCGGCGTCGAATTCGGGCGTCGGGGGCAACGGGCCACCGATGACGCGGCGGATGACGTAGCGGGCGAGGAAGAACATCGCAAGATCGTACGGTCGGCTGCACCCGTTCTGATACCCCGTCCGCAACCGGGCCCCGGCACCCTGAGGCCAGTACCCGGTCACGACGGAGGCGGACATGCCGATGCTTCTCGTGCTGCTCGGCGCCGCCCTGGTCGTCGGGCACTTCGCCGTGCTCCGCGCCCTGCCGTCGGGCTCCCAGGCCGCCACCGACTTCAGCGTCACCGTGCTCATCCTGTCGGCGGTGCTCGCCGCGGCCGCCGCGCTGGTCACCGCCCGCCGCAGCGCCGGCCGTTCCCGGCTGGCCTGGGCGGTGCTGGCGATCGGCATGACCGGCTGGGCGTTCGGCGAGTCGACGTGGGCCTGGTACGTGTCGGTCCGGCAGATCACCGCCCCGTTCCCGAACATCGGCGACTTCGGGTTCCTGCTCATCGTCCCGTGCACGGTCACCGCGCTGATCGCCTTCCTCGGGGTACGCCGCGGCCTGCTCCGGGTCGTCCTCGACGGGCTCGTCATCGCCGGCTCCCTGCTCTTCCTCAGCTGGGTGTTCGTCCTGGAGTCGGTCTACCGGGCCGGCAACCTGACCCCGCTGGCCAAGGCGGTGTCGGCCGCCTATCCGCTCGGCGACGTGCTGATCGGCGCGGTCGCCCTGATCCTGCTCCCGCACGCCGAACCCGGCCGCCGCCGCAGCGCCGCGCTGATCGTCGCCGGCGCCATCTCGTTCAGCACCGCCGACCTCGGGTTCGCCTACCTCAACCAGCACAGCTCGTACACCTGCGGCAGCATCATCGACACCGGCTGGGTCGCCGGGTTCGTGCTGTTCGGCCTGGCCGCGGTGATGGCCCCGTCGCAACGGCCGGGCCTGGCCGCGCCCGCGCTGCCGGTGCTGCTGTACCTGCCGTACTTCCCGCTCGCCCTGGCCATCCTCGCCGCCATCGACCGGGTCGGCTCCGGCAACCACCTCGACACCTTCTCCGCCGCCGTCCTCGGCGCGGTCGTCCTGCTCGTCCTCGCCCGCCAGCTGGTCGCCCTGCGCGACAACTCGGCGCTCAGCCGCGACCTGCACCGGGTCGTCTCCGAACTGCGCGAACGTGAGGAAGAGCTGCGGCACCTCGCCTACCACGACCCGCTGACCGGCGCGGCCAACCGGGCCCTCTTCCACCAGCGCGCGGCGGACCGGCCGACCGGCCCGCTCACCGTGCTCTACCTGGACCTGGACGGCTTCAAACCGGTCAACGACCGGCTCGGCCACGCCGCCGGCGACATGCTGCTGACCGAGGTGGCGGCCCGGCTGCGCGCCGAGACCCGAACCATCGACCTGGTGGCCCGCCTCGGCGGTGACGAGTTCGCGATCCTGCTCGCCCCGGACGCCGGGCCGGCCGACGCCGAACACCTCCGGAACCGGCTCACCGAACGGCTCACCGAACGGCTCACCGAGCCGTTCCACATCGCCGGCGAGACCGTCACGATCGGCGCCAGCATCGGCGTCGCCGCCCGCGAGACCGACGACGACACCGAGGCGATTCTGCACCGGGCCGACGCCGCGATGTACGTCGCGAAATCCCGCCGGAGAATCGAACGGCAGATCCCCGAGACCGTCGGCACCCTCAGTTCCGTGCCTCCCGGCTAGAACGGCTGCCGGCCCGCTCACCGCTTGAAACCGGTCGGCTGGACGCGGTCCGGCCCGGGAACCGCCAGCCGTCGCCTACGGCGCTTTCCCGCGCCCGATAGGGCGCGTGAGCGACGGCTGGCGGTCTCGGCCGTCGCTCACGGTGGTTTTCCGTGCTGGTTGAGGCGTGTCAGCGACGGCTGGCGGTCTTCAGCTGATCACGCGGTCGCGGCCCTCGCGCTTGGCCGTGTAGAGCCGGCGGTCGGCCTCGGCCAGCAACTGGGCCTGGTCGCGGGTGGCCTGACCGGTGACGACGGCGCCCACACTGATCGTCACCGGCAGGTTGCCGGTGACCGGCTGCCAGCGGTGCCCGGCGATCCGGCGGCGGACCCCGTCGAGCCGCTCGAACACCTCGGCCGCGGTCACCCCGGGCAGCACCATCAGGAACTCCTCGCCACCCATCCGGGCCACGAACCCGTCGGCGGCGAGACGGTCCTGCTCGTCGGCCAGCAGTTCGGCGACCGCGATCAGCACCCGGTCACCGGTGTCGTGCGACAGCGTGTCGTTGATCCGTTTGAAGTGGTCGATGTCGATCACCGACAGGACCACGGGACGGTTCGCCGCGGCGGCGCCGGCCAGCGTCTGCGGCAGGCTCTCGTCGACGAACCGGCGGTTCCACAGACCGGTCAGCGGGTCGCGGCGGGCCTGTTCCCGATAGCGTTCGGCGTCCCGGCGGGCCTCCGCGGTCTCCAGCATCGCCTGCCGGGCCCGGGCCTTCGCCTCCTGCTGGGCCGAACGCAGCTGCTCACTGGCGGTGTGGAAGCGCTTGTACTCGTCGAACGCGGCACGGTGGTCACCCGCGGCCGCGTACAGCTCGGCCTGTTCGGCCATCGCCCGTACCCCGACCGAATTGAGCTGATGCTCGGCGCACAGCTCCCGGCAGTGGTCGAGACTCGCCTGGGCACGGTCCAGGGCGTCGCGGTGCCGCTGGGCGAGCGCCAGGGTCAGCGCGGCCTCGGCGGCGTCGTGAGCCTCGAACCAGGGCGGCGCCTCCCACACGTTCTGCAGGATCCGCTCCGCCTCCTCGTACCGGCCCGCGCTGATGTGGATGTTCGCGACCGTGTCGCGTTCGATGATCAGCAGATCCCGGCCGATGGCACGGGCCGCGTGGTACATCCGCTCGACCGCGGCCAGCGCGGTGCCCGCGTTGCCGGCCTCCAGCTCGGTGTACGCCAGGTTGTTCAGCACCAGCAGCTGCCGCGTCCGGTCACCGATGTCGGTGGCGATCCGCTCCGCCTGCTGGTAGCGGTCCCGCGCCGCGTCGGTGGATCCGTTCTCGGCGAGCGAGTTGGCCAGCCGTACCAGATGGATCACCCGCAGCCCGCCCGGCGCGTCGTCGTCGAGCAGGTCCACCGCATTGAGCGCGTGTTCCAGGCTGGCCGCGTGATCACCCAGGTAGTGGAAGGTCAGCGCCAGATGGAAGTGGCTGCGGGCCAGCAGCGGCCGGCAGTCGTGGCGTTCCGCCCAGCGGTGCGTGGCCAGGAAGACCCGGGCCGCGTGATCGACGTCGCCCTGCCGGCGGCGCATGTCGGCGTGCACCAGCCGGGCCCGGTGCCCCAGCACCACGTCTCCCAGCCGCTGCGCCTCGTCCACGGCGGCGGACGCCCGGGCCAGCAGGGCCGAGACGTCGTGTCCCTCGTGGTTCTCGAGGTCGTCGACTTCGGCGGCGAGGTCCAGGGTCACTGCCGCCACATCGGCGCGACCGGCCACAACTGAAGAAAACCGATCCGGAAGGAAACCTCAGGGTTCGCCGGGCCGCGCCGATGACTCGCCACCGTACGGCAACCGGAACGCTACGGAGGACGCGCGATGAAGCGTACGAGAAAGGCCCTGCGCACCGCGGTCGCGGTGGCACTGCCGCTCGCCCTGGTCGGGGGCAGTGCGCTGATCGTGCCCGGGGGGACGCCGGAGCCGATGGGCCGCGCCTGGAGCGGACGCTGGCTGACCACCACCACCGGATCCACGGCGGGCACCACCCTCAAGGACGTGCGGGCGATCATCGGGGCGGACACCGGGAACGCGGCCGGGCTGACCGGCGCCGGAGTGGGGGTGGCCCTGCTCGACACCGGGATCGCGCCGGTCGCCGGGCTGCCGGCCGGCAAAGTGGTCAACGGGCCCGACCTGTCGTTCGAATCGCAGGCCGACAACCTGCGCTACCTCGACTCGTACGGCCACGGCACCCACATGGCCGGCATCATCGTCGGCAACGACACCGCCTCCGGCACCAAGGGCATCGCCCCCGGCGCGCAGCTCACATCGCTCAAGCTGGGCACCGCGAACGGCGCCGTCGACGTGTCCCAGGTGATCGCCGCCGTCGACTGGGTGGTCGAGCACCGCAACGACGACCCGGCCAACCCGATCCGGGTGCTCAACCTCTCCTACGGCAGCGGCGGCAACCCGTCGGCCGCCAGCGACCCCCTCCAGTACGCCGTCGAACGCGCCTGGAAAGCGGGCATCGTCGTGGTCGTGGCCGCCGGGAACGACGGCAACGCCGAGACCCGGCTGACCAATCCGGCCACTGATCCGTACGTGCTCGCGGTCGGCGCCGCCGCGACCAAGGGCACCGTCTCCACCGCCGACGACGACCTGGCCACGTTCACCAACAGCGGCACCAACGGCAAGGCGATCGACGTGCTGGCGCCCGGTGAGTCGATCCTGTCGTTGCGGGACCCGGGATCGGCCATCGACGCGACGTACCCGGCGGCGCGCAGCGGCACCACGCTGTTCCGGGGCAGCGGCACCTCACAGGCCACCGCGGTGACCTCGGCGGCCGTCGCGCTGCTGCTCCAGGCCCGGCCGTCGCTCACCCCCGACCAGGTCAAAGACCTTCTCAAGCGGGGTACGGCGCTGGCCACCGGCAAAGCGGGCACGCTCCGGCTGAAGCAGATCAACGTGAACACCGCGCTGAGCCTGACGCCTGCCGCCGCGGGGCAGTCGTTCCCGCTGTCGGCGGGTGACGGCAGGCTCGACGACGCCCGCGGCGACAGCCGGGTGGTCAGCAACAATGTGCCGCTGACCGGCGAGTTCACCGTCTTCGGGCCGTTCCACAGCGCCAACTGGGCGGCCATGTCGGCGGCCGAACGGTCGTGGATCGGCGGCACCTGGATGGGCATCCCGATCGCCGGCGACGGCTGGACCGGCACGTCGTTCGCCTCGAAGACCTGGGGTTCGGTCGTGTGGCAGGCGATCCCGTGGAGCGGCAACCGGACCTGGACCGACCCGAGCTGGAGCGGCCGCGCCTGGAGCGGCCGTGCGTGGTCGGCCGACGACTGGAGCGGCGCCCGTTACGCCTCCACCGAGGACTGGAGCACCGCCCGCTGGGGGTGAGCAGACCGTCGGCCGTCGCTCACGCAGGTAATCCGTACCGGATTACCGGGCTCAGCGACGGCCGGCGGCCTCAGCCGTCGCTTACGGCGGCTTCGCGGTGCGGATTACCGGGCTCAGCGACGGCTCGCGGTCTTTGGGCTGCCGGAGCCCGGCGGGCGCGCGGAAAGCGGAACGGACCGCCTGCCTCGCGGGGCGTGGTTCGGCACTCGTCAAATGCGGTTGTCCGGCCACGGGGCGCGTACCAGATCAAGGGTTATGAAAGTGTCCGGCGGGCGCGTCTCCGGGGTCGGGCCGTCGTGGATCTCCCATTTGTCGCCGGTCAATTCGGTCGCGATTGCGGACCAGAAATCCTCGACGCCCGGGTTGTAACGCTGAAAACCGATGACCCAGCGCCCCGGCACCATTCGAATGACCTCCAGCGCGGCGATCCGGCCGACGCCGGTCCGGCGCAGACCGCGGACCACAAAAAACGCCGAGATGGTACGGCCACCGCCGGGATCCGCGGCGGTGAGGACGTATCCGCCGGTTCGGCCGGCGGCGGTGATCAGCCAGCCACGGGCCTCCGGCTCGGCCCCGGCCAGGAACAGGTCGACGATCCGGTCGTTGAAGGACCCGTCGTCGTTCGGCACGTGCCCGTAGGACTCGGACAGGTCGTGGCGGAACAGTTGTCCGAGATTGGTCAGCACGGCACGATCGGCCCGGCCGACCGGGCGCAGTTCGACCGGCCGGGACGCCGGGCGTGGCGGGGCAGCGGGTGAATTCACCCGGCCGAGGCTAGCGGCCCCACGAACCGATCCGCGAAGCGGCGCAGCGCGTCACGTTTCTCCTGGAGGGTGGCGTCGAAGCGGCGCCACGGCACCACGATCGCGTCGGTGACGCCGATCTCCGCCTGCTGCCGGAACCCGTCGAGGCCGGGCCGGTCGATGCAGACCGCCTGGATCTCGAACGGCAGGTGGGCGCGGCCGTGTTCAGCGCGGAGCTCGCCCAGCCTGGTGATGGTGGACCGCAGGTCGTCGAAACCGATCATCGCCGAGGACCAGCCGTCACCGATCCGCGCGGCCCGGCGCAGCGCCGGTTCGGAGTGCCCGCCGACGTAGAACGGGACGGGTTCGGTCGGCGCCGGGCTCATCTGTAGCTTCTCGAACGAGAAATGCTTTCCGTGGAACGACACCATTCCACCGGCCAGAATCCGTTTGAGGATCTCGATCGACTCGTCGGCCCGGGCCCCGCGATCGGAGAACGGCTGGCCGCACCAATGCGATTCCTCGGGCGACCAGCCGAGCCCGACGCCGAGCCCGAACCGGTTTCCGGTGAGCGCCGCGACCGTGCCGATCTGCCGCGCGAGCAGCAGCGGATTGCGCGGATCGAGTTTGAGGACCTGGGTGTAGAAACGGATCGTCGACGTGACCGCGCCCATGGCGCCGGCCGCCACCATCGGGTCCGGCCAGGGGGTGTCGGCGTTCCAGAATCGGCTGCCGTCCGGCGTGTAGGGATAGGCGGCGGAGACGTGTTCGGAATAGAACAGCGAATCCGGCAAGGCGATCGAGGCAAAACCGCATTCCTCAGCGGTACGGGCGAGCTCGGTCAACTGGTCGAGCGGACTCAGCGCGATCCCCAGCGTGAATTTCATCGAAGCACCTCGGCCAGGTCGAGAAGTTGGGCGGTGGCGCCACCGAGCAGGAACTCGTGGTGTTCGGCGGCCAGGAAGTACCGGTGCAGCGGATAGTCCATGTCGATGCCGACGCCGCCGTGCACGTGGACGGCGGTGTGCAGCACCCGGTGCCCGGCCTCGGCGGCCCAGAACCCGGCCGTCGCGATCTCGGCCGCCTCCGGCCGGGACGCCGCCTGCCACACGGCCAGCCGCAGCGCCTCCACATCGATCCACGCGTCGGCGAGCCGCTGCGAGACGGCCTGGAACGCGCCGATCGGGCGCTCGAACTGGACCCGGGTGCGGGCGTACTCGGCGGTCATCTCCAGGGCGCGTTCGACGACGCCGAGTTGCTGGGCCGCCGTGCCCAAGACCAGTTTCTGTCGTGCGACGGCCGGCGCGACGTCTGTTCCGGACAGGATCAGGTCACCCCGTCCGGCCGGCACGGCCAGCGTCTCGACCTGCTCGTCGGCGCCGAACTCGGCGATCGTCGAGGCGGCCACCACGATCGACGTCAGATACGGGACGTCGGCCGCGTGCCGGCCCAGCTCGATCAGGATCGCGCACTGCTCGACCAGCCCGTAGCCCTCGCCGCCGGCCCGTTTCGGTAGCGCCGCCGCGAGGATCCCGGCCTCGGCGAGCGCCGGCCACAGTGGCCGCCCCGAGGCCGCCAGGTCGCGGGTCAGCCCGGCCAGTTCGACGGCTTCGGTGCTGAGTTCGAAGTCCATGAGCGGCTCCTCAACGCCTGATCGGGAGGCCGAGCGCGCCGGCCGCGATGATGTCGCGTTGCACCTCGTTGGTGCCGCCGCCGAAGGTCAGGATCAGCGAGGACCGGTACATCCGCTCGATCCGGCCGGACAGCACCGCGCCCGGCTCGCCCTCGCGGATCGTCGCGGCCGGGCCGATGATCTCCATGAGCAGCCGGTACGCCTCGATGGCCAACTCGGTGCCGTAGACCTTGCCGGCCGATGCCCGGGGCGCCGCCGGGGTGCCGTCGGTGATGCAGGCCCGCCAGTTGAACAGCTTCAGCGCCTCGGTCTTCGCGTGCACCCGGGCCAGGTGCAGGCGGACCCACTCGTGCTCGATCCGGCCGGTGGCGACCGCCCAGTCGCGGACCTCCCGCAGCGCTCGCTGGAGCGGGACGGCCGAGGTGAGGGCGACCCGTTCGTGGTTGAGCTGGTCGGTGATCAGGCGCCAGCCCTGGTTCTCCACGCCGACCAGCGCCGATGCCGGGACGCGTACGTCGTCGTAGTAGGTGGCGCTGGTCGACGGGCCGGCCACGGTCCGCACCGGGGTCCACGAGAACCCGGGGGCGTCGGTCGGGACCATGATGATCGACAGTCCCTTGTGCCGCGGGGCTTCGGCGTCGGTGCGGCAGGCCAGCCAGACGTAGTCGGCGTACTGGATCAGGCTGGTCCACATCTTCTGGCCGTTGATCACGTAGTGGTCGCCGTCGCGGACGGCCCGGGTCTTCAGGGCGGCCAGGTCGGTGCCGGCGCCCGGCTCCGAGTAGCCGATCGAGAAGTGCACCTCGCCCGCCTCGATCCGGGGGACGAGCTGCTCCTTCTGCTCGGCGGTGCCGTGCCGGGCGATGGTCGGGCCGACCGTGTAGAGGGTCAGGAACGGCACCGGCACCCCGGCCAGGGCCGCCTCGTCGGCGAAGATCAGTTGCTCCAGACGGGACCGGCCACCGATCGTCAGCCAGCCGTCGCGGCCCAGCTGCCGGACCACCTCCCGGTACGCGGCGCCGTCGCCGTATTCGCCGTCGCCGCTGGTCAGGCCGGCCCGCAGCTCGGGTGTCATCAGTGTCGCGAAGTAGTCCCGAAGTGCGGCCCGCAGCTTCTCCTGCTCGGGCGTGTATCCGACGTGCATGGGCCACCCCGATCCCGGTAAGTTAGAACACGTTCTACTCGCTGCGACGGGAGGGCGTCAACAATGGAGGCATATCTGGTCGGTGCGGTGCGCACCCCGGTCGGGCGTCGTGGTGGTCTGCTCTCCGGGGTTCATCCAGCTGACATGGGCGCCGCGGTGATCGGTGCGCTGCTGGCCGGTGTCGATCCGGCCGCGGTCGACGACGTGATCTTCGGGTGCGTCGACACGCTGGGGCCGCAATCCGGGGACATCGCCCGGACGGCATGGCTGGCGGCCGGCTTTCCAGAACACGTTCCCGGGGTCACGGTGGACCGGCAGTGCGGGTCGTCGCAGCAGGCGGTGCACTTCGCGGCGCAGGCGGTGATGAGCGGGACCGCTGACCTGATCGTCGCCGGGGGAGTGCAGAACATGAGCCAGGTCCCGATCGGCAGCGCGATGGCTCCGGCCGGCCCGTATGTGGGCAGTGACGGCTGGGCGTCGCGGTACGGCTTACAGGAGGTCTCGCAGTTCCGCAGCGCCGACGACATCGCTGCGAGGTGGTCGATCAGCCGGGAGGCGATGGAATCCTACGCACTGATAAGTCACGAAAAATCGGTCAAAGCAATTGACGAAGGACGCTTCAAGCGAGAGATCATCGGAGGCGCGGGAGGCGCGGGAGGCGCGGGAGGCGCGGGAGGCGCGGGAGGCGCGGGAGGCGCGGGAGGCGCGGGAGGCGCGGGAGGCGCGGCAGGCGCGGCAGGCGCGGGAGGCGCGGCAGGCGCGGCAGGCGCGGCAGGCGCGGCAGGCGCGGGAAGCGCGGCAGGCGGTGGCGGTTTGTGGGGTGGGGCGGACGAGTGTCCGCGGCGGGACACCAGCGCTGAACGGATTGCCGCGCTCAAGCCGCTCCGCGAAGGTGGGGTCACCACGGCCGCGATGGCCAGCCAGATCGCCGACGGGGCCGCCGCTCTCCTGATCGCGAGTGGGCAGGCCGTCCGCGACCACGGCCTGCACCCGCGAGCACGCATCCACCACCTCTCGGCCCGCGGCGACGATCCGGTCCTGATGCTCACCGCACCGATCCCGGCGACCGCGCACGCTCTGCGCAAGACCGGGCTGAGCATCGGCGACATCGATCGTTTCGAGGTGAACGAGGCGTTCGCCAGTGTCGTCCTGGCCTGGCTCAAGGAGACCGGCGCCGACCCCGGACGGGTCAACGTGAACGGCGGAGCGATCGCTCTCGGTCATCCGCTCGGTGCGACAGGCGCCCGGCTGATGGTCAGCATGCTGCACGAACTCGAACGGTGCGGCGGACGATACGGCCTGCAGACCATGTGCGAGGGCGGCGGCCAGGCCAACGTGACGATCATCGAACGGCTGTGAGCCGCCCCAGCCCGTCATCCGCTTCTTTCATGATCCGCGCGATCAGTTCGGCACACGACGGCAGGTCGTCGATCATCCCGGCGACCTGCCCGGCCGACATCACCCCGAACTCCGGGCGTCCCTCGACCATCGCCGTGCGCAACAGCACCGGCGTGCCCGCCGCCATCAGCGTCTGCGCCCAGGTCAGCTCGCGCCCGTGCCGCGCCGCCCGCCCGGCCCGCAGCAACTGCGGCCAGGACAGGCCGGCGAGACGCCGGAACGCGACGGCATGCCGGGCCGACCGGACCAGCGCGCTCACCCGTCCCGATCTTTCCAAACCTTGGATGTACGGCGTACGCAGCACCCGGTGCGGCATCCCGTCCACGCGAGTGGTGACGACGGTGCCCGTCACGTCCGCATCGAGGTACAGCTGCTTGACCCGCAACCCGACCGGACTGTCCGAGGTGAGCAGGAACCGGGTGCCCATGGCCACCCCGGCCGCCCCGTAGGCGAGCGCCGCGAGCAGCCCCCGCCCGTCGAAGAACCCGCCGGCCGCCACCACCGGGATGTCCACCGCGTCCACCACCTGCGGCAGCAGCAGCGTCGTCGGCACCGGCCCGGTGTGCCCGCCGCCCTCGCCGCCCTGCACCAGCACGGCGTCCACACCCCAGGCGGCGACCTTCTCGGCGTGCCGCCGCGCGCCCACCGACGGCATGGTCAGCACCCCGCCGTCGGCGCACCGGCGGATCAGGTCACGGTCCGGCGCGAGGGCGAACGAGGCGAGCCGCACCCGTTCCCGGATCAGCAGGTCGATGCGTTCGCTCGCGTCGGGGGCGTCCGCCCGTACATTGACGCCGAAGGGATTGTGGGTCTTGCTCTTGATCTGTTTGATCGTGGCTTCGAGCTGGCCGAGGGTCATCGTCGCGGAGGCCACGATGCCGAAACCGCCGGCCTCGGCCACCGCCGACACCAGACCGGCCCCGGCGACGTAACCCATGCCGGTCTGCACGATCGGATGCCGGCAGCCGAGCAGCTCGGTGAGCGCCGTCCTCACCTGACCTCCCGGTCCCGCCGGCCGTCCGGGTCGAGATGTTCCCGGATCAGGCGCTGCTCGTCCGTGGTGGGCTCGCGCGTCTCCGGCACCTGATCAGGAACGGTCAGCGCGAACCCGGTCGCCGTGACCACCTCGTCCACCGTGACGGCCGGATGCACCGACCGCAGCCGCATCGACCGGTCCGGGGTGGCGAAGTCGAGGACCGCGAGATTCGTGACGACCAGGCGGATCTCGTGCGCGCCCCGATCGTGACCGACCCCGGAGACCATGTCGACGTGCTCGACGAACACCCGCGGCGAATGCCTGGGCACCCAGTAGCTGACCGGGTGGTTCACCGTGTTGCCGGGCGCGCCGCGCACGCACAGCAGCTGCGAGGTGGGCTGCTCCCACGGGCCGATGCAGGAGATGTTCTGGTTGCCGAACCGGTCCAGCTGGCTCGCGCCCATCATCACGTGCCGGGTGCCGGCCGCGACGATCGAGAAGACCTGGCGGTACGGCAGCCAGCCCTCCACCTGCCCGTCCCGCAACAGGGTCGCCTCACCGTCGGTGACCAGCAGATCCGGGGCGAACGTGAGCTGCGCCAGGCGGGCGCCCAGCCCCGGGATCAGCCCGGCCGAACTCGCCAGCACCGCGCCGTCGCCGCGCCACGCCTCGGCACACGCCACCACGCACGTCTCGGCCCGGGTCACCGCCGGACCGCCCGCTGGTAGTCGTCCTCGTCGCCGTCCAGATAGCGGGCCCGGAACGTGTCCCAGTCGGTGGTGGCGTACTCCTTCTGGAACGCCTCGTCCCGGCCGTAGTCGGGGACGCAGCTGGTGAAGTGCGCGCCGTTCGGGGTCTCCACCACGCCCTCCACCATCGACCGGTTGACCAGCAGCGTCTGCGGCGGGCCGCCGCTCATCAGGTCGTCGGTCTTCTCCAGGCGCTCGCACGACAGGAACCGCTTCTTCGCGGCCAGGCAGAACAGGTCGTCGAAGTACGGATCGGGGCCCAGATAGCGGCCGTTGCCGTGCTCGTCGGCCCGGTTCAGGTGGATGAACGCGACGTCCATGGTGATCGCCGGCATCGCCACCAGCTCGGTGGCGTCGGGGTAGGGGGAGCGGATCGTCCGCAGGCCCGGATTGACCCGCATCACGTCGGAACCCAGGCCCGCGCGGATCGGCAGGAACGGCAGCCGGTTCGCGGCGGCCAGCAGCCCCCAGTAGAGCATTCCCTCGTCATACTCGGTCAGCTCCACGGCTCCGGCGCTGCGCGCGGCCCGGAAGTGCGGCTCCAGCGGAATGCTGTCCAGCGACACGAAACCGGTGACGATCCGGCGTACCCGGCCCGCGGCCACCAGCAGCCCGACGTCCGGCCCGCCGTAGCCGACCAGGGTCAGGTCCTTGCGGCCGGCCCTCAGCAGCGCCCGGACCAGGGCCATCGGTTTACGCCGTGAGCCCCAGCCGCCGATCCCGACCGTCATCCCGTCCCGGACCTCGGCGACGGCGTCCTCGATGCTGACTCTCACCTCTGCTGGCCCTCCACTTCATCGGCCGTCCACGAACTTCTGGCGGGCCCGGTCGCCGGCGCCGTTCAGGTTCAGCTCGAACGTGAAGCCCTGCTCGAACCGGTAGGAGCGCTTCACGTCGATCGGATCGATCCCGTTCAGGGACTCCTTGGCCCGCCGGATGACCAGCGGATCCTTCGCCGCGATCTCCTCGGCCACCCGGCGTGCGGCCCGGCGCAGCCCGGCCGCCGGAACCACCTCCAGCACCGTCCCGAACCGGTGCAGCTCCCACGCCGTCACCGGCCGGCAGGTGTAGACCATGGTCCGCATCAGCTGGTGCGGAACCAGCCGGGCCAGGTGCGTCGCCGCACCCAGCGCGCCCCGGTCCACCTCGGGCAGCCCGAACGTCGCGTCGTCGGCCGCGATCACCAGGTCGGCGTTGCCGGCCAGGCCCACCCCGCCGCCCAGGCAGAACCCCTGGACCGCCGCGATCACCGGGACCGGGCAGTCGTAGACGGCCCCGAACGCGGCCGCACACCCCCGGTTCGCGGCGAGCAGCGCCTCGTGGCCCGGAGTCCGTTGCATCTCCTTGATGTCCACACCCGCGCAGAACCCGCGGCCCTCGGCCGCCAGCACCACCACCCGGGTCTGCTCGTCGGCCCCGGCCGCGCCGATCGCGTCGGCGAGGGCGTGCCAGCCGGCCGCCGGAAGCGCGTTGACCGGCGGAAAATCCACGATCACCTCAGCGACCGCGCCGCGGTGCAGATCGATCCCCACGGCGGTCAGGCTAACCTAGCGCTTGCTTGGGTGGCTAGCATCGACATCCATGGACCCCCTCGACTTCACCGGCCGCGCCGTGGTGGTCACCGGCGGCACCCGCGGCATCGGCGCCGCCATCGCCGCGGCGTTCCACTCGGCCGGCGCCGACGTCCTGATCTGCGGCCGAACCCCACCCACGCCGCCGCCATCCCCGCCCGCTCCCGCCGCCGCGCCGTCTTCCGCCGCGCCGGCTCTCTTCGGGTTGGAGTTCTTCCAGGCGGATGTGCGTGATCCGGCCCAGGCGGCGGCCTTGATCAACGCCGCGGTCGAGCGGTTCGGGCGTGTCGACGTGGTGATCAACAATGCCGGAGGCAGTCCGGAGGTTCCGGCGGGCCGGGCCTCTCCCCGGCTGCACGCGAAGATCATCGAGCTCAACCTGATCGCGCCACTGCATGTGGCGCAGGCGGCCAACGCGGTGATGTGCGACCAGGACACCGGCGGCGTGATCCTCATGATCGGTAGCGTGAGTGGCACCCGGCCGTCACCCGGGACCGCCGCCTACGGCGCCGCCAAAGCGGGCCTCCAGCACCTGGCGACCAGTCTGGCCGCCGAGTGGGCTCCGAAAGTTCGCGTGAACACCCTGGTCGTGGGCCCGGTCGACGTGCCCGGCTCGTCCGCGTCCAGCCCTCCCGCGGCGTCGACCGTGGCGCGGACTGTGCCGATGGGGCGGGCGGCGGCGGCCGGGGAGGTGGCGAGCGCCTGTCTGTTGCTCGCGTCGCCGCTGGCCGGGTACATCAGCGGGGCGTCGCTGGCGGTGCACGGGGGCGGTGAATGGCCGGCGTATCTGGCGGACCTCCGGGACACGGCGTACCGTGCCGAGAAATAGAACCTGTTTCAATTCGCGCGCCCGGAGGTCGGTATGGTGCTCTCGATCAAGGCCAAACGCGACGAGGTCGGCCTGGCCGGCGGAGAACTGCTGATCGACGGCGACTGGCGCCCGTCCGCCGACGGCGCCGCCTGGAACCACCTGCACCCGGCGACCGCCGAGGAGGTGGGCACGTTCGCCATCGCCACGACGTCCGACGTGGACGCGGCGGTACGCGCTGCTCGCGTCGCGTTCGATGAGGGCACGTGGCCGCGTACCAGAGCGAAGGAAAGAATCAAGGTCTTGCGCCGCATCGCCGACGCCATCCGGGAAAACGCCGTGGAACTGCAGACGCTGGTCGCGCTCGACAACGGGGTGCCGGTCAGCTTCGGCGAGACGTATGCGATGTCCGTCGAATGTGTCGCCGACATCTTCGACCACCACGCCGGCTGGGTCGACAAGCTCGCCGGCGAGACACTGCCCGGCTACCAGGGCGGCGACCACATGGTGCTCACGCTGCGCGAGCCGGTCGGGGTGGTCGCCGCGATCATCCCGTGGAACGGCCCGCTGCTGCTGGCCGCCCAGAAGATCGCGCCCGCGCTGGCCGCCGGCTGCACCGTGGTGCTGAAACCGTCCGAGTATGCGACGTTCTCGGCGCTGCGCCTGGCCCGCATCATCGAGGAGGCGGGACTGCCGCCGGGTGTCCTCAACGTGGTCACCGGCCCCGGCGACACCACCGGCGACGCCCTGATCAACCACCCGCTGGTCGACAAGATCAGCTTCACCGGCAGCCGCGGCGTCGGCCGCAAGGTCCTGGCCGCCGCCGCGAACGGCGTCAAACGGACCAGCCTCGAGCTCGGCGGCAAGAGCCCGTCACTGGTCTTCCCGGATGCCGATGTGTACGCGGCCGCCGCCACCACCATGGGCACGGTGACGATGGGCCTCTCCGGCCAGGCGTGTGTCGCGCACACCCGGGCGCTGGTGCACCGCGACGTCTACGACGAGTTCCTGGCGATCGCCGAGGCGATGGCCGCGCTGGTCACCTACGGAGACCCGTTCCACCCGGAGACCACCGCGTCCCCGCTGATCAACGAACGCCAGCTGAACCGGGTCCTCGGCTACATCGAGTCCGGCCGCACCGAGGGCGCCCGCCTGGTGACCGGCGGCGGCCGCCCCGACGGCGAGCTGGCGGCCGGCAACTTCGTCGAGCCGACCCTGTTCGCCGACGTCGCCAACGACGCCACGATCGCCCGCGAGGAGATCTTCGGCCCGGTGCTGGCGGTGGTCCCGTTCACCGAGGAGGACGAGGCGCTGCGCCTGGCCAACGACACCACGTACGGCCTGGCCGCCACCGTCTGGACGTCGGACGTGAAGCGGGCGTTCCGCCTGACGAAGTCGCTGCGCGCCGGAACGGTCGGCGTCAACGGTTACCAGCTGGAGCCGCACGTGGCCTTCGGCGGTTACGGCCAGTCCGGCCTGAACCGGGAGGGCGGCCGAACGTCGATCGAGGCCTACACCGAGCTGAAAACAGTCCTGATCCCCACCACCGAGGAGATGATGTAGGGCCGTCCTCAGATCCTGCGCCCGCCCGCCGATTGCTGAACGGGTGACGTTCAAGATATCGTTTCTTTCCTAGACGTCACCCGTCTAGGAAAGGGGTTCGGGTGAGCATTCAGCAGGAGGCCTGGCGGGCCAAGGTCCTGCCGCCGGTGGAGAAGCTGGCCGGTGGGCTGGTGTCGGTTCCGGTGCCGATCCCGAACAATCCGCTGCGCTACACGTTGAGCTACCTGGTTCCGGGGGACGACGGGCTCGTCGTCGTCGACCCCGGGTGGGAGAGCGACGCCGGATGGCACGCGCTCACCGCCGGGCTCGCCGAGGCCGGAGCGACCGCCGCCGACGTCACCGGGGTCGTGCTCACCCACGTGCACCCGGACCACCACGGGCTGACCGCCCGGCTCCGCGACGCCTCCGGGGCCTGGGTCGCCATGCATCCTGCCGAGCACGCGACGATGCTGCGTGACCGGGAGGTGGCGCCGAGTGTGGCACTGGCGGCGTGGATGCGTGATCTGCACGTTCCGGCCGAGGAGATCGACGGCCTGATCGGGAGGTTCGGGGCGGCGGTCGACACACACTTCGCCCCGCTTGCCGATGCGGACGTGATGCTCGACGACGGTGACCTCGTGCCCCTGGCCGGCCGCCGGCTACGGGCCGTCTGGACGCCCGGACACACCCCGGGCCACCTGTGCCTGCTCGAACCCGACGCGCAGGTGCTGCTCACCGGCGACCACGTGCTGCCCCGGATCAGCCCCAACATCGGCCTCCAGCTGAGCGGCGAGGACCCGCTCGGCCGGTACCTGGAGTCGCTGGTGAAGGTCTCCGCGTACGACGAGTGCGAGGCGCTGCCCGGCCACGAGTACCGCTTCCGCGGAATTGCCGCGCGCGCCGCCGAACTGGACGGCCACCACCGCGACCGGTGCCGCGAGATCCGGGAGACCGTGGAGAGGCTGGGTGCGGCCACCATCTGGCAGGTGGCGTCCCAGCTGACCTGGTCGCGCCCGTGGGACGAGATCGGCCCGATGCTGGTCGGCGCGGTGGCCGAGACCGCCGCCCACGTGGAACTGCTGATCCGCTCGGGAGACCTGATCCGCGAGGGCGACCGCCTCCGCGCGGTGGCGTTAGCCGGCCGTGGTCACTGAGGCCAGCACGAAATCGACCAGTTCCTCGGCGTAGCGGTCGGCGCCGGCGGCCACCTTGGCGCGGGAGCGGGACGGCGTGGTCAAGGCGTGATTGAGGGCGCCGCCGCTGATCGTGTTGAGCAGCAGGGTGACGCTGATGTCCCGGCGCAGCTGGCCCCGGTCGATGCCGCGGTGCACGATGGCCCGGGCCGCCGTCGCCTGGGACTGGAGGAAACGGTCCAGATGCTCCTGGCCGGCCGGGATGCTCTCCACCTCCAGCATCAGGCGCAGGACCGCGCCGCCCGACTCGTCCAGGAATGCGTGCAGCACCTGGCGGGCCAGCGCCACCAGATCGTCGCGGAGGCTGCCGGTGTCGATGTCGCGGACCCCGGACAGGCGGGAGGCGAAGACCGCTACCAGCAGCGCCTCCTTGTTGGGCCAGCGCAGGTAGATGGAGGCCTTGCCGACCCCGGCCCGCCGGGCCACCGCGTCGACCGAGAAACGGGCCCAGCCCTCGGTGCCGAAGACCTCGGCCGCGGCCCGGGCGATCCGCTCGTCCACCTCGGGATCGCGGGGGCGGCCCACCGCCGCACCGACTGACATGCGCCCTCCCACCCCGCTCCGGACGGCGGTCAGTCTATGCGCCTGCGGGCCCGGATGGTCACGCCAGCAGCTTGCGATGATCCCAGCTGGTCACCCGGACCGGCTCCACCAGGTAGGCGGTGCGTTTGCGGGCGGCGTGATCGACGTACGCGTCGAGGGCGTCGGCCGGGATGTCCGGCATCCGGGCCGCGATGAGGCGGCCCACCCCGGTCACGCCCGGCAGGTCGGTGATCGCCGTGGCCGTGCCGTTGACCTGCACACCGCGCAGTTCGAAATAGTCCTCGCCGTCCTCGACCAGGCAGGTCAGGCGCGGGTCGCGGGCCAGGTTGCGGGCCTTCTGCGAGGCCCGGTAGGTCCAGAACGCGATCCGGCCTCCGGCCGCCGCGAAGAACATGGTCACCAGATGCGGCGTGCCGTCCGGGTTGATGGTGGCGATCTGGACCTTCCTCTGGTACGCGAGAAGCGCCCCCACTTCGTCCTCGGTCATGGTGACCGCGTCCCGCTGTTTCACGACCCCTCGCCGAAGGTCGACCCGGCCAGCGGCAGCGTGTCCTCGCAGACGAAGCCGGGGCGGGGCGGGTCGGCGGCGAACTCCGTGCTCAGGGCGGCGTCCAGTTCGGCGGCCGTCCATTCGCCGGTGGCCGCGTGGAAGACCGCCCGCACCGTCGGCGGCCCGAGCACCGCCACCACGTCGCCGTGCACCACGAACACCTCGCCGGTGATCCGTTCGCCGGACGGGCCGGCCAGGTGCACGACCAGGGGCGCGACCCGTTCCGGGGCCATCGGGTCGGGGCCGGCCGGGGCGGGGCCCATCAGCTCGCCGGTCATCGAGGTTCGTGCGCGTGGGCAGATGGCGTTCGCTCGTACCCCATGCTTGTGACAACCGCGAGCCGTGGCGAGGGTGAGGGAGACGATCCCGCCTTTGGCCGCGGCGTAGTTGGGCTGGCCGGCCGAGCCGAGCAGGAAGGCCTCGGACGCGGTGTTGATGATCCGGGCATAGCCCGGCCCGCCGGTGGTCTTGGCCCGCGCCCGCCAGTACGCGGTGGCGAACCTGGTGGTCACGAAGTGGCCGCGCAGGTGGACCCGGATGACGGTGTCCCATTCCGTCTCGGACATCGAGAAGATCATCCGGTCGCGTAGCACCCCCGCGTTGTTGACCAGCACGTCCAGCCCGCCGAACGTGTCCTCGGCGGTTTTGACCAGCGCCTCCCCGGTCGCCCAGTCGGCCACGTCGCCGGGGCAGGTGACCGCCTCGCCGCCGCCGGCCCGGATCTGCTCGGCCACCTCGTCGAGGGGGTCGCCGGGCAGGTCGTTGAGGACCACCCGGGCCCCGGCCGCGGCGAGCGCACGGGCTTCGGCGGCGCCCAGGCCGGCCCCGGCTCCGGTGACGACGGCGACCCGGCCGTCAAGGGCTGCCATCTCAGTACCCCGGTCCGCTGAGCAGGCCACCGTCGGCGAGGAACTCGGCGCCGGTAGTGTAGGAGGCCTCGTCGGAGGCGAGGAACGCGACGAGCCGGGAGATCTCCACGGGCTCGGCGAAGCGGGCGATCGGCAGGCCCTTGAGGAACCCGCTGCCGTCCACGCCGGTCATCGTCTGCGCGGCGGCCAGCGCCATCGACGTCATCACCCCGCCCGGGTGTACCGAGTTGACCCGGATGCCGAGTGCGCCCAGTTCCTGCGCGGCCGACCGGGTCAGGCCGCGGACGCCGAACTTGCTGGCACTGTACGCGGACAGCCCGGCCGCCCCGGCGAACCCCTCGATCGACGAGATGTTCACGATCGAGCCGCCGCCCGCCTCGATCATCGCCGGGACCACCTGGCGCATGCCGAGCCACGTGCCGACCAGGTTCACCTCGATGACCTGCCGGAACTCGGCCGGGTCCATCTCGGCGACCGGGGCGTGCCGCAGGATGCCGGCGTTGTTGACGAGCACGTCGAGCTTCCCGAACGCGCCGAGCGTCGCGTCGACGGCCGCCGCCCACTGATCGGAACTGGTCACGTCGTGGTGGACGTACCGGCAGATGTCGGCGCCGAGGCCGTCGGCGACCCGCTGCCCCTTCTCGTCGAGCACGTCGCCGATCACGACACGCGCCCCCTCGGCGGCGAAGTGCCGGGCGTGGGCCTTGCCCATGCCGCGCGCCCCGCCGGTGATCAGTGCAACCTTGCCGTCCAGCCGCCCCATCGAAACCTCCCAAGCGCTTGCTTGGGAGGCTACGCCCGGATGCCGTCGAACAGAAGGCGGAGAAGCCCGTCGATGATCTGGTCGGTGCTCCACGTCGCCGACGAGCGCCACGACGTCGGCAGCCAGAGGATGTCGCGCAGCAGCCGGTAGGTGAGCCGGGTGTCCAGGTCGGCCCGGAACTGCCCGGTCTGCTTCCCGCGTTCGAGCAGCTCGATCCAGGTCTGCTCGATCTCCTTCATGGTGGTGCGCAGGTACGCGAAGCGCGGCTGCCCGCTGAAGTAGTTCCAGTCGTTCTGGAGCATCGTCAGCGCCGCCCGGTGCCGGCTCAGGTTGGCCGTGCTGGACCGTACGATCTGCTCGATCGCCGTCCGCGGGTCGGGCGTGTCCCGGACCGCCTCGCGGTAACCGGCGAGAACGTCCTCCAGGAAGGCGCTGAGGATCTCGTCGCCGATCGACTCCTTGGAGTCGAAGTGGTGGTAGAGGCTGCCGGACAGGATCCCGGCGGCGTCGGCGATCTCCCGCACCGTGGTCGCCCGGAACCCCTTCTCGGCGAAGAGGTCCCCGGCCAGCCGGACGAGATGGGCGCGCCGCTCGGACGGGCTCTTGGATTGCGTCACCAGCCGATTATCGCCCTTGACCGAACGCTTGCTTGGTACCAGGCTCGTCGATAGCGTAGAACGCGTTCTAATTTCGAGGGGGTGCCGGGATGCGCGCGGCCGTGCTGCACACGATCGGGGACGAGAAACTCGACTACCGCGACGACGTGACGGTCCTCGGCCCCGGGCCGGGCGAGGTGCGCCTGCGGGTGCGGGCCGCCGGGGTCTGCCACTCCGACCTGTCCGCGCTGCGCGGCGGCCTGCCCCAGCCGGTGCCCGCCGTCCTCGGCCACGAGGCGGCCGGCGACGTCCTCGAGGTCGGCGACGGCGTCGACGACCTGGCCCCCGGCGACCGGGTCGCGGTCAACTGGCTGCCCGCCTGCGGCGTCTGCACGCACTGCCGGCGTGGCGAGGCCTACCTCTGCATGACCCACGTGATGGCCGGCTACGTGATCCCCCGGTTCACCGCCGGTGACCTGGAGATCTTCGGGATGGCCGGGTGCGGCTCGTTCGCCGAGGAGATGGTGGTGCCCCGGGCCGGCGCCGTGAAGATCGACGACGACGTGCCGTACGAGGTGGCCGCCCTGGTCGGCTGCGGCGTCACCACAGGCGTCGGCGCGGTGATCAACACGGCGAAGGTGCGGCCCGGCGACAGTGTCGTGGTGATCGGCTGCGGCGGCGTCGGCATCGCCGCCATCCAGGGCGCCCGCCTCGCCGGGGCCGCACAGATCATGGCGGTCGACACGGTACCGGCCCGGCACGAGGCGGCCCGCCGGTTCGGCGCCACCCACACCGCCACCCCCGACGAGCTGAGCGACCTCCAGGCCGAGGTGGCGCCGGAGGGGTTCGACCACTCGTTCGACGTGGTCGCCGTGCCGCAGACGCTGCGCACCGCGTGGACCGCCACCCGGCGCGGCGGCCAGGTCGTCGTCGTGGGCGCCGGGCGGGCCGAGGACCAGGTCGAGTTCAGCCCGTTCGAGCTGCTGTTCGAGGGCAAGACGATCGTCCCTTCGCTGTACGGCTCGGCCGACCCGCACCGCGACTTCCCCCGCCTGCTCGCGTTGTGGCGGGCCGGCCGCCTCGACATCGAGGGCATGATCAGCCGCCGCCTGCGCCTCGACCAGGCCGGGGAGGCGCTGGCCGCCCTGGGCAGCGGTGACGTGATCCGCCAAGTGATCGTCAACGACTGATGCGGCTCGGGATCCAGCTCGGCTACAGCGGCGAGGGCTTCGCCGAGGCGGTCGACGAGGTGGTCGAGTTCGAGGAGGCCGGCGCCGACCTGGTGGTGGTCCCGGAGGCGTACAGCTTCGACGCCGTCAGCCAACTGGGTTACCTCGCCGCCCGGACGTGTGCGATGGATCTGGCGTCCGGTGTGATGCAGCTCTACACTCGCACTCCTACGCTGACCGCGATGACCGCCGCCGGGCTCGACTACGTGTCCGGCGGCCGGTTCAACCTCGGGCTGGGCGCCTCAGGTCCGCAGGTCATCGAGGGCTTCCACGGAGTGCGTTACGACGCGCCGGTCGCCCGGACCCGCGAGATCGTCGAGATCTGCCGCCGCGTCTGGCGCCGCGAGACCCTCACCTTTGACGGCCCCCACTACCGGATCCCGCTGCCCGGCGACTACGCCAAACCTTTGAAGATCATCAATCATCCGGTACGGCCACGCGTGCCGATCCTGCTGGCCGCCATGGGCCCCCGGAACGTGGCGCTGGCCGCGGAGATCGCCGAAGGCTGGCAGGCGCTCTGGCTCGACCCGCGATCCGCCGGCCGGGTCTTCGGCGAATCCCTGGCCGACGGGCGGTCCCGGCGCGACCCCGCGCTGCCGCCGCTGGACGTCAGCGTCCCGGTGCCGTTCGTCATCGGCGACCCGGACCCCGCCCTGCTCGGCCGGCACCGGGCACAGCTAGCGCTCTATCTCGGCGGCATGGGCGCCCGCGGCCGCAACTTCTCCAACGACCTGGTCCGCCGCTACGGGTACGCCGAAGCGGCCACCCGCGTCCAGGACCTCTACCTGTCCGGCCGCCGCGCCGAGGCGATCGCCGCCGTCCCGGACGACCTGGTCGCCGCGACGTCCCTGGCCGGGCGGCCGGACGACATCCGGCGCGGGCTCGACGCGCTGGCCGCCGCCGGGGTCACCACGCTGCTGGCGTCACCACTGGCCACCACCCGAGCCGACCGGGTCAAACAGATCGCCGAACTCCGCACCCTGCTCCCCTGATCCAGGCCTATGGGATACGGCGTTGCCAGACGTGCCACTCGCTCTTGTCACGTATTGCATCTGCTCGGTAACGTTCGGTCCTCCGTCTCATCGGGAAGGTGGACGTGACAGAACGCGCGGCTCTGTTGATCGGCGTCCCGTCCTACGACAGTGAACTCTTTGAATCATTTCCACATGTGGTCGAGGCCGACCTTCGACGTATGCGTGATGTCCTGGAGAAAAGCGACTACAGCGTCACCACGTGCGGAATGGGCGACCAGGGCGACGGCACCGCGACGATGAACGAGATCCGGCGGGAGATGAAGACAGCGCTCCGCCAGGCGCCATCGGGTGGCGTTCTGCTGATCTACTACACGGGTCACGGCGTCGTGATCGACGGCAAGAGTTACCTGGTGCCTCGAGACGCCTTCGACGACCCGGACGGTATAGACGTGGAGAGTCTCGTCCCACTGGTGCCGCCCGGCGTTCAGAACAGCCCCGCGCAGCTCATCGTCTTCTTCGTCGACGCCTGTCGTAATGAGGTCTCCGATTCCTCTCTGGACCCGTCCGGTGGGGGTGAACTCCCTGTCCCACCGAACGGCGCCTTCGTGGTCGTCAACAGCTGCAGCCCGGGCGAGTGGAGCGGCTTCAGCGAGGACGGCAGCTACTTCACTCATGCGCTGGCCGAGGCCCTCGACCGACGGTCACAGGCCCGAACCCTGGAAGAGGTCATCGCGGAGGCGAAGCGCCAGCTGAAGCGGCGCAGTGCGCTGAGTGACGACATCGAACAGAATCCACGGGAGGCCAGCTCACGAAGCGGTCTTACCGATGAGGTGATCACCTCCACCAAGATCTGTCACGGCGAGCAGGTCGTCGAATCGTGGCAGCAGGCCGCGGAAGCGACTGCCCTGTGGAAGCGGGCGGCCGGACCCGTGCACGAGATCAAGAAGGCAGTCGTCCGGATCGTCGGCGCCTGCGCCAGCCACTGGCTCGATGCCCGTACCCATCTGCACGAGGGTGCCGGTCTGTTCGATGTGTGGTCGAGTCCGGAGCATGCCCCCCGGGTGCTGACCATGCTGGAGAAGCTGGTCCCTGAGGCGACTCGGCTCAGTCCGACTGAACTCGCCGCGGTCATCACCACGCCCTTCGTGCGCGAAGTGATGCTCGACGCCGGCTTGAGACTCGCGGCCGGCATTCATCCCGAGGACTTCTCCAAGAGGTACGGCGAGCGGGCTCGCAGCGACCTGGAGATCACCCATGACCAGCATGAGCACGTCTGGCGCAGGGCGGAGGGCCTGGACCGGCGCGGCCGGGTGGAGGCTCGTGGCGCGCTTGCCATGTGGCTCGTGCACCGTTGGCTTTCCGGCCGGGCGTCCTTGGCGAGGGACGCCGAGGTGGTCGAACGTATCGAGGAGATCAGTGCGACGGCCAGCGGCGAGTCGGGCCTCACCGGGCCTGAGCTGTGCAGCCATCTCGGTGTGCTGCTGCGCTGCGCGGACGGGGGCCTCGACGAGGAGACTCTGCTGGCTGATCTCACCGCCAAGGCATTCGACCAGCGTCTGCGAACCCTTGGCGCGTTGTTGTGGCTCTCCGGAGTTCTTGCTGCTGACGCCCGCCGGATGCCGAGCATCGTCGTGGACCACATCGGCGTGACCGATGAACTTTCTCTACCCGACCTCCATGACGCGATTCGGAAGGTGGAGTGGCACCAGCCCGAGAACAAGCCGAACGAACTCGCGCTCTTCTCGATCTGCGGCCATCCCGCCCTTTACACCGTCTTCGAGGGCGTTGCCAGGCGTGCCGGACGTGTTCTGCAAGCGGTGCGCGCTCTTCAGCTGGACGCCGGGCTTGCCCACGGGTTGCCGCAGAAGTTCACCCATGACCTCCTGCGCCCTGAGTACAACAGCGGTCGCCCGCTCTTCGAGACACCGCCACTACAGTTTCGGCTCTCCGATGAGAAGGTGCGCGAGCTCCTGATGGGTCGGCAACTCTACGGCGAACCGGAGTTGGCCATCCGTGAGCTGTACCAGAACGCGCTCGATGCCTGCCGGTACCGCCGGACACGTCGCGAGTACCTCTCCCGGACCAGGTCCGGCCGGGACCACCGCATCGGTGCCGAACCCCCGGAGTGGGAGGGGCGCATCGTCATCAGCCAGGGCGTGCACAACGGCCGGGAGTACATCGAGTGCTCCGACAACGGCGTCGGGATGAGTGCCCAGATCCTGAAGAACACATTCACCAATGCCGGTGAGAGATTCATCTATCAACCGGCCTTCCGTGCGGAGAATGCCCGCTGGCAAGAGCTCGATCCGCCGCTCGAACTGATCCCGAACAGCCAGTTCGGTGTGGGTGTCTTCAGCTACTTCATGATCGCCGAAGAGATCGAGATCGAGACCTGGCCGACCGACACGGACGACAACCTCGAGAAGGACGGGTCCTTCGTCCGGATAGCGAGCAGTGGAAGCCTGTTTCAGATCGAACCCCGGAGGTCGCCTCGGGGCGGGGGTACCGTCGTGCGGCTCTACCTCACGGGTGAGGACAAGGTCTCGGTACTCAAGACCATGCGTCGCCTGCTGTGGACCTCGGAGTTCCGGGTCACCGTCACCGAGGACGGTGTCCCGCCCGAGGTCTGGGAGCGTGATGAACTCCGCTACTCGGGAACTGCGGTCACACCGCTGGCGCACGGGGAGGACTTCTGGTGGGTCAATGGCGAGGGCGGCCTGGCTGCCGATGGAATCCGGACCAATGAGGATCGTTACGGGCTTGTGGTGAACCTCCGTGGCCGTCGGCGGCCGCGGTTCACGGTCGATCGCAACCGGCTGCGCCGATGGGATCGCGAATGGATCGACCGCCAAGTCGTCGAGTCGCTGCCCGCTCTCGCCGACTGGCACGGCTTCACCTTCAACTGGCTCTGGAACCTGACGGAGAAGACGCCGGAGATCGGGCAGACGATCTTCGACTGGCTGGTGGAGAACGACCGGACTCTCCGGCTGCAAGGATCATTCGCGCATGGGACTGCGCCCCCGGCCGCCCTGATCGGATGTCTGCACCTCGACAGCCTGCTCTTCAAAGGTGTGCTGAACGGATGGGGTGGCGGGTTTTACTGGCTGACTGCCTGGCGAGCCGGGGTCTGGCGAGGGTACGCCGGCTTCAAGTTCATGGAGCGCGTCGCGATTCCGGAATCGGTGGCCGGCTATCCGGTCGTGCGGCCACTCGATGCGTCGATCCTCGGTGACCTGTACGACAAAGCGCGGCGTGGTGCCATCCTCGGCCGGGCGGTGGTTTCCGAACTCCTCGCGGCGGCCGCAAACGAGACCGAGTCGCCCGCGGTTCGTCTGCGCCGCCTCCGGCGCTTCGCGATCACCGGTCTGAACCTCCGGGCCACCCGGTACATACCCCCGGTGGACCGCCGATTCCACTCGGACGACAGGCATGCCGCCGACGGGACGGAGAACCAGAGTCTTCTGTTGGCAGTCCCGGCCTGGACCAGGCCGGGCGAACCTCCCCGGCCCGATGCGGGTTGCTGGCTCGTCCTCGCCTCCGAACAGCTGCAGGTCTCCCTTCTGGATGTGGTGGAACGGGCCGCCCGCCTCGTTCCACCCGACTGGGAACCGCCCGACCCGGCCATCGTCTCGGCGCTGGGCCAGCGGATATTCGAGGCTGCTGACATCGACATGATCTCTCGACGGGATCCCTGGGGTGAGCGCTGGATAAACCAGGATGTGCCCCCGTCCCAGATCATGCGGATGAGCGCCCGGCTCGGCAGATCCGTTCCGGAGGTGCTGGCGGGATACGAGAAACTGGCGCCGCTCGGGTTCGTCATTCTGGGCGGTGAGCTCATGCCGCATGACGTCAGTGCGGTGGAACATGAGGCACTGCTCCTGGTCGACCGAATGAAAACCCCGTTGACCATCTTTCACATGATGATGCTGGCTGATCAGCATCAAATCACCGTGGAGGCCGTGGTCAACCATCTCAGCCGTATCCGGAATGCGGGTTTCATAACATTTCCGGACGAGTTCGGTGCGGATATCGGATTCGTTCCAGGGGGAGATGAGATAACTGTCGTCCGAGAATATCTCTATTACTACGACCCGCGAACCTCGGACCGGAAACTCGCCGTGGGCTGGCTGGCGTTCCGAGGGCTCGTCTGGCATATCCATTCGGGAAGCAAAGACACTGTCGGGGACCGGATCGACAAATGCCGGAGACTCCTGGATTTGGCGGACCCGCGACGTCCTGTCACGGTACCGGAGGTCCTTGTGCTCGCATGTGATCTCAGCATGACCATGAGTCAGGCGATTCAGTTCTATGAGATGCTGCTCCCGCAGACGGCGGACCTTTCTCTGCTGCCATCTACCGCTTTCGGTTCAGACCTCGACGTGCATTGGCCGGAGAGGTTCGCTCTAACCAACTGGCTCGAAGTCGTCCGGGCCAAGGAAACAGAGGTGACCTGGTCGGTCAATGCCGCAGATCTGGTGGGAGAGGGCGCGGACCTTCGAGTCAGTGCCACGGTCCTGATAGATTCGCTCGAGCCGTTTCGGGAAGTCGGAGCGCCGCTGCCGGTACTGGAAGCGGCCGACCGGGCAGAACTGGCGTCGCATGTCGTCGACAGATTCGACGAACGAATGCTGCGGGCTCTCGACGATGACGACGGCGTCTGGTTCGAACCGATCAGTGAAATTTCGCCCCTTCATCTCGTTCGGATCGCTGGTGAGTTCGGTTGGACGCCGGCGCAGACCCGCATCCGGATGGCGCGCTTCGTTCCACTCGGGCTGACGATGGACATCCCGGCGGAGGCCTGTGACGAGGAGATCGTCTCGTGGCAGGACCTGCTGGTGCTTACCACTTATCTGGACGGGCAGGAACCGGCGCTGTCCGGCGAGGTCTCCGTGCAGCACCTTGCCGACGCCGCCGAGGAGATCGGTGAGACGGTCGCCGAAGTGCGGGATCGTCTGACCCGTTTCACCGGCTTGTTCGGGTTCACGCTGGCCCCCGCCCCGGACGAAGGGACGACACAAGATGCCTGACGCCGCTCCGGCCCGGAAACCGATGGAGAGCCACCGTTCGATCGACTTCGCCTCCGGCTACCACCCCGACCAGGCGGCGTCGTTCCGTGTTGAACCTTCCGCGGACGGCCGCAGCGTGCGGGTCGAGGGTCTGTGTCCCGGATGCCGGGGCCGTACGGTCACCGTCTGGCCCACCGGCATCGGCAGCGGCCAGAAGGGGATCTTCCGGGGCTCGGCCGCGAAAGCGCTGGCCCGGATCCCGGATCGGCGGCGGCTGGTGTTCTGTGAGTGCAACCACGCGCACGCGAACCGCCCGGACGCCGAACTGTTCCGCGGCTGCGGGGCCAGCTGGCATGTCGAGGCGCCGTGACCGGCGACGAGTGGTGGTGGGCGCAGCGGGCCCGCCAGTTGCAGTTCGGCCAACTGGACGCGGTCCGCAAACAGGCGGAGACCTGGCGCAACGGTCTGGCCGGGGCGACCGCGCTGGTCGGGGCGGTGCTGGTGGTGAAGGGCAAGGACGACTTCACCCGCCTCGACACCCCGTACGCGGTGGGAGTGCCGCTCGTTCTGGGTTTCGCCCTTCTCCTGTTGCTGACGGCGACCGCGCTGGCGGTGTATGCCGCGGCGGGTGAACCGGGGGACCGGTTCACCCTGAACGGCGAGACCCTGCGGGCCTGGACCGAGGTGGAGATCGAGGACGCATGGCGCTCGATCGAGCGGGCGCGGGCGTTGACCGGGATCGGCATCACCCTGATCGTCGCGGCGACGGTGACCGCGTGGTTCGCGCCGGTGAAGGCGCCGGAGACACCGCTGGTACGGGTCCACGCCGAGGGCGTCCAGGTGTGCGGGAAGCTGCTTCAGCAGGAGGGTTCCCTGCTGCGGGTGGGCGAGGCGGACCGCTATCAGATCATTCCGCTGACCGGTCCCGTCACGGTGGAGAAGGTCCAGGCCTGCTGACCGGTCACCGTCCATATAGTGGGGACCGTGGCTCAGGGTCTGACCTATCTCGATGCCGTCAAGCTTCTCGGTGGCTCCGGCCCGCTGATGAAAGCCGCCGACAACCTCCTCGGCGGTGTGCTCGCGGTCGCCACGGCCGGTGGCAGCGAGGCGGCGATCAGCCTCTTCGACGCCAAGACCGAGGCGATTCGGCTCGGGCATCTGGTGGCCGGGAAGATCACCGAGGTGGTACGCGGACAGGCCCGCTACACCCGCAACCAGCGCCTGCACGCCGCGCACGGCGTCCTGGCCGTCTCGTCGTTCTTCGGATCGCTGGACGACTGTCTGGCGACCGCCGGCCTGGAGTCCCCGGGTTTCGCCCGCGAGGATCAGCTGCTGCTCGTCTCGGCCGCCCGTGCCGAGGGCTCCTGGCCGGCCCGTCTGCTGGACTCCGAGATCCCGGCGCCCGGCCCGGACCGTGGCCGGGACCGGCTGCTCGACGACCTGACCGACTGGTACCGGGTGCTGGCCCGCCGCCTGGGCGGCAACCTCCGTGGCCTGGCCGTGTGGGAGTCGGCGAGCCGGGCCGCCCGGGAGGCCGCCGACCGGCTCCTCAACGATGTGTTGCCGGAGCTGGCCCGCGCCCGCTACGAGGAGACCGCCCGCAACCTGGCCGTCGAGGTGCCGGAGTTCGGGATCTGGCTGGCCGAGCTGGACGCGCGGGCGGTGTCGCGCGGCCTGGAGGCGCTGGAGGCCGCGCTGACCCGGGCCGCCTCCGACGAGGCCCCGGCCCGGCGCCGGGCCGGGCTGGCCGCCGTCTACCGGGCCGCGCTCGGCGATCCGGTGCTCGGCGGCACGTTCGGTGAGCTGACCATGCCGAGTCTGGCCGCCGCCTACCTGGATCCCCGGTTCCGGGTGCGCCCGGCGTGGCTGGGCGCCCGCCCCGCCGACGAGGACTGGTGGCGTGACCGGGAGGTCCGCGACGACTTCGACGACTTCCTGGCCACCTTTCTGACCACCCCGCAGGCGGTGGAGGCGCCGATGCTGCTGCTCGGCCAGCCGGGCGCCGGGAAGTCGTCGCTGACCCGGGTGCTCGCCGCCCGGCTGCCGGCGTCCGACTACCTGGTGGTGCGGGTGGTGCTGCGGGAGGTGCGGGCCGAGGCGGAGATCCAGGATCAGATCGAGCAGGCGATCCGGGACGCCATCGGGGAGACGGTGGCCTGGGCCGACCTGGCCCGGGACGCCGGTTCGGCGATGCCTGTGGTGCTGCTGGACGGGTTCGACGAGCTACTCCAGGCGACCGGGGTGCACCAGTCCGACTACCTCCAGCGGGTGGCGGCGTTCCAGCAGCGTGAGGCGGTTCTGGGCCGGCCTGCGGCGGTGCTGGTGACGAGCCGGGTGGCGGTCGCCGACCGGGCCCGGCTGCCGCAGGGCAGCCTGGTGGTGCGGCTGGAGCCGTTCGGTGAACAGCAGGTCGACAGGTGGCTGGCGACGTGGAACGCCGCGAACGCCGGTTACTGGGCGGCGTCCGGGCGCCGGCCGCTCGGGCGGGACGTGGTGCTGCGGTTCCCGGAGCTGGCCGGCCAGCCGCTGCTGCTGCAGATGCTGGCCCTGTACGACGCGACCGCGAACGGCCTGCAGGACGCCGAGGAGTTCGGCGCCGTCCAGCTGTACGAGCGGCTGCTGACCGACTTCGCCGCCCGTGAGGTCCGCCGGATCCACGACGGCGGACCGGAGGACGAGCTGCCCGGCCTGGTCGAGCAGGAGCTGCTGCGGCTGTCGGTGGTGGCCTTCGCGATGTTCCACCGGCTGCGGTTGTGGGTGACCACCGCCGAGCTCGACGAGGACCTGGCCGCCCTGGGCCTGCCGGCGCAGCGCCGCCCGGCGGACGGTTTCCGCGGCGGGCTCACCGCCGGGCAGGAGATGGTCGGGCGGTTCTTCTTCATTCAGCGCGCGCAGGCGGTGCAGGACGATCAGACCCTGCAGACGTACGAGTTCCTGCACGCCACCTTCGGCGAGTACCTGGTGGCCCGGCTGGTCGTGCAGGCGGTCCGGGAGGCGGCCGCGATGTCCCGGGCCCGGTCGTTCCGGCTGGGCCGCCAGGACGAGGACGACCTGCTCCAGTCGCTGCTCGGGTACACCGCGCTCTGCGCCCGCAACACCGTCCTGCCGTTCGTCGCCGAGCTGCTGGACACCCCGGACCGGGCCGAGCTGACCGGCTGGGTGGTGGACCGGTTGCGGTCGGCGGTGACCAGGCCGTCCTGGACGCCCCGGAACTACCAGCCGGTCGACAAGCGGATCGACCACTGGATGGCCACCTACTCGTTCAACCTGTTCCTGATCGCGATCGCCGGTGGGGAGGCGGTCCGCGCCGCCGACCTGTTCCGGCACGCCGCCGACCCGGCCGCCTGGCTGCGCGGCACCGGACTCCAGTGGCGGGCCGCCGTGCCCAGCGGCATGTTCCTCGACGTGCTCGAATCGGTGCTGGTGGTGCGGGCGTGGACCGAGGACGGGCGACGTGACGTCATCCTGAGCGGGGGCGAGCGCACCGAGATCGCCGGGCTGGATCCGCTGTGGTCGCTGGGCGCGTTCCCGCGTACCCCCGGGTCGGGGTCGAAGCTGGAGGAATGGGGCGCCGCGGACTTCCCGGTCGGGGCCGCGTTCGCGTCGATGGACCTGACCGGCGCGTTCAGCGACGACGTGCTCCGGCACGCGGCCGAGCCGGTCGGGCAGTTGCTGTCCACGTCGGCGCTGCTGACCTTCGTCGAGCACGCGGCCGGCGACGCCGAGTCGGTGGCGCACAGCCTGGTCCGGCTGGCGCTGGCGTCGCGGCTCGGCACGTCGGGCGAGGAGCTGTCCGACATCTACGGCCGGGCGTCCCGGGCGGTGCAGCGACGGGGGCCGGACGAGGAGCGGCTGCCGGTGGATCCGCGCTGGATCGAGTTCCTGCTGCGGTCGCTGCTGGCCGACGCCGACCGGCTGCCGCCGGGCCGGGTGCTGGCCCTGGCGGAGAGCCTGACCGGCTCGGTCTCGGCCCACCCGGACCTGCTTCCGTTGCTGCTGGAGTGCCTGGCCGTGGGCGAGGCGAACCCGGCGGTGGCGACCGATCCGGAGCTGGCGAGGATGATCGCCGGGCTCCTCACCCTGTTCGGCGAGTCGCTCTCGGTCTACGACTGCCTGCGCCTGCTGGAGGCGATGCCGGTGACCCCGTCCCGGGGCGGCGCGCTGTTGCTGGAGGCGGTCGACCGTACCCTGCGCCAGGATTTCGTCGAACGATTCCTGGAGACCGACCGCGCCCTAACCGGCCGGCTGACGGGGGGGTGGGGGGGGTTAGATTCGGTTTCCCCGGGGAGAGCGGGGGGAACGTGTCCGGGGCCTG
>NZ_JBEZXU010000002.1:0-355809 GCF_040638175.1 Actinoplanes sp. NPDC026670
CGTGGTGCACCGCCCTACCGGCGGTGCACCACGCCGGCGGGCGCCACCCAGCTGGCCAGCATCCGTAGCCGCTCCTCGTCCGCCGACCCCGGCTCGGCGGTGCAGACGCTCAACATCGGGCCGTCCTGCACCGCGATCGGCAGATCCATCGAGTGGTACGCCAGGGTCAGCGGCCCGGCGAAGGGGTGGCGGAACACCTTCGTACCCCGGTAGTTGATCACGATGTTGTGGGCCTGCCAGCGAACCCGGAACTCGTCGCTGACCTCGTTCAACCCAGCCACCATGTCGTGCAGGGCCTGATCGCAGTGGGCCCGCCCGACCTCGGTGCGCAGCAGACCGACCAGCACGTCGGCCGTCGCCTCCCAGTTGCCGTGGAAGTCCCGCGCCCCCGGGTCGAGAAAGTGAAAGCGAGCCAGATTGGGCTGCTCCGGGCTCTCGAACAGCGGCGCGTACAACGCCCGGCCGAGCGGATTGATCGCCAGCACATCCAGGCTCTTGCTGGTCACCATGGCACTCGACAAGGTCATGCTGTCCAGCAGCCACTGCACGGTTGCCGGCAACTCCACCCGGGCAGCGGCGGCCGGGCACTCCCGCGCCGAACTGCCCGGCGTCTCCGCCCGCGCGACCCGGGCCATGTCGAACAGGTAGATCCGCTCCTCGTCATCGAGCCGAAGCGCCCTCGCGACCGCCTCCAGCACGTCGTACGACACGTCGCGGATGTGCCCTTTCTCCAGCCGGGTGTACCACTCGGTGCTGACCCCGGCGAGCACCGCGACCTCCTCCCGCCGCAGCCCCGGCACCCGGCGGCGGGCGCCACCGGGCAACCCGGCCTGGACCGGGGTGATGCGAGCCCGGCGGCTGATCAGGAACTCACGGACGGCGACGCGGGTGTTCACGCAGCCCACGGTACGTCGGCGGCGGCCCGGTAAGGGGGTGGTGTTTGTACCCCCGATGAGCCGAGCCTGGAACACCCCGCGGCCCGGGTCTTGCATGGGTTCCACCAGATCCCACGTTCGAGGAGCAAGACCTTAAATGCGAGCAACCATGCTGTACGGCGCAGGCGACGTCCGAATCGAAGAGGTTCCCGACCCGCGGCTCGTGCACCCCACCGACGCCCTCGTCCGTATCACCGCCGCCTGCATCTGTGGCTCCGACCTGTGGCCGTACGACACGAAACCGGCCGACGGCACGCCGACCCGGATGGGCCACGAGTTCATCGGCGTGGTCGAGGAGACCGGCGCCGAGGTGACCACCGTCCGTAAGGGCGACCTGGTCGTGGCGCCGTGGGTGTTCAGCGACGGCACCTGCGAATACTGCCGTGAGGGCCTGACCACCTCCTGCACCCACGGCGGCATCTGGGGCTACGGCGACGCCGACGGCGCGCAGGCCGAGGCCGTCCGCGTCCCGTACGCCGACGGCACCCTGGTCAAGCTGCCGGTCGCCGCCGACTCCGCGCTGATCCCGTCGCTGCTCACCCTCTCCGACGTGTTCGGCACCGGCCACCACGCCGCCGTCCGCGGTGGCGTGACCGCCGGCTCGACCGTCACGGTGATCGGCGACGGCGCGGTCGGGCTGCTGGCCGTCCTGGCCGCCAAGCGGCTGGGCGCCGAGCAGATCGTGCTGATGGGCCGCCACAAGGCCCGCACCGACCTGGGCCGCGAGTTCGGCGCCACCGACGTGGTCGCCGACCGCGGTGACGCCGGGATCGCCGCGGTCCGCGAACTCACCGCCGGCCAGGGCACCTCGGTCGTGATCGAGGCGGTCGGCACCCGTCCCGCCTACGACCAGGCCGTCGGCGCGGTCCGTAACGGCGGCACGATCAGCCGGGTCGGCGTCCCCCAGTACGAGGACGCCCCGGTCGGCATCGGCAGCCTGTTCTTCCGCAACATCCGGCTGACCGGCGGCGCCGCACCCACCCGCCCCTACATCGCCGAGCTGCTGCCCGACGTCCTGAACGGCACCCTCAACCCCGGAAAGGTCTTCGACGTGACCACCGATCTGACGGGTGTCCCCACCGGCTACCGCCAGATGGCCGCCCGCGAATCCCTGAAAGTCCTGGTACGCCCCTGACGCACGGTGCAGGGCCGGCCGCGAACAGCGACCGGTCCTTGCAGCGCGCTGATCGATGTCGCCGACCCGCAGCAGCAAACCCCGCCAGCCGTCGCCCAGCACGGTAAAGCCGCCCGCATTCCAGTGCTCAGCGACGGCTGGCGGGCTCGGCCGTCGCTGAGCGCGGTATTGCCGCCTGCATTCCAGTGCTCAGCGACGGCTGGCGGTCTGGGCCGGGACCGCGGCCGCTGTTCAGTCTCGGGGGCCGCCGTGCATCAGGCCGGTCAGGCCGTCCGGCAGGGTGGCGGCCAGGGTGTCGTCGAATTCGGCGTCTACCAGGACGAATACCACCCGGGCCGGGACTGTGCCCCGGTTGGCCCAGGCGTGGTCGGTGCCGCGCTGGACCACCACGTCGCCGGCTCGCAGCAGCACCTCGGAGTCGTCCAGGATCAGGGTGATCTCGCCCTCGAGGACGATGCCGTAGTCGATCGACGCGGTCCGGTGCACCGGCGACTGCAAACCCCGGGAGTCGAGGTGGCCGGGCGCGAACTCGTTGATCCGGATCTTCGTGCCGTGCGGCGGGGGCGGGACGGCCAGGGTGCGGGCGGTCGGCTCGTCGGGCTCGACCGCCAGGATCCGGGCGGGGGCGCCTTCGGTGTTCCAGATCTCGTGGAACTCCACCCCGTCCTCCGGCAGTTCGCGGCTCACCGGGACCGGGCCGTCGGAGACGACGATCGACACGCCGTCGGGGGAGTGGCCGGTCACCACCCGGCGGGGGACGTTCACGCGTGGCACGCGATCGGGCCGCCGTGGAAGGCGACCATGTCAGGCCACACCGACGGGACGGTCAGGCGGGTGTCGATCGGGTTGCCGGACAGCTCCGAGTACGCCCGGTGCAGGTTGCCGACGAAACGTTCGGTCTCCGCCCACGCCCGGTACGGGTTGTCGCGGTGCTTGACCGCGGCCTCCAGCGGCGACAGCCCGGCCGCGTGCGAGGCGGCGGCGACCTCGGCCACGTACGACACGTAGCCGTCCAGGTCGTCGAGAAGGCGGGTGACCTGCTCGTCGCGTACCACCGGGCCGTGCCCTGGCACCAGGATCGCCGGCGCGAGATCGCGCATCTGGGCGATCGCCTTCTTGAAGCCCGCCACCGAACCCTCCAGCAGGAACGGCTGCCCGCCCGCGAACGCCAGGTCACCGGCGAACAGCACACTCTGCTCCGGCAGCCACACCAGCACGTCGTTGCTGGTGTGCGCCCGGCCGGCGTGCCGCAGCTCGACGCCGAAACCGTCCAGGTGCAGCGTCATCCGGTCGTTGAAGGTCATCTCCGGTGGCCGCAGCTTCAGGTCGCCGTAGTCGGGGGTGGTGATCACCTTGGTCGCCTCAAGACCGGCGGCGAGCACCTCGTCCCGGCATCTCTCATGCCCGATGACGAGCGTTTCCGCAGGCAAGAAGCCATTGCCGTACGTGTGATCGGGGTGATGATGAGTGTTGACCACCGCGCGTGGGGCGCCGGTGCTGACCTTCGCGACCTCAGCGAGCACGGCCCGGTTCCGGCGCTCGGTCGAGGTGGTGTCGACCAGGATCGCGGTCCCGGCGCCGTCCACGATCACGCCGCAGTTGTTCACCATCCAGCCGCCGTCGGGCTGGATGTAGGCGTGCACGCCCTCGGTCAGCCGGTCCACATACGGGGTGCCGTCGTCCCAGGTCACGTCTCCTCCTTCAGATGCGCGCGGGAAACCCGGCCGGATGGCAGTGCTGACAGCCGGCCGGTTCTGCACTCATTGGGCACCCTCGGCGCCCGCACGACAACCACGCCAGCCATCGCCAGCGCCGATCGCTGGCATGCGGAAAGCAGACGTTCCGCGCGGACGTGACGCCGGGTTGGCTCGGGTGGTGACGACACCTCTGACCGGCCGGGAGATCCGGTGGCCGCTGCTGCTCGTGCTGGCCGCGCTCGCCGCTGTTGCGCCGGTGGCCACCGATCTGTACCTGCCCGGGTTCCCGGCGATCGGCGCCGAGCTCGGTGTGGACGCGAGTGGCGTACAGCTGACATTGACCTCGTTCTTGATCGGGATGGCCGTAGGCCAGCTGGTGACCGGCCCGCTGTCGGACCGCTACGGCCGCCGCAAGCCGCTGGTCGTCAGCGTCGCCGTGTCGGTCGCAGCAGGGGTGGCGTGCGCGGTGGCGCCGACGTTGCCGCTGCTGGTGGCGGCCCGTCTGGTGCAGGGGCTGGCCGGGGCGGGCGGCATGGTGATCGGCCGGGCGGTGATCGCCGATCTCGCCACCGGGCGGGCCGCGGCGCGGGCGTTCACGCTGATGCTGACCGTCGGTGGGGTGGCGCCGGTGCTGGCGCCGAGCGTCGGCGGGCTGCTGGCCGGGCCGGTCGGCTGGCGCGGCATGCTGTGGGCGGTCGCGCTGTTGAGCCTGGCCCTGCTGGTGGCGGTGATCGTCGTGGTCGCCGAGACCCGTGCCCCGGTCGAGCAGCAGATGTCCTGGCCGGCCGCGGTCCGTACGGTGGCGGGCAGCCGCGGGTATCGGGCGCCGGTGACGGTGTTCGCGTTCTCGTTCGCGGTGATGATGGCCTACATCGCCGCGTCGCCGTTCCTGTATCAGAACGTGGTGGGGCTGTCCGAGCTCGGTTACGGCGTGCTGTTCGGCGTCAACGCGGCCGGGCTGATCGGTGCGGGCGCGGTCGCGGGGCGTCTGGTGCGCCGCATCGACCCGGCCCGGATGATCCGCTGGTGCATCGCCGTGCAGGTGGCCGCGACGGTGTCGTTCCTGCTCCTGGCGGTTTCCGGGGCGTCGGTCTGGACGTTTCCGGTGGCCGTGTTCGTGGCGGTGACCGCCAACGGCGGGATCATGGGCAACTCGGCGGCGCTGGCGATGGCCGAGGTGCGGGAGGTGGCCGGGACCGGCAGCGCGGTTCTCGGGTTCAGCCAGTTCGCCCTCGGCGCTGCCGTGTCGCCGCTGGTCGGGCTCGGTGGCGCGAACTCGGCGGTGGTTCCGGCGGTTGTGATGGCGGCCGCGTCACTGCTGGCCGGCGCCGCCTGCCTCCGGCTGTGACACCGCGGAGGCTCAGTCGTCGTGGTCGAGGAGGCGCAGGTCCGGCGGTACGAGGGTGGTGCTCTCCATCAGTTCGCGGATGAGGTTGTGGTTCAGTGTGTTCCCGATCGGCTCACCGACCTCCTTGCGGGTCAGGCCGGAGACACCGTTGCCGCTCAACCGGTTGCGCACCTCGGTGACGACCCGCTCGACCTTCTTGTGGTTCCAGTCGTCGTCCGGTCGGATCTCGTTGAGGTGTTCGGCGACCTGACGCCAGGACAGCGGAATCGGGTGCCGTTCGTGCAGCAGGTACCGCTGGGCGAGCACGACGACCACGCGCTTCTCCACCGGGGTCAGATGCCACGTGCGCGGAGGCCTGGTCGGTGTGTGGTGGTCGGCCGGTGGCCGGTTACCGTCCCTGGGTTGCACGTGAACTTCAAGCAGGTGCAGTCGCTCGTGGGAACCGCGGACGAACAGCGGCGTGTACCCGGCCGGCAACGGAATCGGCTCGTCCTGCCGGAACAACAGGCGCGAGTCGGGCAGCCGAAGCGGAAGGTGACCCAGCGTGCTGATCCACCACCGGTCGCCGCGACAGGTGAGCGCCCCGTGTCTCCTGCTGATGCGCAGGTCGTCCTCGCCGACGCACACATGCACATCCGGCCGGCTTCGCCCGAAGAGAACGGTACGCCCCTCCTTGGATCCGACCGACGTGCCGCCGGCCGCCGCCAACACGTGCAGCATGCCGGGTGCGATATCGGCGGGAACTCCGAGGGCGAGGCTGTGGTGGTTCGCCGGGAGCGCGTTCGGCCGTACGTCTGGCATGGTCGCCTCCTGGCGTCACCGTGGCGGGAAGAAAGCGGTCGCCAGCCGGGTTGCGAGCAGGCACCGCTCGTCCGGCGACAGGTTCCTGCCGACGACGGTGGCCTCCAGCACCTCGTCCTTGTCGAAGCCGTAGGCGTCCACGTAGGTGAAGTTGTGCACTTCGACCTCACACATCTCGTCGCCAGGCGCGTCCCCGGGATAACCGATCACCGAATACCGGCCGTCGATCGTCATCTTCGCCGCCCCGGACCTGACCAACGGCTGCGCCCGGGTGAAACGCAGGCGGTACACGATCCCGTCGGCAGCACTGGTCCAGGTGCACTTCCAGCGCCCGAAGCCGACCTCCGGGTTCTCCCGGTCGATCCCGGGCCGAGCGGGGAACGACGGCGAATCCTTGGCCCGGCACGCATCCGCCCCGCTGAAGGAGTCCGGCCGCAACGTCGGGTTGCCCGGCCGGCGCTCCGGTATCGAACCTCCGGTGATCACCGCGTCGGCACTGCGGACGGCGACGTCGGCCAGGGCACACGCGTCGGCGTCGATCAGGTGGGCCCTGGTCACCTCGATCCGGACCTCGTAGCGGTCGGGTAACAGCATCCGGCGCCCGCACGATCCCTCACCCGACGGTTCGTTCACCAGCCCGTACCGCCCCCGGTCCTCGGCCTGCACCGGCGACTGCTCGCCGGGAGTACGGTCGATCCGCGCCAGCAGGTTCGCCTCCTTGCGGTCCTTCTTGACGATGACGTTGCACTGGTTGAACCCGGAATCGTCGGAGACCAGGTTCGGATCGCCGAACGGCTCCAGAGCCGCGTCACGGATCAGCGAGCACGGATCAGCGGTACGCGGATCGGGGCCGAGCACAGGCTCCGCCGGCGTCCCGGGCTCATCGATGAACACGATGCCGCTCGCCGCCGCCGCGACCGTGACCAGCACCCCGGCAGTCACGAGAAGCCTGCGGCGCCCAGCGAACCCCGGGCGGGGCGCACGCCGGGCCGCCCGCACGCCGGCCAGGTCCGCGAGGATCTCGTGTGCCTCGGCCGCGGTGGGACGTTGCCCGGCATCGACCCGCAGCATCCGCTCCAGCACCGGCGTGAGCGGCCCGCTCCGGCGCGGCGAGGCGATGGCGCCGCTGGCGGCCCGTCGAAGGCGCAGCCGCATGTCGTCGGTCGCCGACCCGACCGGTGACTCGCCCTCCACGACGGCGAACAGCGTGGAGGCCAGCGAGAACACGTCGGAGGCCGCCGTCGGCGCGCCACCGTTGGCCACCTCCGGCGCCACGTACCCCGGTGACCCGGTGAGCAGACCGGGACTGGTCACGGTCTGCTCACCCGTGGCGTCGCGGGAGATGCCGAAGTCGGCGAGCTTCACCTCGTCGTCGGAGATCATGAGGACGTTTCCGGGCTTGATGTCGCGGTGCAGGATGCCCTTCGCGTGCACCGCCGCCAGCGCATCGGCGATCTGCGCGCCCAGCTTCGCCGCCTGCCGAGGTGCGACGGCGTCCAACTCGGCCATGCTCCGCGCCGGCACGTACTCCATGACCAGCCAGCACTCACCGTGGTCGTCCAGCACGTCGTGAATCGTCACGACGTGCCGGTGGTTCAACTGGGCGAGAAGCTTCGCCTCGCGTTCCAGCTGCCGGAACCGCTGCGGGTCGCCATCGGTGGACTGGGCCCGCTTCAGAGCGACCGGCCGGCCGAGACGTTCGTCGGTGGCCCGCCACACGACTCCGCCGCCGCCGGAGCCGATCTGCTCTTCCAGCCGGTACCTGTTGGCGACAACCCGCTCCGTCTGCACGATTCGCTCTCCCCGCGTGGGCCTCGTCACATCGTAGCCAGTCGATGTGATGTCCAGGCTTCCGCAGGCCGGGGTGCGCCGACACGCGACGCACCCCGCGACAACGACTGTTCAGCAAAGCCTGCCCGTGTAGTAAGCGTTGCTCACCACGGCGTTCGGGCCGAGTCCGACCGTGCCGGGCCGGACACAGATCAGCGAGCCGGGGCCGGACCTGGTCACGACCTTCACCTGCACGATCGTGTACACCGGGCCGGTGCAGTGGGTGTAGAACGCCCACCCCTGCGCGTTGACCCAGAACCCGCACGCACTGATCTGCACATCCGCCGGGGCGGCTGCCGACGCCGCGGCCGGAGCGGCGACCCCGCCGGCGAGGCCCGCGACGATCGCCGCGCCGATGGCGGCCTTCTTGAGGCTGTTCTTGCCTACCATGGAGATCCCTCCGATTCTGCTGACCGGCCACAACGGATCCGGTTCGTGATCGACCAGGGGACGGTAAGGCCGACCCTCCGGGAGGGTTCCCGCCAGCACGGAAGTGGATCACTCCGGCGGCAACGGCGACGTGATCAGAGCATGCTCAATATGAACCTGCCGGCGAGCGTCAAACCCGGCGGCACAGGTTGTCCACCAGCCGGTGCACCTCCGGCCCGGCCGGCGCTGTCACGAATCCGGTCAACCGATGCATGATCAAACCCTCGACGGCGGCCAGCAGGGTCTGTGCCGTGGCCGTTGCCTGCGGCACATCGAACGACCGCAACGCCCCGGCCGTCCACTCGACGAGCAGCCGCCGATCGGCGTTCAGCGACTCGAGCAGGTCCGGCTGCACGACACCTTGCACGAAAATCACATACCGGGCGACCGTACGGACCCGCGCGGCACCGGTGGAATCGTCGACGAAGCGGGCGTACATATCGGCGAGCTGCGGCAGACGGTGCGGCGGACCGGCGGCGAGCATGGCCTCCCAGGCGGCGCCGTCGAGCTCGCGCAGCCGGGCCACAGCCGACGCCACGAGCGCGGCCCGGGTGCGGAAGTAGTTGGACGTGGAACCGGGCGGCAGCCCGGCGGTCGTGTCGACGCGCGCGTGACTCAGAGCGTGCAGGCCACCGGTGCCCAGCACCTGCAGAGCCGCATCGGCCACACGGACGGCAGTGGTGGGCAGCACCGGCTCACTGTACCGAGCTGCCCAGCCTGCGGATCTGCTCGACCGCGGCGGCCTCTCACCGTCACCTGGTCTTGCTGAGCGCTGTACCGATCGCTGACAGCAGCACGCCAGGCAGGTAGAGGATCCCGATCGAGGCGATCCCGGCCAGCACGCCGAGGCCCAGCAGCACGGTGCTGACCCAGCCCGCGAGCCGCTGCCGCCGCCCACGCGCCAGCACCGGCAGAGCGGACACGAGCACCGGCATCGCCAGCAGAAACACCACTCCGGAACCCTCGGCCTCCAGCAGGCTCCGGCTGCCTTGCTCGTACGAGTAGCCGGCCCCCGCCTCGCCCGGAGCAGCGGCGGGCGCGCTCGCTGTCTCAAACGCATACAACGGAAGCACCAGGAGGGCGGCACTGACCACAGCGGTCACCACGAGTGCCCCGAAAAACCAGCGCCGACCCCGCATCGCACACCCCTCCCAAATCACTACTATGATTATAGTAGGCCTACTTCGATACCTTGAATATCAAGCCGGAGAGTAGGTTTTCCGATGCTTCCCGACGCGGACGTCATGAAAATGATCATCGATGAGCGCCGCCGAACAGCTGATCTTGTCGAGTCATTGGATTCCGAGCAGCTGAATGCAGGCAGCCTGTGTGACGCCTGGAGTGTCAAAGAGGTGATCGGTCACCTGGTCGCGGCGGTTGCCACCCCGAACTCCTCCGCTGTGCTGCTCCTGGTGCGCAGTGGTTTCAGAATCCACCGGGCGAACGCGCGGCTTGCCGTCATGATGGCCGGCCGCCCGGCCGATGAGCTCGCTGAGTTGTTACGGGCACACGCGGATGATCCGTTCCGCCCACCGATCGTCGGTTATCCAGGGCAACTCACCGATCTGCAGGTACACGGGCAGGACATCCGCAGGCCACTGGGCCTCCCGCATGATCTGCAACCGGAGCGCTTACGGGTGTCACTCGACTTCCTGGTCGGCGGTCGCGCAGTAGGTTTCGTTCCGAAACGGCGACCGGCCGGTCTGCGATTCGAGGCCACCGACATGGATTGGGCCTGGGGCGACGGTCCACGAATTCTCGGCACCGCCGAAGCGGTGATGCTCGCATTGACCGGCCGTCATGCCGCGCTGGCGGACCTGTCCGGCGATGGAGTCGCCGAACTGACGAACCGCACAGCACGTTCAATCGGCACGAGCTGAACGCGACGCCGATTTCTCCGCGGCCGGGGCCACCGGCGCGACGGTCATGGGCACTGCCCTGGCCCGACAACGAGCCGATCTGGGAGGACATCGACCACGTCCTGATCGCCGATCAGACCTCACAAGCTCCGGGCCGACGAGCGAGCGGCATCAGGTTGTCGGTCCGCGACGGCACATCCGAGTACCTATCCGGCGCTGGGGAACAGGGTCACCCGCTGATTCTGGCCGAACCGCGTGTCAGGTGATCTCCCATTCCGCGGTCCCCATGTTGCCGTCGGGCATGATGCTGATCCGGAACCGGACCAAACCGTCATGCTCTCTCGTATCGAAACTGAAGACCTGCTCCGCGTCACGGCCGGGTTCGATCCGCAGCCACTGAAACGGCGAGGCGACCGCCGGTATCCACGTCGCCGGTTCGACGGCGCCCCAGGCGACCGGCCGCACATCGACACCCTGAATCTCCCTGCTGGCGGACTCGAGATGCACCCGGAACGACTCCCGGCGTTTCTTGCCCGACCGCTTCGATTTCGCCGACTTGGCCGGCTCGGTCGCACGCGTCAAGGTCACCCTGACCAGATGGCCGTAGCCACTGGTGAGGAGCGCCTCCTCACCGAGCACGCCGTTCCAGCACGCCGGAAACCCGAACTCGCCCGCCGGAATGATGAACCCAGGCGGCACGGACGGCTGCTCGGTCCACGGAGAGACCATCACACAGGGTGGCTCCGCGGGGGAGGGCGTGGGAACCGGAGTCGGTGAGGCCGCGGGTGACGGTGCCACTACGACATCCGGTGCCGGCGTGCGCCGGGGAATCAGCGCGATGATCGCACCGGTGACGACGGTCAGAACCAGAACGACGGCCAACACGTCCCGCTGACGCCGCACGCGTGCCACGTCCGGTACCGCCACCGGCGCGGCTGGAACCGGAGACACGACATCGACCGGCGGCGGCTGCTCATCAAGGGAACTGCGCCGCCGCACGGCACGCACCGCCACGACAGCGACGCCCGCGAGAACGACCGCGACAAGGGCCGCCCACCAGCCGGCGCGGCGTCCCCACGGCGCGGTCACACCTCTCCGATCGACGGGCCGCCGCCCACCCTGAGCGGAAAGGACGCCCCGAACCTATTACCGACGGCTGGCCGACTCGTCGTAGCGCCTCTTGGCGGCGACCACCGCCGGTTGCACATGCGAAGGATCGACCCCGCTCACGTTCAGCGGCGGATGCAGCCGCAGGACGAGGGTGGCCTCGACAGAGCCCGGCTCCGCGTCCTGCGCCCAGGTCAGCAGCAGGTTCGCGCGCATCCACGCGGTCAGCCGGGCCTCGTCCTCAGGCACCAGCACGACCCGATCGGTCCACGTGGTCCGGTACCCCTCGGACACCAGCAAGCCCGCCAGCGTGCGGCGCAGCGTCGAACTCCCCGACCGCCGCAGATGGTTGCGCAGAATCCGCCCGCGCAGCGTGGTCGCCCGGCCCAGATACAGCATGCGCAGCGACGGCACGTGCTCGTTCGGCGGTCCGGGCAACTCCGGGAAGACCGACGGGCCCGCCCACCACGCGTAGACACCGCTGCCCCGGCCGAGCCGCGCAACAGCGACATCCACCGCGACCGGCACGCCGGTCAGCAGCCGCAACGCCGCCTCGGCCCGAGCGAGGGCAGGCGACACCTCACCGGTTCGCGTCTCAGGAGCAGTCACCGCGCCATGGTAGGCGCCGCACCTCAAGATCAAGAGCGCAGATCAACAGACGGAGGCAGCGGTACGGCAGACCCGGCGCGACCAGTCGGCGGGGCCGTCCTTGCGGGCGTGAACCACGCCGGCATCCGTGGACATTCCTGTTGATTTGCAGGTCAGGGCTTCCAGGCGAGGCAGCCGAACCTCCGAGGGCAGCGGCACCCCAGGCCACGCCATACCGGGCAAGACTCAAGCTGGAACGATCAGGTGATCGTTCCAGTGGATCCCGGGGTGCAGTTGGTGAGCTCCAGCCGATACCAGCTGTAAACACCGGTGATACGTTCAGCCCACTGATGAGTGGTGCGCGTCTTCACGATCGCCCTGTTGTTCGTGTCCCGCACTCGCCAGGAACACAAACCGCCGGCGGGCACCGTGATGTTGATCCAGATCACTCCGTCGCCGGCAGGCACCGCTCCGGTCTCGCAGCCGCTCCACGGCACCGTGCAGAACCCGGTCGCTGCCTGCGCCGGTTGGGCGGTGACGGAAACAAGACCGGCGGTGGCTAGGAGCACTACCATCGCGGGTAGCAGTTTCTTCATCGCTGCCTCTCTCGTTGAGGTCGAGCACACCGCGGGCAGCATGCCGCGTCGTCCTGTCATGGATCTGGCAGCGATCTGGATGAGATCCAATAGGCGGCGTGCGCCGTGGACCGCTGCTCGCCGTGAACCTTGTACACGCTGACGTCGTTCGCGATGGGTGGCTGGTTGACGCGCATATTCTGCGAGCCGCCCTCGACTTGTCCGCGCGGATAAGGTCGACGCATGAAGATCGGAATCCGCAATTACATGCAAGGCATGGGCCGCTGGCTGGCGATTGCCGGAGCCCTACTCGTCGTGGCCCTGCTTGCGACTCCGATCCAGGCCCCGGAGCCGGGCGGCGACCACCCGTACGACATGAACTGCGGCAACATCTTCTGGTTGACTCCGCCGAAACCGGACGTCATCGATCCCGTCGACCCCGAGTACGAGTTCTACCGTGAGAAGATGGACCGAGGCTGTCAGGAAGCCCGATTCGTCAGAGGTGCCACAGTAGCCGTGGTTTCCGTGATTACGGTATTCGGCGTTGCCCTACTCGCCCGACGCCAGGATAAATATTTGGCATAATCCATTTTGTCGTGCATGACGGTTGGCTTCAATGTGATGCCGGACGAGGAGGGCCTGCAGGGTCACGGGGCGCGGCGCGACGCCCAGCACGAACCGGCCGGCCGTCGGCTGGACGGCGGCGCAGGCAAGAAGTTCGTCAAGATGGTGTTCAGGGTGTCGGTGGGGAACCACCAGTTCACCGCCGTACTGCAGCAGATGTCGGCACCATCGGCTCCAGCGCTGCGGATAGTCGACAGGCTACGCCTTCATAGCTGGCGACGCGGTTGCGGTACAGGGTGAGGAGACGGTCCTGGCGTTCGGGATCGGCAGACACCGCCGAACGGTACCGGCGCCCCGCCCAACTGCGTACGCCGACCCGCGTCCGCACGCGGACGGGCCGGGTAGCGACGGCGCATTGCTGCGCCGCCGCCCGATCAGAACCGGACGTGCACGATTTCCCGTGACGGCGTAACAGGGACGCCGGTCTGTTTTGAGCGGCGAGTACGGGATCATGAGTGGCTGGCGGGTGCCGCCGCCGTGTTTTGGCTGGTGTCGGGTTGCGTTTGACGGAGGGCGGGCTCATGGCCGACGAGGCGCTCAAACAGGTGTTCCCCGGTCTGGACTTGGACGGCTTCTGGGAGGACAGCACGTACGCCGAGGAGACCTACCGTGGCGGGTATCCCACCGAAGACCTGGTCTCGTCCGTCGAGGCGGAACTCGGGTTTCGGTTGCCGGCTTCGTATGTGGCTTTGATGCGGATGCGTAACGGCGGAATTCCGCGGAACACGTGCTGTCCAGCGCCGAGCAGAACGACCTGGGCCGATGACTACGTCGCCCTCAACGCGATCATGGGGATCGGCCGGGAGAAGGAAGGTTCTCTGGCCGGCTCGATGGGCACTCGGTTCTACGTGGAGGAGTGGGGCTATCCAGAGATCGGCGTGTACTTCGCAGACTGTCCTTCGGCTGGCCATGACATGATCGCGTTCGACTACCGTGACTGCGGGCCGGACGGTCAACCGCGCGTGGTCCACGTGGATCAGGAGGTCGGCTACCGGGTCACCGTGCTGGCGCCGGATTTCGTCAGCTTCGTCCAAGCGCTGCGACCGGAGAGCGATTACGACTATGACTGAGCCGCCGGCCGGGGCGGGAGTGTCCCCCACGATGCCCGACGTGTTCCGCGACCTGTACGGAATGCCAAATGAGTGAGGTGCCGGCTTCGCTGGTTGCAGGTCCGCATAGACTTCGGGCGTGCTGGCCGACGACTCATTCGTGGCGTATCGGATCGAGCGCTGTGCGCCCGATGCCCTGCGGCTTTCCGCAACGATTGCCTTGTCGATGAGGACGTCGAGCAGGTAGACGACAGCCACGAGGACATCGAGCGCCGGGGAACCGCGGTTGCCCAGACAGAGGACCATACGGTCATCGCCCGATGAGATCCACAGCCCACCGACGGTGACAGCTGGCAGGTCCTGGCAGGGGTGGCATACCGGTACATTCACAGGCATTTCCAAGGCATGAGTTGCTGGGACGAAATCGGGCCAGACGGCTGGGCCAACCGGCACATCGAGGCTGGATCGAACGGCCAGTACCTGGCCGCAGCTGCGTTGTCCGAAGTCATTGCCGCCAGGGACAAGGGCGGCGCCGACTCGGTTAGCGCCTACGAGCGGATCTACGGCGTTGCCCCGGAGACAGCGTTCCCACCGGAGGCCGAGCCCTCTCTGACGTCGATCGGCGGCAGAGAATTCGTTCAACGATGGATCGCGGCACGACGCGAGCTTGAAGCACGCTTCGAACCAACGCGGTGATGATCTCCAGCCGTCCAGATTCCGGCGCTCGAGCCTGCAGCGGCGCGGCCCGACGCGCGGATCGCCATGTGAGGGTGTCGGCCGACGGCGAGGACCTGAACTCTCCTTATCCTTGCACGTCACGCTCGGCGAGGACCTGAACTCCTCTCAAGCGTCGCACGTCACGCTAACTGCTACGTGGCCTCCCGGCCGCACCAACTTTCCCAGCGAGCGACATCCCCGTTTGCCGCGCAGTCAGATTCCGGAATCCGTACGCTCGGTTGGATCAAAGGCGTTCGCAGTTATGGGGAGCAATCGTGGCAAAATTGATTGAGATATACCATTACGAGCCATGGGAGGGGAATAGGCCCCCATGATTGCTGGGATCATTCGACTACGACAGGGCATTGCGCTTCAACGAGCCCGCCGCGACGGACAACGAAAACCGCCCCGATTCCGAAGCCGCGCGCGATAGCAGAAAGCTGATAAACAAACTGTGCTTACTTCGAACTGCTGGCGGTCAGTGGGTATTCGAACACTTCGTACAGCGACCCCCTAACGAGCCCGAAATACAATACTCGTTCGGGAGTGACGAGGACGCCGCAGAATGGCTGCTGAACGGCCAGATGCAGAACGTCTTCGAGCACTACTTTGGTGCAGTCGAAAATTTGGCGCCGGAGATTCCCTCAAGCCGCATCCGTGTAAACAGTGGCGCCCCAATTTTCTTTCAGCCAGACGCTGAAATTTCGGCAAGAATCGACTCGTTTGCCGCCGCCAAGGGCTTTGACCGCCGGTACGCGCTATTGTATCTACTACTCGAAGGAATCAATGCCGTTGAGACCGTAGCCAGAGCCGACAATCTCGACACCACAGGCAGCCAGTCATGATGACTTCAACGGCAGTTGATCGCCGGCCAAATCGAAGTAAAGACGAGCATTAGCCAATAAGCCGCCCTCTTGGCGATGGCACATGCCCACGCAATGGTCTTGTGTTCGACCGCGAAGTCAGCCCGCCTGCTGCGGCCATGAGAGAACGTTCGGGCGGCGATAAGGCCGGCTGGCGACATCCTTTTCGCTGGCAGACAATTCCCTTCCGCCTATATGTCCGCGGCAGAACAATGTCGACTGTTGGAGAAAGTTGGCTACGTGGATCAACGTCTACAACACCGGCGACCCCTGGGGGCATAGGAGGCAGATGTATTTGTAACATCTTGATCTCATCAAGTTTTTCCGACCTTGTTAGCGCTCGGCCTATCGACCTCAGCTTGCGCTAAGCCTCGCTGAGCAACCGTGATCGGGAATGCAGAACAGAATGCTCCACCCCGAGGCAGGCATCGCGCTGCGAGCACACGACGTCAGTTTCGGACACGATAAGCTCACCCGAACAGGCTCTTATGAATTCTCCGTCACCTGATGGCCAAGATCCAGATAGTCTATTGACTCCGTCGTCAACAACCGCGTCGAAGTCTTCCGGAGACTCGGCATACTTACGTTCGAAGGCGCCCATCAGTGCGAGCTCGAGCCCTCAAAAAGTACGGTTGAGACGTTGTTCAAGGCCGTCTTCGGAGCACCAGTCGGCATCGATGAGCCGCCGAGTCAAATTCGCCAGATCCGGCAGACCGAGATAGTCGAACGCGTCCGCTGCCTGTCGGACATCTTCCGCCGAACTCGTATCCATAACTGCAGACACGCCACTTCCCATAATCTGGGCGTACGGATTGGCCATCGCCTGCAGGTGCCGATCGCCGACACCGCCGACAGGGTAATCGGACAGTGCCCGATTCCAGACCATCGTGGCCTTGGTGAAGTCGCGCGTCACGCTCTCATCTTACCGTTAACCACAGGTATCAGCCGCTCTGACGAAATACTACCGCTACAGCGGTGAATTGCGTCCCAATGAGCCATCCGGAACGTAAGCTTCTCGGCATGCCAAGTCGCTGCTCCGCGGCAGCCAATGCCACCGTCGCGGCTGGCTTTCGGCGGCAGAGCCTCAGCTGGACCGCTGCGCAGTCTGCCGAACGGCCATCCTCCGTTCAGGAGTGCGACCTCTGTATCTGCATTGCAAGGCCAAGCGCCGGCAGACCGTGGGGTTCGCCCTGACCGACTCGCCGGTCAGCCAGCTCGCCTGGATCGAGGAGAAGTTCAAGGAGCACACCGATCCGGAGAAGGGGCTGCCGGAGGACAACATCGACCGCGACCGCATCCTCACCGACGTGTCGATCTACTGGCTGACCGGTATTGCCGCGTCGTCCGCTCAGGGCCCCGGCAAAGTCCTAAATGAGGCCGAGAAGCTCGAGTGGCCGGTTGCTGTCGCGGGCGTGGTGACGGTTCGCGGCGGCGATGTTGGTGGCTCCGGCGGCTCGTAGTGCGCTGATGGCGACGTCGCGGAGGGCGGCCATGACATGTGGCCCGGTGCCGGTGCGGATCTGGCTGCGGTCTTCGTTGTAGGTGACGTCGCGAACCTAGTGGATCTTGTTCTCGATGGCCCAGTGCCCGCGCAGCCAGGCGGCGATCTGGGCGGGTTTTGCCTGGTGGACTCGCAGGCTGGTGATGGCGTAGACGGTTTCGGTGGTGAAGCGTCGTGGCTGGTCGAGGCGGCGTCTGCGGCGGCGGATCTGCAGGGCCTGGGCGGCGTGCGGGAAATCGATGCCGGCCGCAATGGTCAGGATCTTCAGGGTGCGGATCTCGCGGCGGCCGTGGCCGCGGTCGTCCTCGCGGGCGGCTTGCGGGACCTGCCGCCAGGGCAGGCGCGAGAGCTGTCGGTGCAGGTGGGGCTGGTTGCCTTTGACGGTCAGGATCCAGTGGGCGCCGCGTTCGGCGAGGTAGTCGACGTGGTCGCGCTGGCAGTGCATGGCGTCAGCGGTGATCACTGCGTCTCGCAGGTCGCCGATCTGGTCGAGCAGGGGTGCGAAGCGGGTGATCTCATTGGTCTTGCCATCGACATCGGTGCTGGCCAGCACCATTCCGACATTCTGATCGCAGGCTGCCAGCACGTGCCGGGCGGCGTGGTCGCCGGTACGGGATCCCCGCAGTGTCTTGCCGTCGACCGCGATGACCTGCCGATCCGCCGATGTCGCCTGGCCTGCGAGCCAGACCGCGATCGCTGTAGTCAGACGTTGCGCGTCGAGGGCTTGCAGGAGTCGGCGGATCATCGCTTCGGACGGGCGCCGGTCCGGGGCGATACCGAGAGCGAGAGCAGTCGTGGCCGGGACGTCGGCGACCCATTCGGCGATCGCGGTGTAGGAACGGCTGCCGGCGATGACCGCGCAGACCGCTGCGGCAACCACCACTGTCAGCCGGTGCCGAACCCCGCGACGAGCCCGCGGATCAGGCAGTTCGGCAAGGGCTGCGATCAGCCCACCAGCAGTTTCGGGCACGGTCAGAGCCGGTGCGCAGGACAAAGAGGAGATCAGCGATGATGGCAGTGCGGGCATGACTCACTTCGGATCGATCAACATGGCGTAGGAACCTTGATGATCTTCCGAACCGGTCATGCCCGTCTTGTTGTGCCAAGTAGCGGCGCTTCTACTTCAAAGGACCCAAGTCGGACACTCTCACGACTTTGCCGAGGCCCTGGTCGTCCGCTCGGGATCTACTACGAGAAGTTCGCCGCGACTCCGCTGGGCGGTCACGCCGTCGACGATGTGACCGGCCCGGCCTTTGGGTGCTACGTCGTACACACCGCGCCGAGATGCCAGTCGGGTAGGTAGGCGTTCAGATCGTCGGTGCTCAGGTCGTGGCCGACTGCGGCGCAGATTTTCTGGGTCATGGACGTGGCGTCGGGAACGCTCGTGCTCCACAAGGTGGTCGTGTTGTCGGCGCTGCCGGTGGCGAGGGTTCTGCCGTCCGGGCTGAACGCCACCGAGGTGACGGCGTCGGTGTGGCCGGTGAGGGTTCGGCTGCTGGTACCGGTGGCGACATCCCACAGTCGCACCGATTTGTCGAAGCCGCCGGTGGCCAGGGTGCTGCCGTCCGGGCTGAACGCCACCGAGGCGACGGCGTCGGTGTGGCCGGTGAGGGTTCGGCTGCTGGTACCGGTGGCGACATCCCACAATCGCACCGCGTGGTCGGCGCTGCCGGTGGCGAGGGTTCTGCCGTCCGGGCTGAACGCCACCGAGACAACAGTGTTGGTGTGGCCGGTGAGGGTTCTGCTACTGGCGCCGGTGCTGACGTCCCACAGCCGCACTGTGTTGTCGGCGCTGCCGGTGGCGAGGGTTCTGCCGTCCGGGCTGAACGCCACCGAGGTGACGGCGTCGGTGTGGCCGGTGAGGGTTCGGCTGCTAGTGCCGGTGGCCACGTCCCACAATCGCACCGCATTGTCGGCGCCGCCACTGGCCAGGATGTCTCCGTCCGGGCTGAACGCGACCGACCAGACCGTGCCGGTGTGGCCGGTGAGGGTTCGGCTGCTGGTACCGGTGGCCACGTCCCACAATCGCACCGACTTGTCGAGGCCGCCGGTGGCCAGGGTTCTGCCGCTGGGGCTGAACGCCACGGCGAAGACTTCGGCGGTGTGGCCGGTGAGTGTTCGACGACTGATACGGGTGGCCACGTCCCACAGCCGTACCGATTTGTCGATGCCGCCGGTGGCCAGGGTTTCGCCGCGTGGGCTGAACGCCACCGACCAGACCGCGCCGGTGTGGCCGGTGAGTGTTCGACGGCTGGTGTCGGTGGCTACGTCCCACAACCGCACGGTGTTGTCCTGGCCGCCGCTGGCCAGGGTTTCGCCGTCCGCGCTGAATGCCACCGCGAAGATCACATTGGTGTGGCCGGTGAGAGTTCGACGGATGCCGCCCGTTGCCACATCCCATACCCGAACCGTGTTGTCCTGGCCGCCGGTGGCCAGGGTTTCGCCGCCCGGGCTGAACGCCATCGCGTTGACCGGGTCGGTGTGGCCGGTGAGAGTACGACGGCTGGTCCCGGTGGCCACATTCCACAGCCGCATCGTGTTGTCGGTGCTGCCGGTGGCGAGTGTGTCACCGCCTGGGCTGAACGCCATCGCGTTGACCGAACCGGTGTGGCCGGTGAGGGTACGACGGCTGGTACCGCTGATCACGTCCCACAACCGCACCGTGTTGTCGGTGCTGCCGGAAGCCAGAGTTCTCCCGTCCGGGCTGAACACCAACGACCGGACCATGTCGGTGTGGCCGGTGAGGGTTCGACGGTTGCTGCCGGTACTCACGTCCCACAATCGCACCAGGCGGTCGTGGCCACCTGTGGCCAAGGTGTTTCCGTCCGGGCTGAACGCCACCGACCAGACCCCGTTGGTGTGGCCGGTGAGGGTATGGATGTTGTTGCCGGTGGCTACGTCCCACAACCGCGCCGTGTTGTCGGCGCTGGTGGTGGCCAGGGTTCTCCCGTCCGGACTGAACACCAACGAGAAGACCACTTTGGTGTGGCCGGTGAGCGTCAGACGGCTGGTCCCGGTGGCCACGTCCCACAACCGGACCGTGTTGTCGACGCTGCCGGTGGCCAGAGTTCTGCCGTCCGGGCTGAACGCCAGCGAATAGACGGCCTCACCGTGGCCGGCGAGGGTTCGGCGCAGCGGGCGAACTGATTCGTAGGAGGTGGCCAGCACGCTGAGTGCCTCGCTGGTCGGGGCGGCGCGGTAGGCATACGCGGCGAGCAGTTCACTGAGCTCGGGGTTGGCTGACGCGATGGCCTGCGACTGGGCGGCGAGTTGCCGGGACAACGCCGTCTGCTGCGCATCGACGGCCTGTTGCCGCTGGCTGAACGCGACGGCGGCGGCGGTGACCGACACGACGAGGAGAACGGCCATTGCGGCGATCGTGATCCGGGTACGTCGTACGCGTGCGGTGGCGGCACGTTCACTGGCCTTGAGGAAGGTAGTCGTGGTGCTCGGGAGCCGGCGTTTCCCGTACCAATCAAGTCCTTCGGTGAGGTCGGACCCGCGGAGCAGGTCCGCGTTGTTGTTGGTCTCGGACCAGCGGTGGCGCTGGTCGTCGGCCCGGCGGAGCCAATCGTGGAACCGGGAGTCCTGGCGGATCCAGTCACGCAGGGTCGCCCAGTCACGGATGAGTGAGTCGTGGATCAGTTCGGCCACCGGCGGCGCGTCGGGCCGGCCCGGCTGTGCGTGCGTGACGATCAGTGGGGTGGCCGTGGTCAGCGCGCGCAGAACGGCTTCGACGGCGGGCCGGTCCTGCTGACCGTGGCCGGCGGCCAGATCTCTCAGTTCGTCGAGGGGCACCTGGCGTCGTACCGCTGGGATGTTTCTTTCCGGGTCGGCGGGCCGGACGAGCGCCGTGAGCAGCCGCCGCGCGATCGGCTGATGGGTGAGGTCGAGTGCGGCGACGCTCTGGTCGCAGCGGCTGGTCAGGCTGCCCGAAAGGCGGCCGATGCGCTGGTAGCCGTCGTGGGTCAGCCGGCCGTCGACGCGGTGTTCCCACAACTGCAGCAGCGACAGTTCGAGCAACGGCAGCACAGTGACGGGAATCTGCCGATCGTCCTGCTCGACGGCGAGCGATTCCAGATCGGCGACCATCTGAGCGACCAGGCCGGGCTCGAACCGGAGGCCGGCGGCAGCGGCCGGGGCAGCGATGATGTTCTCCACTTCGGAACGTGCCAGCGACGCGGGGACGTTCACCATTCCGGCGGCCAGCGTCTGCAGGAGTTCCGGTGATGCCGCGGCCAGTTGAGCGTAGAAGTCGTCGCGCATCACCAGCACGACGGTCAGCGCGGCCGGCGCGCGTAGCAGTTCTTCGAGTTGCCTCAGCAGGCCGCGGGCGTCGGGGTCGGCGAAGATCTCCTCGAACTGGTCGATGACCAGCAGCAGACGTGACCCCGGCGGCAGAGAGGCGAGGCAGGCCTGTACCCCGCCCGCGAGGCCGAGAGCCGACGCGCCGGGCAGGCCCGCCTGGTCGAGTTCGCCGAGTAGACCCCGGCCGGGGCGTACCGAGATCACACGCCAGGTGTCCGAGCCGGTCGCCGCTCGTCCCGCGGCGACCTTGGCCAGCACTCCGGCGTTCACCAGGGACGACTTACCGGAGCCCGACGGCCCGAGCAGCAGCACGCCACGCCGGGCCAGCGCGCCGACGACCCGCTGCACGGCGGCGCCCCGGCCATGGAACCAGGTCGCGTGTTCGATCCCGAACGGAGCCAGTCCCCGGTACGGGCACACCGTTTGCAGTTGCAGAGCGTCGTCCAGCTGCCGCAGCGTCTCGGCGGCCGTCGCGTAGGCCACGCCCATGCCGCGCTGGTACTCGTCGGCCCGGTCGATCTCGGTGACCATGCCGACGACCAGGCCGGTCTCCTCGTCGATCACCGGAGATCCGCTGAACCCGGCGGTCACGTCGTTGGCCTCGGCGAGCTGCAGCAGCGGCCCGCCATCGGTGTCCGACAGCACGTCACCGGCCCGTGCGTAGCCGAACCGGCCACGCAGCCCGCCGTCGGGAACCCCGAACGCCGACACCCGGTGCCCACGGCACCCGGCCGCGGAGCCCAGCAGAAACGAGGTGGCATCCGCGGGGACATCGGTCAGCCGGAGGAGCGCGACGTCCTCGTCCTGCCGCCACGCGCCCGGATCGACCCAGCCGACGACCTGGGGGCATCCCGGCAGCCGAGGAAACGCCAGCCGCACCTGGTCGCCGGGCCCGGCGCCGGCCGCCTCCACGACGTGAGCGCACGTGACGACGACGCCGTCCGCCGCGACGAACCCCACGCCACAGGCGGCCTCGGTCCCGTCGAGCACCGCCACAACCCCGTGGCCGCGCTCGACCAGATCGGTCGTCACGGCGCCTCGCCGTCCGCGTCCGGGGCGACGATCCCGTTTCGCGCCCATCCCAGCGTGACCTTGAAATGGCAACCGGCCTCGCTCTTGGCGACGATCGCGCCCGCGCCGACGGTCAGCTTGACCGCGAATTCGACCTTCACCTCGTCGGGGCCGGCGGTACGCAATTCTGCCAGCACATCCCGGGACGCCTGGGCGACCGGCCGCAGTACCGTCCGCAGGCTCTCGCGCAGTTCCTCGACCGCGTCGGTGGCCCGGCCGACCTTCACCGGCCCGGAAGGGCTGGTCTCCGCCGCCTCCAGCAACAGCTGACCGCCATCACCCAATGCGACTTGAAGTAGAGCGGCCATCAGAACTCCGTTTCGAATGGCACCGGTTGACCGGGGCAACGATCACGCGACCCCACAACGAGCGATTCCGAAACCCAGTTACGCAACCGCTCACAGAATCCGCGCCGCGATCCCGGAAAGACCATTCCTTCGGGCCTGATGGCTGTACGGAAACCCGCTGACCAGCCGCGATCGGGGTCACGAGGGAACCTCGATCTCCGCGGGTTTCCCCTGTCGAGTCCGGTGAAACACCAGCTCTGCCCGGCGGCAGGCGTCCGCTCAGATCAGATTCCCCGTGACCCGTCGAGCGTCTCGCGGATGATGTCGGCGTGCCCGGCATGACGAGCGGTCTCCTCGATCATGTGGAGGAGAACATAGCGCAGGTTGCATTCGATGAGATCGGTGCGCGCGCAGAGGGCGTCCAGGTCCATTGCGGCGGCGATCGTGTTTGACGTCTCGATGTGCTCCCGATAGACCGCGATCCAGTTCGCCACGGTATCGCTGTCGTGGCTGATGAGCTCGGCGTCCCGAGGTTCCGGCATGACCTCGGGCCATCCATCGGGCGACGTCCTTCCCGCCATGATCACCTGGAACCAGCGGCGCTCCCAGGTCGCCGCGTGCTTGATGAGGCCGAGCAACGACAGGGAACTCGCCGTTGGCGCTTGGCGTGCCAGTTCGTCGCTGACGTCTTCGACTTTGCGGATAAGCCCGATGCGCTGGGCATCGAGGAAGTTCTCCAGCGCGTCGTACTCGGATTTCGGTGTGCGCGACACGGTCATCTCGCTCGGCATCCATCAATGCTTCCACAAGAGCATGTGCCACAAGCATCTCAAGGCACCGGACCCGTCAGGCGCGAGTGAAGCCCATAGTCGGATCGGGCGGCCCGCCCAACTTCACGGAGAGCGTGTCAACGAGTCGCCAGAGTTTGAGATCATCGGTTGCCGAAGCCCGTTCTGCCATCAGTTCGAGCACCGTTTCCCATTTCTGGGTCTCCATCTTGGCCGCGACGTCGCCCTTCGAGACCCGCTTGCTGGCCGCATAGATCGGCCGGTACGCGGACGGATTGTCAAGCACTGCGCGGATCTTCCGCCACTTCGAGGGCGACAGGCGGACCGTACGGAGGGAGCTCTGGAGGTCAGGGGAGGTGGGGGCGAGCGCGGCGATCCTGAACTCGCACCACGGCGACGGGTCGCTCGTCGTCGTGTAAAGCTCCCAGCGGTACAACTCACCGCGCTCGAGTTCCCGGCGGGGATACAGGGTCACATCGCCTTGATCGTTCGTCGTCAGGTCACTGCTGTTGACGTTAACGTATGCGAAAAAGTCGCCGCTCTTCTTAAAAAGTTGCAGCCTATTCTCTGCCGGCGCGGTTAGCCGGACGGTCAGGACGGGATGCATCGTGTCAAGGACGGGGCGAGCCTCACCGGAGCCGCAGGTCCTGCCGTCGACTCGAAAGCTGTCCGGCACCACCGCAGGGGACGGTCGTGGCGCCTCGGTAGGGACTGGCCACTCGGGGCGCCAGGCTGTGACAGGGGGGAGCGGCAGAACAACATCGCCGGGGTGGGTGGCGGGTGACTCCGTCCGCGGCAGCCGGTTCGGCAAGGCGGTGGAGTCGGTGCCCGACAGATGTATCGCCATCACGGCGGCCACCGCCAACACGAGAAACAGCGCGAGGACGAAGGTCGACCGGAACCGCGGCCGGGGTACGGCTGGGTCGTCCGGAGGCATCACGGGCACCGGCTCAATAGCGGGCTGTGGGCGAGATGTACCAGTTGCCTCCGGGCGCTGGTCGCCCCGCCTTTGCCGGTGCCGATGGACTGCGTACGCCCCACCTAGTACGGCCCCGGTTGCGGCGAGCAGAGCCAGCCAGCCAGACCGGCGGGAGGACGAGCGCAGATTCGTCACGGCTCGACGGTCGGCAGGCCCACCGTCAACTTGACGCTTCCGCCCAGTGATTCTCCCCGGGCCGGTCAAGTGAGGAGGTAAGTCTGGCCGGACGGCAGCGGACCGGAGTCACCACTCTGAGGGAATCAGCACCCAGTGGCATGATGCCGAGGTGCTCCTTGAGCGGCGTTCCCGCCATAACCATGTCGCGACCTTACTGGCAGCCCACGCCGACGCCGAACTGACGGCGTTGTTGCGGACCGCGCAGCTCAGGGGCGTGGGCGTTGGTGGCGGCGCTTCGAGCATCGACATCGATGGCTCGCCCGTGTTCGTCAAGCGCGTGCCGATCACCGACTGGGAGCTGGCTCATCCACACAGCACGGCAAACCTGTTCGACCTACCGGCCCGTTGGCAATACGGCATGTACCGCCTGGCCGGTCCGGGTTTCGGTGCGTGGCGGGAACTCGCCGTCAACCAGACTGTCACTGAGGGAGTGCTCGCAGGCGAGGCCCACTCGTTCCCGTTGCTGTACCACTGGCGGGTGCTGCCCGGCCGCCCGCCGATAGCGGCAGAGCACCTCGACATCGATGCCGTCGTCGCTCAGTTCGGTGGTAACAGAGCCGTTCGCGCACGATTTGAAGCGCTCGCGAGCGCTACTTCGAGCCTCGTGCTGTTTTTCGAACATCTCCCCGATGGGCTGCCGCACTGGCTCAGCGACCCAGTCGGCAGAGCCGCAACGGTGGAACGACAACTACTCGAGATCGCGGCATTCCTGCGTAACCGCGAGGTGCTGCACCTCGACGGACACTTCGGCAACATCCGAGCCGACAACGACCAGCTCTACCTTGTTGATTTCGGGCTCGCCACCTCGCCGCGCTTCGACCTGTCAGACGCCGAGCGGGAATTCGCGGCCACCAACACCGGCCACGACGCCGACTACGCTTCCATGCAGCTGGTGAACTGGCTGATCACCTCGACATGCAGGGTGCCCCCGCCGACCGGCAGCAGTCCCGTCGCCCGCGACCAGCTTGTCCGCCGGTGCGCAACCGGCGACATCCCACCAGAGGTGCCACTGTCCTTGGCGGAGATCATCGCCAGACACGCCCCCGCCGCCTCCCGGATGAACGATTTCTGCTCGCGCCTATTCGACGGCGACCTTAATGCCGAGTACCCCGGCCATCGGAAGGCGATCGAGGCGGGCCGAGAAATCTCCATATCGGCCAATTTGACCACGAGTCCGGTTGGGATGGCGCCGGCTTCTTCTACCCGAGCGTGAGCCACATGCTGCTGGAGATTCGCAACGCGTTGATCCACGGTTCGCCGGTGACAGCCGGCGCGAGGGGCGGAGTCGCACGCCTCTACCGACCAGTCGTGACTCCGGAGCGCGAACTGAATTGGGAAGAGGAAGGTTGACCGCCACCGGACGGGTGACCACGGCCGCTGCCGGCCCCGCCCGGCCCGAAAATCGCGAGCTCACCGACGGCAGCGACCAAGGCTACGGCTGTCGCCCGGCCGGGGCCACCGGTGCGATGGCGCGGAGCTCGGCAGTCAGCCGCGTAGACAGCTCCAGCGCGGACTCCGCCGCATCCGACGGCGTGGGCTCGAAGAACGTCACCTTAAGGCGCGGGCGCCGGGGAAACCGGGCAATATCCACGGTCCCCGACACCGCCGCGCACACGATCCGCGCCTCCGGAACAGCCTGAGCGAGACGCCCCGTACCGCTGCGGGCCCGTAATTGCCGCCCCTGTGACCGCGTGCCCTCCGGGAAGATCCCGAGACAACCACCCGTGGCCAGGCACTCCACCGCGGCATCGAGCGCATCCGTGTCGGCCTGCCCGCGCCGGACCGGGATCTGACCCATCCCATCGAGAACCCGCCGGAGCAGAGGATTCTTCCAGAGCGACGCCTTGGCGAGAGCCCTGATCTGCCGACGCCGGCGGGCGGCGAACGCGATGACGAACGGATCCCAGACACTGTCGTGGTTCGCTGGCACGATCGTCGCGCCCTGCGGCGGCAGGAGATCCAGCCCGACCACTTCCAGACGGCCCCACCAGCGCACGATCGGCCCGGCCGCCGTCATCACCGCCCGATACATCGGCGGGATCGGTGCGGCGTCGCCCGTCCGATCGCGTTTCATGAGCCACTCCCAGTGATTGAACGGCGACATGCCGGTCCAGCAACGCTACAGGGTTGCGGCGCACGGTCAGTGGGCACGCCACTGGAGCATCGCGGCGGTGGCGTCGTCGCGGAGCTCGCCGTCCTCGTACGACACGATGGTCTGCACCAGGCGGCGCATCGTCTCCGCCGCCGCCGTCCCCTGGCCGAGGGTGTCGAGCAGGAACGCGGCCAGCCGCTCCACCCCGAACAGCGCGCCCGACGCATCCCGCGCCTCGGTGATCCCATCGGTGTAGAGCACCAGCGTGTCGCCGGGTTCGAGCTGCTCCTCGACCACCGCCGGCGGCCGGGCGACCATGTGGCCGAGCCCCAGCGGCAACGTGTTCGGTGTCGGCAGCGGCGGCCGCATGCGGCCGCCGCGCAGGAAGACCTCGGCCGGATGCCCGGCGCTGATCCGCCGGTACCGGCCGGTCGCCATGTCCAGCTCGGCCAGCAACGCGGTCACGAAGGCGCCCGGGTACTGAGCGCGCACCCACTTGTCAATCGATCGGCAGGTGTCGATCAAAGAAAGGCCAGAGCGACGCGCATTACGGTACGTGTTGAGCGTCAACGTGGTCAGCGCGCTCGCACTGATCCCGTGCCCGACCGTGTCGAACAGCGCGACATGCAGGACATCCGCGTTGGCGGCGTAGTCGAAGGCGTCACCACCGACGTCGTAGCAGGGCTCCAGCACCGCGGCGACCCGGGTGCCGTCGATCGCGTACGTCAGCGGCGGCAGCTGATTCCAGATGATCTCCGCCGCCAGCTGCATCGGCAGCCGCCGCCGGGTGTGCTCCACCGCGTCGCCGTAGAAGCGGCGACTGGCGATCAGCTCGGCCACCAGAGCCGCAATGATCTCCAGGTCGTGCAGCGCCGATGCCGAAGGATGAGCCGTGACCTGCAACTCCAGCACACCGAGCCGTTCGGCCCCGTGCAGCAGCGGCAGCCACAACACCCCGCCGTCACCCGCGTCGCTCCACTGACGCTGAGACGTGATGAACGCCCGCCCGGCGAGTGTCGCCTCCACCTCCAGAGGCGAGGACACATCCCGGCCCGACCGCAGCGGGTGCAGCCCGACCTGCCCGTAGTCGGCCAGCAGCACGATCGCGGCCCGCGCCTCCAGCAGCGGCGCGGTCTCCATCAGCACGGCCGGCAGATCCTCGGCCCGCCCCCGGTGCCGCAGGTCCATGAGCCGCCGCACGGCCTCCATCGATTCGAGCATCACCCTCATACTCCATCGCCCGATCCGGGACGCAGCCCCAGGGGGTCCTCGACTGCTAGAAATTGCTGATGCCCACCACTGCTGAGGTCAACTCCATCGTCCGTGAGCAGTTCGGCCCGGACTTCGTTCCGGCCCGGGTCGCCGCCGAGGAACAGGTGCGCACGTTCCTCCACAAGCACCTCGGATCGATGGACTCCGCGCAGATCATCGCGCTCGGCCGCCTGATCAATCAGCACAACATGCTCGGCCGGGAACGGTACGACAGGTTCACCCCGGGCTTCATCGGCGCGATCATGAGCAAACTCGGCAGCGACCCCGACACCTTCAACCGCATGGCGACCCGGCTGTGGACCGAACCGTTCCCGGACGCTCTCGCGACTCTCGGGGCGATCTACGCCGACCGGTCACTGTTTCCACACGCCGGTTCTTCACTGCCGAGCCTGCTGCTCTACCTGCGTGATCCCGAGCAGTTCGGAATCTGCATCAACGCCACGAGGCTCGGCCTCGCACAGGAGACCGGAAACGCCTATCACGCGCGAAGCCGGGCCGCGTACGAGAAATTCTGTGTTGATCTCCGCGATTGGCGTCAGCGGCACGGGATCGCACCGCAGGAAGCCGACGCGATCCTCACCGCGATCATGCGCCTCAACAAGCCGGCGCCGGCCGAGCCCCTGCCCTCCGAAGTCGGCGTGGCCGAGGTCGCCGAGGGCTGCTTCCTCGACGTCGAGCAGGTGGACCAGTGGGTTCAGGCGCTCACCACAGGCATGCGGCAGGCGGTCTTCCACGGGCCGCCCGGCACCGGCAAGACGCACGTGGCCCGGCTGCTCGCCCGGCACCTGGCGACTTCGCCCGGCCACATCGAGCTCACCCAGTTCCACCCCGCGTATTCCTACGAGGACTTCATCGAGGGCCTTCGGCCCGACACCACAGAAAACGGGCTGCGGTACGAGGTCCGGCCCGGCGTCTTCACCAGGCTCTGTGAGCGTGCCCGGAACACGCCGGGGGACACCTTCGTCATGATCATCGACGAGATGAACCGGGCCGACCTTGCCGCTGTCTTCGGGGAGCTGCTGTTCCTGCTGGAATACCGGGACACCGAGGTCACCCTGCCGTATTCACAGCGCCGGTTCTCCGTACCCGAAAATGTCTTTCTGCTCGGCACCATGAACACGGCCGATCGCAGCCTCGCCATGCTCGATTTCGCCCTGCGCCGCCGATTCAACGCCTTTCCGCTGCCGCCCGACGAGAAGGTGCTCGAACGCTGGACCGCCGGCCGTCCGGACGGCAGCGCCGAACTCGCGCTGGGGGTGTTCCGGTTGATCCGGGACCGGGTCGGCCCGGACGCGCCGGTCAGTCCGGGCCATTCGTACTGGATGACGGCGGCTCTGGACGCCGCCGTGGCCGAGCGGATCTGGGATTACCAGGTCCGGCCCTATCTGGCCGAATACTGGTTCGAGCAGCCGTCCGAATTGAACCGGCTGGACGAGGATGTCCGCTCCCTGATCGCGGAACTGGCCTGACGTGCTGCGACTGGTCGAATACCGGCCCGCGACCGTGCAGCTCAGCACGGCCGAGGCCGCCGAACTGGCCCGGATGACCGTCGGAACCCGCGACGGCAGCGGACGGCCGCGGCTGATCCAGCGACTGACGCCGACCGCGCGCCCCGGCTTCTACGATCTCCAGCCGGGCCCGTACGTCGGCCGGTTTCAGCTGCTCAGCGGCGGGGCCGTCGAGGTGACCGGCCGGTTCCCGTTCCAGGATCTGGCCACGCTGCTCGGGCTCGGCCGTGATGCCGCGCTGCTCGACGAGGCCACCGCGCCGGGCAGCGGCGGGCACAGCCTGGTGGACCTGATCGCTCTCGCGTTCGTCCGGGAGGCGGAGCGGATCTCCGGCCAGGGGCTGGCCAAGGCGTACGAGCGACGCGCGTTCACCCGATCCCCGTATCCGGGCGTGCCGTCGGTGACGCTGCATCTCAAGGCGCACGCGGGCCGCCCGGACCGGCTGGCCACCCACGCCAACCGGCTCACCAGCGACATCCCGCTCAATCGGCTCCTCGCCACCGCGTACCGCAGGCTGATCGGGCTGCCCTACCCGGACGCCCGCCTGCGCACCCGGGTCCGGGCCCTCGACCCGATCTTCCACGGCATCACCCCGCTGACCGGCCGCCCGGCCGGATCCGCTTCCGTTCCCGCTCGCTATCTCCAGATCGAACGCCTGGCCCGGCTGCTCCTCGACGACCGCAGCACGCTGCCGACCGGCGCCGGGGTGTCGGGGGTGAGCGTCATGTTCGACATGACGCGCATCTGGGAGGACTACGTCGGCAGGTGGCTGCGACACCGGTCGCCGGGAATGTCGGTCACCGCCCAGCAGCCGATCGCGCTGACCGACACCGGACCGAAACGGACCGGCAAAGCCGACTTCGTCCTCTATCGCGGCGGCGAGGCCTCCGCCGTCTACGACGCCAAATACCGCCCTTGGCAGGCGACTCCCGCCACCGACGAGATCTATCAACTCTTCACGTACGCCCAACGACTCGGCGTCGAAAAGGCGGCACTCGTATACCCCGCGCCCGAGAGCCGACGAACGACGACAACGGTTGGGCCGGTGACCATCGAGTCGTGGGCCGTCCCGATCGAAGATCTTGATCTTGCCGCGCCCACGCGGGGTGGTCGGACGCCCACCGTGCGGCATCACGACCATCGATTCCACAATGGTCACAGTACGTAAGGTCAATGCTCGGTGACGGCCCGCACTGTGGTGCTCAACGTCACCTGAACTGGGTTTTTCTAGTTGACCTTCAGAGCCGTAACCTACGCAGCGTGATCTTCTTCGACGACTCGGACGCCGTCACCGTCCAGTATGCCCCGGCCCTGCCCACCCGCATCGACGCCCGGACCATCGCCGGCCGCCTCGCCGCCGGAGCCGGCGCCGCGACCCTGATGCTCGTCGCCGTCGCCGCCGCAGTAGCACTCACCACAGCCCTGATCTGGACCGCCTGACCCCGGCCCCGGTGTTCGAGGACCGGCCCGCGCGCAGCGAATACCCTGAGCCGGTGCCTCCAACGTCTGCGCGCGCCGTCTACCCCGGCACCTTCGCCCCCTTCACCCCGGGGCACCTCGACATCGTCGACCGGGCACGGCGGTTGTTCGCACACCTCACCGTTCTCGTCGCGGTCAACGCCGACAAGGATCCCACCCAACCCGGCACGGCCCGGGCGGACGCCGTCCGGAAGGTTCTACCGCCCGGCTGGACCAACGTCACGGTTGCCACCTGGTCCGGCCTGACCGTCGACTACTGCCACCGAGACCACAGCACAGCGATCATCCGCGGCGTCCGGAATTCAACCGATGCGCTGTACGAGTACCAGCTCGCCGCCATGAACGAGACACTCGGGATCACGACGCTGCTCGTACCCGCTCGACCGGCTCTGGCGAACATGTCCTCAACCGCTGTGCGGACGGCCGTCGGCGAGGCTCTTGACGAAACGGGCTGAGGACGCGCAGATGTCCGCGTACCCGAGAAGCTGGTAGAACTCGTGGGTTCGCGTCCGGAGACGGTTGCTGGTGATCTCCAACTTCACGCAACCGGCGGCGCGTGCCTGCCGTTCGGTGGCAGCCACCAGCAACTGGCCCACGCCCCGGCTGCGGTACCGCTCATCGACGACCAACGCGAGCAGGCGCCCGAGCTTTCCGGATATCTCCAGCATCGGCATGACATGCAGCGCCGCGACGCCGACCAGTTCACCATCGTCGTCGGCGCCGATCAGCCAGCTCGACGGGTCATCCAGCCAGAGGTGGAGTCGTTCCAGCACCACCGCCTCGGTCGTCGGATAACCCAATTGGCCCAGCAGACCGGTAATCGCCGAGACGTCCTGCCGCCGAACCGGCCGAAGCTGTAGATCCATGCCGGACATCCTGGCATCCCCTCGCTGGGGGCCGGGTCACAGCGCGGCGAGTACGAGCCGGAGCGTGTCGGCCGCGTCGGTCTCGTCGTGGGTTCGGCCGTCACTGGTGGTCACGACATACCGGCCGGGCGTTGCAACAGGGGTGACCTTGGGATAGGACCCGGTGAACGGCCACGTCGCGGTGGCGCTGAAACGCAGAGTCCACAGGCTGGTGTACGGGCTGAGCCGACGCAGCCGAGGTTCATGGAAGGCCAGGGCGACAAAAGGATGCAGCCGTGTCGCTATCCGATCGTCGCGGTGGTTCTCGTACAAGTGAAGCCACTTGGCCTCACGGTGATCGCCGCGTTCCCGCGCTGCCGCCAGGGCCACGGATCCGAGAAACGGCCAAGCGGCCGCAACCACAGGCGGCCGCGCACCGGACAGCCATTCGTGCGCCGCGTCCGCGGCGACGGCCACGTCCGGTGCGTAGCCGCTGACCATGACGGAACGCTCAAGGCACAGACCGAGAATGATCTTGCGTTCCCGTGCGCTGAGGATCAGATAGGCGTTCCGTTCACCGTTGCTGACGGCCGCGGTCCGAGGATTCGCCGGTTGCTTGGGACGAGCCCGGAACAGCGACCCGAGCCGGCTGAACTCGGCCTGCCAGGCATCATGCACAGCCCCGTACCCGACGACGTCCGGATACCACTGCGCCGCGTCGCCCCACGACACTTGATCAGCCATCGCTCCATGATGCACCGACGGCATGGTTGCTACCCGCTGGTCATGAGGGCCTCAACGGGCAGCACCGGAACGACGTTCTTCGCCTTCGCCGCCATCCGGGGATCGACCGTCACCAGGGCGTCGGCCTGTAGCCGCGCCACCGCCAGGTATTCGGCGTCGCGTAGCGTGTCCCAGTCGTTCTCGCGGGCGATCCGCCACGCCGTCGCCCGCGACACGCGGTCACCGAGCAGCCGCATTTTCAGCTCGGTGATCCGGACATGGGTTTCCAGCGCCGCACGCTCGGTGCGCTCGCCCCGGCGGACGTCGCGCCACAACAGGTCCAGGGCCTCGGAACGGATGACGTTCGGCGCCACGAGTTGATGGCCGCGATCTACCGCGAGCGCGTTGTCGACGACGTGCAGCAGGGTCGCAGCATCGATCACATAGCGGGCCACCGTCTCAGGGTAGGCGGCGCCGGTGGGCCGGATCGACCGGTTGCGGCACCGGAATGTCGGACCCTGCCGCTAGGTTGCTGCCATGAGTCGCGAGGAGTTGCAGCGGCGGTCGCTGGCGGCCGCTCTGGGTGACGTCGCTGTCGCCCGGGTCGAGTTCGACGACGTCGCAGGCTGGGTGGCCGGTGTCGGCGCGAGCCCGGCGGATCCGCTGGGCGCCGAGGTCTGGGCGTTCGACCGCGACCTGTCCCGAATCCTTCTGGTGCGTAATCCCTGGCGGGGCTGGGTCCCACCGGGCGGAAAGGTCGAGGCGGGGGAGTCGCCCCGCGCTGCGGCGCGTCGTGAGTTCCGCGAGGAGACCGGAGTGGATGCCGAGCTTCTCGCTCAGCCGGCCGGGGCGTGCGTCCGCTCGTTCCATCCGGCCAAGCCGCCGACGCTGAGCCTGTCCTACGCCGCGATCGTCGATTCCGCCGCTCCGCTCACACCCGAGCCCGGCCAGCCCGCCGCCTGGATGAGCCTCGACGACGTGTGGGAGAGCTGGTTCCCGGACGACGTGGTCCGCATGCGCGAGCACGCGCAGTGGCTGGCAGCGGGGAGCGTCTCGCCATGAAATACACCGTCTCCATCGAGATCGCCCGGCCCCTGGAGCAGGTGGCTCAGATGCTCGCCGACCCGGCACAGATGCCGGGCTGGCTACGCGGCCTGGTGCTGCACGAGCCGCTGACAGGGGTGCACGGCCAGGTCGGCACCGAGTCACGCGTCGTGTTCAACTCGGGCGGGCAGCAGTTCGAGTGCACCGAGACCATCACCCGCCGGGAGCCGGCCGACCTGCACCGGATCCCGAGTGACATGGTCGTCCGCTTCGAGCGCGAGATCGTCGCCAAGGGCATGTGGAATGCCGCACGTGAGCGGCTGACCGAGGCCGGCCCGGAGGCGACTCTCTGGGTCAGCGAGAACGAATACCGGTTCAGCGGCCTGATGATGCGGCTGGTGGGTCTGCTGATGCCGGGTAGCTTCCGCAAGCAGTCACAACAGCACATGCAGGATTTCAAGGCGTATGCCGAAGACGGAACCGATGTCCGCGAAGCGAAAGGTTGACCTGTCCTTATGCGTGTCGAGCGGTTTGAGTTCGCCGTTGAGTCCGTCGAGGCCGCCGCCGGCGGGTGGCGCCTCGAGGGCGAGGCGGGTTACCACCCACGGCACTGGGCCCAGCCGGGCGAGCGCTTTCGTCTCGCCTGCAACGAGTCCGGCCGGAAGCGGCGCGCCGTGGACCTGGTCGTCGCCGAGCTCGCCGAGTCGTATGCGGTGGTGTCCGGCATCGGCGGCGACCTGCTCCGGTCAGGCGACATCGTGTCCGGTGAGCGCAGTGTTCCCGACCGCGTGGACACCCAGCGGACGCCGACCGAGGCGGCCGCCCACCTGGCCGAGATTCTGGAACTGCCACCTCTGGCCGATTCCGGCGGAAAGAGCATCGACTGGCCGGTCGTGGAGGCGGAACTCGGTGTGACACTGCCCGGCGACTATCGGGCTTTCATCGACGCCTACGGCAACGGTTCGGTCGATGACCATCTGTATGTGTGTGCTCCCGGCGCGGCCCAGGACTGGGCGGATCTCCTCCGGCACAACTCGTATGCTCACGAATGTGCCGGCCCGGAGTTCTTCGGGCGGGGAAACTGGCGCCGGGAATGGCGCCTGGGCGACGCGTCGCATTGGGCCCCAGGCCGGGAGGACATTCCGGCTTGGTTCGAGCCCGGCGACGACCTGATCTCGTGGGGGCACACCGGAAACGGCGACTTTCTCTTCTGGCACATCAAACCCGGCACGGCACCCGACCGGTGGCCTGTGGTGTTCAAGGAGCGGGGGCCGCTCTGGGAGCAGTACGAGACCGGCTTCGCCGCCACGCTGGCCGACCTGCTGACCGGCATCGTCCAGTCCGAGTACCTGAGCATCTGGCTCGGCGGCCCGCACTCCTACGACCGCTGACCAGCAGAAACGGGGCGAGGCCGATGGAGCGGCACGCGTGCGGTCTGTGCCGCTCCCGGACGGCAACCGTTGCCGCACCCTGGAGTGGCTACTTTGCCAGCGTGTCCGTCTTCGGCGAAGATCCTCGCACGTCGCGCAGGGTCGGCCTCCCCAGCGTCGTGGCTCTCGCGGTGATCTCCGGTGCTCTGGTGACCGCGGTGCTTGGGCATCCGATGCCGGAGGCGGCGCCTGTCGCCGAGTTCCCGAACCGTCCGGTGAGCTGTACTCCGGGCACCCTCCGCGGCTCCTTCGTCAGTGGCGGACCCGTCGACATCCACGCTCTTCAGGCCGCGACCCTGAAAGAGGATGCACAGGACTGCGGATTCCTGACCGCCCGCGACCCGGATCGGCGACCGTCGCCGACGTCAGCGGCCGCGGAGGCGGAAGCCCGGAAGATCAACGCGGCGGTGCAGGCCGCGATCTGCCCGGATCCCGCTTCCTGCTCTGGTGAGCAATCCGGCGCGGACACGGGCGTGGTTGTCCGCAAGGCACTGCGAGACCTGGGCTACCCCGGCGCCGAAGTCCGGCGTGCCGAATACGACGGCGAATCCCCGGAACGCGACGTCGTCTACGGGGTTCCGCTACGTGTGACGACCGGCTGCCTCGTGTCGTTCGCGCGGACGGGCCAGGGTGTCGCGCCGATCGGCCCGTCCGGGACGTTGCGGAACGGGTACTGCCTACGTCAAACAGAAGGTCCATTCTGTTCCGACCTGGCCGCAGCGTTGATCCAAGCCAGGCGACCGGCGGAATCGTCACGGCTGATCCGCACGACGCTGCGCTGCCCGGATTTGTTGCCGGACCTCGGCCCGCGCACGCTGCACCCTGTTGTCGACGGCGAAGAACGCGTCTTCGGGACTGTCGAACAGCCATTCGACCGGCTCTTCGCCGAGCTCGTCGGTGATGAGGCTGGTCATGGCTTTGCGGCAGGCTTCTGAGATCACGACTGCGGGTGTGACGTCGCGGATGGTGGCGTCGTTGAGCACCGCGCCCATCATGTCGCCCCAACGGTAGTCGAGTTCCCGCAGGTCCAGCACGACGCCGACCGGCGCGAACGCCCGTAGCGCGAGCGCGAGCACCGCCCGCATGAACACGGCGTCGCTGTTGCCGGCGCTGCCCATGCCGTACGTGCCGGTGAAGGTCACCACCAGCAGATCGTCGCGGGTTGACGCCTCACCCCGGGCGGTCGCGAACCGGTATTCAAGGGCACTGAGGTCGCTGAGACTGCGAGGGGTGGTCACGTACGAGGGCACCCGCCGATTATCTCCGGAGCTCACCTCACGTGTTGTCCTCGACGGCGACGGCCACGTCGTACAGCAGGCGGCGCAGCCAGACCACGGCCGGGTCGTTCTCGCGGCGCGGATGCCAATGGGCGGCCTCGGTGATGTGCACGGTCGGCAACGGCGTGCGGGCGACCACCAGGTCGAGGATGTCGAGGCAGCGCCGGGCCAGCCGGGACGGCACGAAAGCGCACATCTGCGTCCCGCCGACCGCGAACGGCAACGTCAGCAGGCTGGTGACCTGCACCAGCACGGTCCGGTCGGCGAGCCCGTGCTGTTCCAGGGTCACCTCCAGCGGCCGCCGCCGGCTCCCGGCCGCATTGAACTGGGCGACCGCATGCGGCATGGCCCGCAGATCCGCCAGCCCGAGTTCCCCGTCGACCAGGCGCGGATGGTCACGGGCGACCACGCACACGAGGTGGTCGGTGAAGACCGGCTGGGTGCGTCCCGGGAAGTCGTAGCCGAGCGGCCCGACGATCAGGTCGCGCCGCATCAGCTGTGACTCGAACTGCTCGCGTGCCACCTCGAGTGGATCCAGGGCCAGCGAACACCCCGGCGCCCGCTGTGCGACCAGCCGGGTCAGCGGCTCGGCGAGCACGGTCATCGCATACTCCGACATGCTCACCCCGAACCGGTGGGTGCTGGCCGCCGCATCGAACTCCCGCTGCGCCCCGAGCAGCGCCTCGGCGGCTTCCACGGCCTCGGCGACGACCGGCCGCAACCGTCCGGCGAGCGGGCTCAGTACGAAGCCGCGCCCCTCCCGTACCAGAAGCTCGTCGTCGAAATGTTTGCGCAGCCGCCCGAGGGCGCCGCTCATCGCCGACTGGCTCATCGTCATCCGGTCGCCAGCGTGGGTCAGGTTGCGTTCCTCCAGCAGCGCGTGCAGGGAGAGCAACAGGTTGGCGTCGACTTCCCGCAGCCGTTCCTTCACCCCTCTAGTCTCGGGCACGAGGAGGCCGAACGATGACTCTGGGCGGTACCGACCTGAATCTGCTGCTCTTTCTGCGTGTCCTGCTGGAGGAGGGCAACGTGACCCGGGCCGGCGCCCGCCTTGATGTGGGCCAGCCCGCGATGAGCGCCGCGCTGGCCAAACTGCGCCGCCGGTTCGACGACGAGCTGCTGGTCCGGGCCGGCCGCGACTACGAGCTGACCCCGTTCGCCCGCGACCTGCTTCCGGAAGTGCAGCATGCGGTACGGCTGATGGCCCGCGCCCTGGACGTCGAAGGCCGGTTCGACGCGTCCACCAGCGAACGGTCGTTCCGGCTGGGCATGAGCGACTACGCGATCGCGGTGCTGCACGAGCCGCTGGTCCGGCTGCTCAGCGCGACCGCCCCGGGCGTACGGCTGGTGATCGAGCATCTGGGCCCGAACGCGCGGACCTCGGAGCGGATCCTGTTCGAGCACGACGCCCTGATCGCCCCGCTGGGGTTCGGGTTCCCCGGCGAGTCACGGCCGCTGTGGCGGGACCGGATGGTGGTGATCGCCGACCGCCGCAACTCGCGGCTGGCCGGCGGCCGGCTGACGCTCGACGACCTGGCGGTGCTGCCGCACGCGGTGGCCGCGTTCGGGCCCGGCATCCTCACCCCGGTCGACCGGGTCTTCGGCGAGGTCGGCGTGGACCGGCGCATCGCGCTTCAGGTGTCCGGTTTCCTGCCGCTGGCGTTCGTCATCGAGGGCACCGAGATGGTCGCCGTCGTGCCGGAGCGGCTGGCCCGCATGCACCTGGCCGACGGCGGCCCGATCACCGTGGTGGAGCCGCCGTTCGGCGAGGTGGTCCTGGCCGAGGGCTACTGGTTCGCCGCCGACCGCCTCTCCGATCCGGCCCACCGCTGGCTGTTCACCCAGCTCGACCAGCTCTCCGGCGAACTGGGCGAACCGGCCCGGCCCCGGCGGACACCACCGGCGTAGATCAATGCCCTGATGATCGTCGAGTAGGGTGATCGGTCCTAGAGGTATTGATCATGGGGGGATCTCTTGGGACTGTTTCATGCTGCCCGAAAATGCGGCTGTCTGCTGCTCACCGGCCTGACCGCGACGACCGCGTGGGTCGCGGTCCCGGCCCGGCCGGCGTCGGCGGCGGTCGCGGTGACCGGCACCCGGACCATCGCTCCCGGGCTGACCCTGAGCACCGTGACCGGCACCGGATCATCGCTGCCGGTTCAGGTCTTCGAGGCGGACCTGACCACGCCCACGCTCGGGGTGAAGTATCTGTCCGGGGCGACCGTCAGCCGCAGCACCGCGACCGTCGCCACCATGGCGGGCGACGCCGGCGCGGTGGCCGCGGTCAACGGTGACTTCTGGGACCCGGATGCCGCCGGAACCAACGCGCCGAACGGCACCGCCATCAGCGACGGGACGCTGCGCAGCGCGCGGGCCGCCACCGCCGGCTACAACGGGGTGGCAGCGTTCACTCCCGCCGCGACGGGCACCCTGGCCGGCTACACCCAGCTGTACCTGGAGGCGACGGTCACACCTGACGGCGGCGCGGCCTTCACCGCCGACCAGCTCAACTCGCCGCGGCTGATCGCCAACGGCGTCGGCGTCTACTCCGAGCTGTGGGGCAGCGCCGACCGGACGATCACCACCGGCAGCGCCTCGCGGGTCCGCGAGGTCGTCATCAGCCAGGGCCGGGTGACCGAGGTCAACGACACGATCGGCGGGCCGGTGGCGCCCGGCTCGGTCGTGCTCGTCGGCACCGGCACCGGGGTCGACCGGCTCGCGGCGCTCACCGCCGGCACCCCGGTCACCGTCGACTACCGGCCCGTCGACGGGTCCGGCCAGCCGGCCGCCGCCACGGTCGCCATCGGCGCCCACCCCGACTGGATCCTGCTGGAGAACGGCGTGGTGAAGACCTTCACCAACACCACGACCCGGCCGCGTACGGCGATCGGCTTCTCCGCCGACGGCACCCGCATCTGGATCCTGGCCGCGAACGGCGACGACCGCACCGGCATGACGTTCGCGCAGGCGGCACAGGCGCTCAAGGGGCTCGGCGCGGACGATGCGATCAGCCTCGACGGCGGCGGTTCGACCAGAATGGTCGCCCGCCTGCCCGGGACCACCGGGGTGTCGGCGGTCGGCGGCACCCAGACCGAGGAGCGCCCGGTGCCCAGCGGCCTCGGGCTGACCTCGGCCGCACGGTCCACCGACTGCGCCACGAGCGCCACGATCTACGCCGTCGCCCCCGACGGCAGGATGTACCTGTACGGCCTGCACCAGCCGTCCACCACCAGCACCACCTGGGAGTACGTCAACGACCGGAACGCGATCGGCGCCGGCTGGAATCAGTTCGGCAAGGTGCTCGGCGGGCCGGGCGGCCGGGTCTACGGGATCAAGTCCGACGGGCTGTACCAGTACGTCTGGGGCGGTTTGGCGCAGCGCTGGACGTACCCCGTGGGGTCGCTCGGCTCGTGGTTCGGTCAGTATGCGCAGCCGGGCTGGAACGACCGGATCACCGTCGACCGGCAGGGTGACTTCTACCGTATCGACAGCGCCGGGAATCTCATCTGGTCACGGCTGGACGAGCAGACCTGGACCTGGTCGATCGAGCAGACCATCGACACCGGGTGGGAGAAATACGACAAGGTGATCGCCGCCGACACCGGTGTGCTCTACGCGCGGGCCGCCGCCGACGGCCGTCTGTACCGGTACCACTTCGACCCCGCCGCCCGGACCTGGGTCGCCAAGGGCGTCTGGGCGGGCGCCGGCTGGCAGCAGTTCTCCGGCGGAGTGTTCTCGGCCGGCGGGAACACCCTGTTCGGTCTGCCCGGCAACGGTGACCTGCGGCAGTACCGGCACCGCGAGTGGGACAGCGCGTGGGCGATCTCCGGCCGGGACATCGGTGACGGCTGGCAGCAGTTCGCCGACGTCACCGCCGCACCGGACGCCTGCCGGCTCACCACCGACGTCTACCGCCCCTGAAGGCCACCGGGCGGGCGGTCAGCCCGCCCAGTGGTTGCGGTTCAGGGCGCCGCCCAGGTAGCCGCAGAATACGCCGTCCGGATCACGCTCGGTGACGATCTTGCGGTAGCGCTGCCAGGCGTCGTCGGACATGAAGCGGACCTGGCGGCGGCTCAGGTCGCTGTCACCGAGGTACTGGCCGGCGGTCACCGGTTCCAGGTCCGTCATCGCGGCGGCCAGCCACCGCTGGTGGCGTTCGTCGTCGGCCGGGTCCTGCCACAGCACGTAGCTGGCCAGGTAGATCTCCGACTGCACGGAGAACGCCATGTCCGGCAGCTCCCGCAACGGCGCCATGCTGAACCAGATCGTGAACGCCTTCTCGTTCGGCAGCGTCGTGAACGCCCGCCGCATCGCCGGCACCACGTCCCCCGCCGGGCCGGTGAGCCAGGCGTTGTCGACGGCCCACCGATGTCCCTCCGGGTTGTCGGCCAGCTGCCGGGCCCGCTGTTCGTCGAGCGTCGTCGGGACCGCGTCCACCACGAACAGGGCCCGCCCGAGGGCGGGATTGGCCCGCAACGGCGCGAGCGCGGCGTCGGCTTGCGGTGCGTCCGCGACGAGCGCGACCGCAGTCACCAGCAGGATGGGGTACGGCGAGAGCTCCACGTCCGTCTTGGTCAGCGCCACGATCTCCACGTTGCTGTCGACCGTGCCGTGCATGCCTTGCAGCCACGTCATCACTTCGTCGAAGTCGTCGAGCCGGTACGCCTGCACGGTCTGCGCCACATACCCGGGGGCGGGCAACGTCCGCAGGTGGAAGCGGGTCACCACCCCGGGAAAGCCGGGGCCGGAGCCGCGGGCCGCCCAGTACAGGTCGCTGTTGACGGTGGCGTCCGCCCGGACCAGCTCGCCGTCGGCGGTGACCACGTCGATCGCCTCGACGTATTCGGCGGCCCAGCCCCAGCCGCGGGCGTTCCAGCCCTGCCCGCCCTGCAGCAGGAACCCGCCGATCCCCACGGTCGGGCAGTGCCCGCCCACGAAGAACCGCCCGTGCCCGGCCAGGAACGGCGCCAGCTCGGTGCCGCCCTGGATCGCCGGTGACGCGGTCGCGATCCCGGTCGTCTCGTCGTAGCCCAGCTCGCGGAGACCGCCGAGGTCGATGACGAGGGCGTCGTCGCGCACCGACCATTGCGCCCAGCTGTGCCCGCCGGACCGGACCGCGACCTGCCAGCCACGGTCGCGGGCCAGCCGTACCCCATCGATGACGTCCTTCTCGCTGGTCGCCCGCAGCACCGCGGCGGGTGACCGGTCGGGAAGCCGCCGGTTGAAGATCCGGTCGGAGCAGGCCTGCTCGAAGCCGGGCGTGCCGCGTTCGATCAGGTTCACGCCGGCTCGCACAGCGCGCCGAGGGTCTGGCCCATCAACCGGCCCGGGTCGGCGCCGGGGGTGTCCGGGTGGATCTCCCACTCGGCCATCAGCAGGCTGTTGTCCAGCACCATCTTCACTCGCGGCAGCCGCCGGGCCATGAACGCCGGCAGCACCTCGTCGATTCCGTCGCCGCCGGTCAGCATGTCGGCCAGGACCACCGCGTCCTCGGCGCACATGGCGGCGCCCTGGGCGATCAGCGGCGGGCAGGCGTGCGCCGCGTCGCCGATCACGATCGTCCGGCCGCGGAACCACGGCTCGTCGACCAGGATCGCCTCGATGTACTGGTAGTTGACGACCGCGTCGTCGGCGAGGCTGTCGCGGACCTGGCCCCACACCCCGCCGTACCCCTGCCCGCGCTCTTTCAGGATCTTGCCGTTGGGGTGTTCGCCGACGAACGAGCGGTCGAGGTTGCCCTCCAGCAGGAACGCGTAGCAGAGGTCGTCGGAGATCGGCGTGTAGCCGGCCTTGTACTTCGGGCCGCCGTAGTAGAGGCCGGAGCAGTCCATCTCCTTCGGCCGTTGCGCGACGACCCGCCAGATGCCCATGCCGACCGAACGCGGCGACGTGTCGATGCCGATCATGGATCGGACGCTGGACCGGATGCCGTCCGCGCCGACCAGCAGGTCCACGGTTTCGGTGGTGCCGTCGGACAGGGTCGCGACGACCTCGTGGCCCCGGTCGTCGATCGCCGTGACGGTGGTGCCGGTGCGTACGTCCACCCCGGCGCCGGCGACCCGGCGGGCCAGGATGTCGGCGAGCCGGGCCCGCAGCGCGCCCATCGTCGGCGGCAGGCCGGGCCCGCCCATCGGCGGCGCCGGCATCTCCATGATCTGTACGCCGTCGGCCCGGAACATCCGCAGCCGGTCGAAGGCGCAGCCGTGTTCGGCGAGTTCGTCGAGGATGCCGACGGAGTGGAAGGCCTTGAGCGCGTTGCCCTGCAGGGTGATGCCGTGGCCGACGCCGCCGAGTTCGCGGCGCAGCTCGACCAGGATGACGTGGACGCCGCGCTGGGCGAGCGCGAGGGCGAGGGTGCTGCCGGTGATGCCGCCGCCGACGACGAGGACCCGGCGGCTCGGGGAGTCAGCCATGAGGACTGCCTTTCACACGAATTGGGAGGGGCGGGCGCCGGTGATCCAGCCGACGACGGCGTCCGGGTCGGTGTCGGCGACGGCGATGTCGGCGACCTTGCTGCCCCGGTTGAGCACCACGATCCGATCGGCGACCTCGTTGCAGAGCGGAAGGTTGTGGGTGACCAGGACGATCGCGATGCCCTGCCCGGCCATCCGCCGGATCAGCGCCTCGACCTGCTTGGTCTGCTCGTAGCCGAGGGCGGCGGTGGGTTCGTCGAGCAGCAGCACACCGCCGGCTTCACCGGAGACCCGGATCGCGCCGCGGGCCAGGGCGACCACCTGGCGCTGGCCGCCGGAGAGCATCTCCACCGGGCGGGTCATCGGCGCGGTGCGCACGCCGAGGCGGTCGAGTTCGGTCTCGGAGCGTTTACGCATGGCTTTGCGATCGACGAAACCGAGCCAGCCGAGCGGGCCGCGGCGCAGGATCTCCCGGCCGATGTTGAGGTTGGTGGAGATGTCCTGCGGGTCGACCAGGGCGAGGTCCTGGTAGACCATCTGGATGCCGGCGGCCGCCGAGTCGCTGGGGGAGTGGAAGGACACCTCGCGGCCGTTGACCGCGATCGTGCCGCCGCTCGGGCGGTGGGCGCCGGACATCACCTTGAGCAGGGTGGATTTGCCGGCGCCGTTGTCGCCGAGCAGGCCGACCACCTCGCCAGGCTGGACGTGGAAGTCGATGCCGGACAGCGCCCGCACGTAGCCGTAGTGCATGTCGATGCCGGTGAGTCGCAGAGCGGGAGTCGTCATGGGTCAGACCTGCTTCTTGTGGACCGACAGGTTGGCGCTGCTCATCAGCCGGTTCGAGACACCGGTCTGCACGATCCGCTCCAGCAGCAGCGACGCGAGCAGCAGCACGCCGGTGGTGACGGTCGCCCAGTATGGCTGCACCCCGCGGATGGTCAGGCCGTTGGCGATGGTGGCCAGGATCAGCGCGCCGACCAGCACCCGGGGCAGGCTGCCGCGCCCGCCGGTCAGCGCCACCCCGGCCAGCGCGACCGCGGTGAGGGCGTTGAAGATGATGCTGGGGCTGGCCTCCGGGGTGGCCTCGGTGGTGATCGCCGCGGTGACCAGCCCGCCGAGGGCGGCGCACAGCCCGGAGATCACGAACCCGAGGACCTTGTACCGGTCGGCGTGGATGCCGGACCGGCGCACCGCCTCGGCGTTGCCACCGACCGCCATCAGCCGGATCCCGTCCCGGGTACGGGTCAGGAACACCGTCCCGACCAGGAACAACAGGGCGACGATGTACACCGGCGCCGGCACCCCGAGGTACCTGTCGGTGCCCATGAACGTCAGCCCGGTCAGCCCGGGGAAGGTGTAGCCGCCGGCGATCACCGCGGCCAGCCCGGACAGCGCCGACAGCGTGCCGATGGTGACGATGATCGGGTTGAAGCCGCGCAGCACGATCAGCCCGTTGGCCAGGCCGACCAGCACCCCGCTGGCCAGCCCGGCGAGCAGCCCGGCCCACACCGGCTGACCGTTGGTGATCAGCCAGCCGGTGAGGCAGGACGCGAACGCCGCGGTGCCCGGCAGCGACAGATCCAGCACACCGGTCATCACGCCGAAGCCGACACCGGCGGCGAAGATCGCGGTGAGCGCGGCCGCGTTGGCGATCAGCAGCGCGTTGTCCAGGGTCGCGAAGTAGGGGGCGCACCAGAACGAGAAGGCCAGGATGATCAGGCCCCAGAGCACGAAGATGCCACGGTCGCGGACGAACAGCAGGGCGGAGACGGCACGCGGAACGTCGTGGCCGGTCGGAACGGTCGTCTCCGCCGCGGGTGCGGTCACCGTCACTGCCCACCCGCTGCCGTGATCACCTTCTGCGGCGTCGCGAGCTGCTGGCCCTGGGCCGTCGGGTTGGCCATCATCGCGGTGAGGCTGTCGAACGACTGGACCATGTCGGCGTCGAACTGGAGCGCCACCGATGCGTAGATCTTCCCGTCCTTGACCGCCTGCAGGACCTCGTCGTTGCCGCCGGTCTCGGTGATGCAGGGCAGTTCCTTGCCGGCCGCGGCGAACGCGCCGACCGCACCGAGGGCGCCCTCGTCGTTGTTGCCGATCACCGCGTTGGCGCCCGGGTTGCCCTGCAGGGCGTTGCCGATGTCGGTCTGCGCCTTGGCCCGGTCGCCGACCTGCACCTCGGTGACGATCTCCGCGCCCGGAGCGGCCGCCTTCAGCGCCTCCAGCTGCGCTTTCTCGACGTCCTCTTTGCCGGCGGTGCCCGCGGCCGACACGGTCAGGATGACCTTGGCGGTGCCGCCGAGTTTCTCGTTGATGCACTTGCCGAGCGTTTCGCCGATGGCTTTGCCCTGCGCCGTGTAGTCGATCTTGGCGAAGGTGAGGCCGGCTTGCAGACCGCTCAGTCCGTAATCCTCCGGCACACCGTTGAGCACCAGCGGCACCTTCTTCTCCTGGGCCGTCTTGACCAGGTCGGACAGGGCAGCCGGCTGCACCGCGATCACCCACGCCCCGCCGGCCTTGCCGGACTCGATGACCGTCTTGAGGTCGGTGAGCTGCTTCTGCGGGTCGAGGTTCGGGTCCTGCACCAGCACGGTGTAGCCCTTGCTGGAGCCGTAGCCCTTGACGCCTTCGGACAGGCCCTTCATCGCCGGGATCTTCAGAGCCAGCGGCGAGAACACGATGGTCTTGGCGTTGTCGGCGCCCGCTGCGGCACCCGTGGCCGGCTGGGTTCCGCCGGAGCTGCAAGCGGCGAGGAAAAGGGATCCGGCGGTCAGAGCGGCGAAAGTTATGCGATTCACGGCGCCTCCTGGGCTATGTGACGTTCTTGTTAACCGTGGTCTGGCTCACAGACAACACGCGCCACATGTGGATCGGAACCCTCATCGCGGTGATGGCAGGCATCGCTGTCAGAGCTTTCCGCCCACCACAGGCCCGCGCCTAGCGTGGCGGCAGAACCCAACGAGGAGGAAAACCCATGGCCTACGTCGTCAGCGCTACCTGGGTCGCCGAGCCCGGCCAGGAGAGCGTGGTGCTCGACGCGATCGAGAAGCTGACCCCGATCTCGCGAGCCGAACCGGGCAACCGCTTCTACCAGGCCTACCAGGACCCGGCCGAGCCCAGCACCTTCCACCTGTTCGAGATCTACGACGACGAGGACGCCTACAAGGCGCACGGCACGTCCGAGCACTTCGAGAAGTACGGCTTCGGCCAGGCCATCCCGGTGCTCGCCAAGCGTGAGCGCGCCTTCTACGAGACGATCGGCTGATCAGATGAGACTGGCCAGCTTCCGGCCGGCGGACGTGCCGGCGAGTGAGTCAGCCGCCCGCCGGACCGGACTGGTCGTCGGCGAGCGCAACGAGTGGTGGCTGCACCCGTTCCCGGACGGCACCGACCTGGTCGGCCTGCTCGCCGCCGACCCGGCCGACCGGGAGGCCGCCGCCGACGCCGCCGCACAGGGCGACGGACTGCGCCCCGACCAGGTCGTCCTGCTCCCGCCGGTCTACCCGGTGGCGATGCGTGACTTCCTCACCTTCGAAGCCCACGTCGAAGGCGTCGGCAAAGGCATGCAGGGCCACGCGTCGGTGCCACCCGAGTGGTACGCCGCCCCGTCCTTCCTGTTCATGGCCCCGCACGCGGTCACCGGCGCGCACGACGACGTGGCCATGCCACCGGACACCGAGCGCCTCGACTACGAGCTGGAGATCGCCGCGATCATCTGCCGCGACGTGCGCAACGTGAGCCCCGAACAGGCCCGTGCGGCGATCGGCGGCTACTGCGTGATGAACGACTGGTCGGCCCGTGACGTGCAGGGCCGGGAGATGAAACTCGGCCTCGGCCCGTCCAAGGGCAAGGACTTCGCGACCACGATCGGCCCGTGGGTGGTCACCGCCGACGAACTCGACGACTGCCGCGACGCCGACGGATTCCTCGACCTGGCCATGACGGTACGCGTCAACGGCGTCGAGACCGGCGCCGACCGCAGCAGCCACATGGGCTGGTCGTTCGAGCACCTGGTCTCCTACGCCTCCCGGGCCTCCTGGGTGAAGGCCGGTGAGGTGCTCGCCTCCGGCACCTGCGCGTCGGGCGCCCTGGCCGAGGCGTGGGGCCGCACCGGCACCCTCACCCCGCCGCCACTGCAGGTCGGTGACGTGGTCGAGATGACCATCGAACGCCTCGGCACGGTCCGCAACCGCATCGTTGAGAGCACCGAACAGGTGCCGCCGGTCGTGCCGGCCCGTCGTCGCGTACCACAGGGGGTCTGACCATGATCTCCACCCGCAACCCGGCGACCGGCGCCGAACTGCACCGATACGAGTCCCACGACGACGCCGCGGTGGACGCCGCGCTGGCGGCGACCGCCGCCGCGGCCCAGCGGTGGGCCGTCACCGGCCTGGACGAGCGGCTGGCCCTGCTGCGCGCGGTCGGCAAGCTGCTGTCCGACCGCCGCGACGAGTACGCCGCCCTGATCACCGCCGAGATGGGCAAACCGCTCGCCGAATCCCTCGCCGAGATCGACAAGTGCGCCTGGAACTGCCGGGTCGTCGCCGACCTGGCACCCGGCTGGCTCGCCGACCGGGAGATCGCGTCGGGCGCGACCCGGTCGTGGATCTCCTACGAGCCACTGGGCGTGATCTTCGCGGTGATGCCGTGGAACTTCCCGTTCTGGCAGGTCCTGCGGTTCGCCTGCGCGGCCCTGTCCGCCGGCAACGCCGCCCTGCTCAAGCACAGCCCCGACGTCACCGGCTGCGCGCTGGCGATCGAGGCGCTGTTCACCGACGCCGGCGCGCCGCCCGGGCTGTTCCGGTCGCTGGTCGTCGAGGCCGAGCGGGTGCCGCAGGTGTCGGCGCGGATCGTCGCCGACCCACGCATCGCCGCGGTCACCCTGACCGGCAGCGAACGGGCCGGCTCGGCCATCGCGCAGGCCGCCGGGGCCGCGCTGAAGAAGACCGTGCTGGAACTCGGCGGCTCCGACCCGTTCGTCGTGCTCGGCGACGCCGACGTGCAGACGGCCGCCGCCGCTGCGGCCCGCTCCCGGTTCGGCAACGCCGGGCAGAGCTGCGTGTCGGCCAAACGGTTCATCGTGGTCGACGCGGTCGCCGACGAGTTCGTCGCCCTGCTGCTCACCGAGATCCGTTCCCTGGAGATCGGCCCGCTGGCCCGCGCCGATCTCCGGGATGCCGCCGTCCGGCAGATCGAGCAGAGCGTGACCGCCGGGGCTCGGCTGCTCACCGGCGGGACGACGGTCGGCGGGCCCGGGTTCTTCCTGGAACCGGCCGTCCTCGACCAGGTCACCCCGGGCATGGCGGTCTTCGCCGAGGAGACGTTCGGGCCGGTCGCGGCGGTGATCCGGGCCCGCGACGACGAGCATGCGGTCGAGCTGGCCAACGACACCGACTTCGGGCTCGGCTGCTCGGTGTGGGGGATCCCCGAGCACGCCCTCGCGGTCGGGCGGCGGATCCGGTCCGGGGCGCTGTTCGTCAACGCGCCGGTCGCCTCCGACCCACGGCTGCCGTTCGGGGGAGTGGGCCGGTCCGGCTACGGCCGCGAACTGTCCGCCGAAGGGGTCCGCGAGTTCACCAACCTCCGCACGGTGGTGCTGGCATGAGCGACTGCACCGCAGCGAAGCAAGGGCCGGGAGCGCATGCCGAGGAGGGCTCAGCATGAGACTCGATCACGTCGGGCTCACCGTCGGCGACATCGACAAAATGAGTGAGTGGTATCAAGGCGCCCTCGGCCTGACCAGCGAATTCTCCTTCGAGCTCGCCGAGCACCACTTCCGAGGCGTCATGCTGCGGGGCGACGGCTACCGCATCGAGTTGCTCGAACGGGCCGGCAGCACCGGCCGCCCGTCCCCGGCGAACCCGATCGAGGCCGCCCTCACCCGCGGGTTCGGGCACATCGCCCTGGACGTCACGGATGTCGATTCCGCGTACCAGAGATTGATCGAAGCCGGAGCGACCGACCGGATGTCGCCGCGCCCCTCGCCGGAGCCCGGCGTCCGGATGGCGTATGTGGCCGACCCGGAGGGAAACCTGATCGAACTGCTGGACCGGCAGGTGAACGCATGAGACTCGCCGGCAAGATCGCCCTGATCACCGGTGTCGGCGGCGGCATCGGCGCCGCCGCGGCGGCCCGTTTCGCGGCCGAGGGCGCCCGGGTCGTGGGCTGCGACCTCGACACCGTCGGCGCCAAACGCACGGCGAAAGCGGTCCCCGGCATCACCGTGATGGGTGGCGTCGACCTCGGCGACCCGGCCCAGGCCCAGGCATGGGTCGACGAGGCGGTGGCCGTGCACGACGGCATCGACATCCTCTACAACAACGCCTCCACCCAGCGGTTCGGCGCGCTCGACGAACTGAGCACCGCCGACTGGGACTTCACCATGCGCAACGAGCTCAACCTCGTCTACTACACCGTCCGGGCGGCCTGGCCGCACCTGAAACAGCACGGCGGTGGGTCGATCGTCAACGTCGGCTCGATCGCCGCCATCCGCGGCGTCGAGTTCATGGCCCAGAACGCGCACAGCGCCGCCAAGGGCGGCGTCATCGCCCTCACGCTGCAACTGGTTGTCGAAGGCGGCCCGCACGGCATCCGCGCCAACGTGATCAGCCCCGGCCTGATCGAAACCCCCAACACCGCCCCCATGCTCGCCGACCCGCCCGAATCCCTGCGCAAGGTCGTCCTCGACCGCATCCCGCTGGGCCGGCACGGCCGCCCCGACGACGTCGTCAACGCCGCCGTCTTCCTGGCCTCCGACGAGTCGGCCTGGGTCAGCGGCGCCCACCTCGTCGTCGACGGCGGCGGCTCAGTACTCGGTTGATCAGCACTCGGCTGAAAGGTTCGTCATGTCCCACCTCAACGAATTCGGCATCACCCACCTGCGGCACGTCGACCTGGCCGTGCCCGACTACGCCACCCAGCGCACCTTCTACCGCGACACGTGGGGCCTGACCGAGGTCGGCACCGACGGCGACCTGTCCTACCTGGCCGCCGAGGGCTCACCCGAGCAGTACGTCATCCGGCTGCGCAAGGCTGACGAGAAGCGCCTCGACCTGATCTCTTTCGGCGCCACCGACGAGGCCGCCGTCGACGCGCTCGCCGCGAAACTCGGCACCCAGGGCGTCCAGCTGGTCAACCAGCCCGGCAAGCTGCAGACCGCCGGCGGCGGCTACGGCTTCCGGTTCTTCGACGTCGACGGCCGCACCATCGAGATCTCCGCCGACGTGCAGTCCCGCCAGCACCGGGCGATCGAGGAGGGCGAGGCCATCCCGGTCCGCATCTCGCACGCGGTGATGAACTCCAACGACCCCACCATCACCAAGGACTGGTACGAGACCTACCTGGGCTTCAAGCTGTCCGACACGCTGTGGAGCCAGCACATGGGCGAGATGATGCACTTCATGCGGTGCAACGACTGGCACCACAGCCTCGCCATCGCCCGCGGCCCGCACACCTCGGTGCACCACGTGTCGTTCGAGATGCGCGGCCTCGACGAATACATGCGCGGCACCGGCCGGGTCATGCGCGCCGGCATCAAGAAGATCTGGGGACCCGGCCGCCACCTGGCCGGCAACAACACCTTCACCTACTTCCTCGACCCCAGCGGCAACACGATGGAGTACACCACCGAGCTGGAGCGCCTCGAAACCGATCAATGGCACCCCACGCTGTACGACATCGCCGACCCCCAGACGCAGGACCAGTGGGGCACCGCCGACCCGATGAGTGAGATCATCGCGAAGGACAGCTTCAACACCCCCGACCGCGGCGTGTTCGTCGCCCCGCCGGTCTGATGGGCCGTCTCTCCGGCAAGGTCGTCGTGGTCACCGGCGCGGCCCGCGGTCAGGGAGCGGCCGAGGTCGCCGCCCTGACCGCCGCCGGGGCGGAGGTGATCGCCACCGACGTTCTTCCCGGCGCCCGATACCTGGACGTCCGCGACCCCGCCGCCTGGGCCGGGCTCGCCGCCGACCTCGATCGGGTCGACGCCCTGGTCAACAACGCCGGCGTCGCCAGCCGCGGCCGCCTGCCGCACGTCGACCTGGACGTCTGGAACAACACGTTCGCCATCAACGTGACCGGGCCGATGCTCGGCATCCAGGCGCTCGTGCCCCTGATGCCGCCCGGGTCGTCGATCGTCAACGTGTGCTCGGTCGCCGCCCTCTCCGGGCACGTCGCCGCCGCGTACACCGCCAGCAAATGGGCCCTGCGCGGCCTGACCCGATCCGCGTCGCTGGAACTCGGGCCGCGCGGCATCCGGGTCAACGCCGTGATGCCCGGCCTGATCGAGACCCCGCTGATGGAATCCGCGTCACCGGCGTTCCGCACGGCCGCGCTCGCCGAGATCCCCCTCGGCCGCACCGGAACCGTCGCCGACATCGCCCCGGCGATCGTCTACCTCGTCTCCGACGACTCCTCCTACATGACCGGCGCCGAACTGGTGATCGACGGCGGCCTGACCGGCCACGTCTCCCACAAGGGCATCGCCGACGCCATCGCGCCAGCAACGGAAGGCCACTGATGTTCGAGTACTTTCCCGGCAACTACATCTGGAATCTCGGCGTCGTCGCCACCCTCAACTCCGGTGGCACCATCGACGAGGTCGACCGGGCCTGCAAACCCATCCGCGAGCTGGCCCGGCAGGGCTCCGACGTCGGCACCGGTGAGTTCATGGCCTCCTGGCGGCGCGTCGCCGACCAGATCGAGGAACAGGCCGCCGACGCCGAGAAAGCCGGCCACTTCCGCACCGCCGGGCAGAAGTATCTGCGCGCCGCCGCCTACCTGTGCCAGGCCGAACGGATGCTCAGCAACTCCTCGCCCGACCGGCTGCCCACCTACCGCCACCTGCTCGAACTCATGAATAAATCGTTCGAGCTGATCGATCCGGCGACCACCCGCGTGGAGATCCCGTTCGAAGGTTCGAGCCTGCCGGCCTACTTCACCAACGCCTCCCGCGACGGCGAACCCGTACCCACCATGATCATGTGGAACGGGCTCGACTCCACCAAGGAACACATGTACACCTCCGGCTGGCCGGCCGAGATGGCCGCCCGCGGCATCTCCGTGCTCCAGGTCGACTGCCCCGGCTCCGGCGAGGCCCTGCGCCTGCGCGGCCTCACCTCCCGCGTCGAGAGCGAGGACTGGGCCCGCGCCATCGTCGACTGGCTGGAGACCCGCGACGACGTCCGCCACGACCGGATCGGCCTGGTCGGCTGGTCGCTCGGCGGCTACTACGTGCCCCGGGCCGCCGCCTTCGAGAAACGCCTCGCCCTCGCCGTCGCCTGGGGCGCCAACCACAACTGGGGCGAAGTACAGCGCAAACGCCTCGAACGCGAAGGCGAGAACCCGGTACCGCACTACTGGGAACACGTCCTCTGGGTCTGGGGCGAAACCGACATCCCGACATTCATCGCGAAGTCCGAACGGATCAACCTCAACGGCGTCGTCGACCAGATCACCTGCCCGCTTCTGATCACCCACGGCACCAACGACCGGCAGATCAACGTCAACTACGCCCATCAGTCGTACGACCTAGCCGTCGCCGCCCCGAAGAAGGACCTGCGCCTGTTCACCCCGGAGGAGGGCGCCACCGAACACTGCGGCCTCGACCACCTGCCGCACGTGGCCGCCTTCACCGCCGACTGGATCGAAGACACCCTCAAGGAGCTGAACAAATGACCTTCCTGTGGGGCGTCTCCGGCGCCGGACACCAAACTGAGGGCGACAACAGTGGCAGCGACACCTGGTACCTCGAACACGTCAGCCCGACCGTCTTCGCCGAACCCTCCGGCCGCGCCTGCGACAGCTACGCCCGCTGGCAGGAGGACATCGGCCTCGCCGTCGGCATGGGCCTGAACGCCTACCGGTTCTCCGTCGAGTGGGCCCGCGTCGAACCCGTACCCGGAGTCTTCGACCAGGCCGAACTCGACCACTACGAGGCGATCGTCGACCACTGCCTCGCGCAAGGGCTGGCCCCGGTCGTCACGTTCAACCACTTCACCTCACCGCACTGGTTCGCGGCCCTCGGCGGCTGGCTGAACCCGGACGCCCCGGCACTGTTCGCCCGCTACTGCGACCAGGTCGCCGCCCGCTTCGCCGACCGGATCGCCGTCGCCGTCACCCTCAACGAACCCAACCTGGCCCGCCTGCTGACCTGGCTCGACCTGCCGCCGTTCATCCGCGACCAGGAACGCGCCACCCTCGAAGCCGCCAGCCACGCCGCCGGCGTGCCCCGCTACCGGGTCTCGAACGTCATGCTCCCCGAGGAGATGGACGCCATCGCCGACGGCATGACCGCCGGCCACCGCGCCGCCCGCGCCGCGATCAAGGCCCACCGCCCCGACCTGCCGGTCGGCTTCTCCCTGGCGATCGTCGACGACCTGGTCAGCGGAGACGACTCCTCGGTGCGAGACCGCAAACGATCAGAGGTGTACGAACGCTGGCTCGACCTGGCCCGCGAGGACGACTTCGTCGGCGTCCAGAACTACGAAACCATCCTCTACAACGGCGACGGAGCCGTCCCGCCGCCACCGGGCGTCCCGCGCAACCAGATGGGCAGCGCTATCGAACCGCTGTCGCTCGCCGGGGCCGTCCGCTACGCCCACGCGATGACCGGCCGCCCGGTGCTGGTCACCGAACACGGCATGGCCACCCCCGACGACACCCTGCGCGACGCGTTCCTGGCCCCGGCCCTCGAAGGCCTGCACCGGGCGATGGCCGACGGCGTCCCGGTGCTCGGCTACCTGCACTGGACCCTGCTCGACAACTTCGAGTGGATCTTCGGCTACGCCTTCCACTACGGCCTGCACGAGGTGGACCGCGAAACCTTCACCCGAACCCCGAAACCCAGCGCCAAGACGTACGCCGCCCTGGTCGCCGCCTATCGTCCGCCGTACGGATCACGAACGGCCGCCGCCAGGTAATCGGATCCGCGCAGGTTCTGCTCGGTGAGGGGAACACCGGTGAGCCGCTCGGTGAGCACCAGGGCGGCCTCGGTGTAGTCGCGGCGGGGCGTGTCGTCGAAACCGAGCCCAGCCATCTCGGTACGGATCCGGTCCGGGGCGGACCCGTACACCCTCGCCGGGTAGGTCGGATCGAAGTCGGCGACGATCGTCCCGTCCTCCACGAGCACGAAACGACTGTCGCTCTCGACATTGCAGTAGTTGGAGATCAGCCGGGTGCCGGCCGACAACGACTGCATCAGCTCGTCCTCGATGGCGACGAACCCGTTGTACTCGACCAGCAGACTCCAGTCGCCGGTGTCGGTGATCGCCAGCAACGCGTCGTCCTCACCCGGCTCCGGCAGCGAATCCCACGGGTGGACCTGCCCGGCCCGCGCGCCCAGCCGGCGGGCGAACTCGGCCGGCGCGACCCCGCGCAGCCACGTCAGGGAGAAGCCCAGGCCCGAGAACTTCGGATCCTCCACCAGCCAGGTGTAGTCCGTCGCCACCGCCGGGGTGGCCCGGGCGCCCCAGAGCCGCCCGCTCCGGGTCGACGGCGCAGGACTCCCGGTCGTCGGCGCGGGCGCGGCGGGCGGCGAATCCCCGGCCGGCCCCGTGCAGCCGGCGACCGGCAGCCCGGCGACCAGCACAAGAAGCCCGCGTCTGCGCATGCCCACCAGTCTCGCAGCTTCCGCGGCCCAGGACCGCCAGCCGTCGCTCACCACTGGAATACCGCCAGCTTTACCGTGCTCAGCGACGGCTGGGACCGTCAGCCGTCGTTCACTACTGGAATGCGAGCGGCTTTACCGTGCTCAGCGACGGCTGATGGCCGTCGCGATTCCGTTCATCGTGGCCGGCGTGCTGGGCGCCAGGAAGGCATGGGCGAGTCTGGAGCGAGAGCTGTCCGGGACTGAGGTCAAATCGGCCTCGACCATCGCGACCTTTCAGGATCTGCTGCGACGGCGCTGATCTACGCAGGGGCCGCCGTCAGTCGACCGAGGCGGCGGCCTCCCGTTCCCGGTAGTAGTCGCCGGCCACCACCGGCGGATAGTCGGTTCCGCCGCCGACCGGGGGAGCGAGCGACGTGACGACCCGGTCCATGTCCGATTCGCAGAAGACGATCAGGCTGATCAGCTCCTCGTCCGGGTCGGCCTCGGACGGCGGCAGCACCCGGTGCCGGGTGGACCGCCACCGGTCGCCGGTCCACCGGGCGAGCAGATCGGCGATGTTGACGGTGAAGGCGCCCGGCACGTACGGGGCGTCGGCCCACTCACCGTCGAGGGTCTGCACCTGCAGCCCGCCGTAGCCCGGCTGCCGGTCAAGGATGGTCAGCATCCCCCAGTCGGTGTGCGGCGCGACCCGGAACTGGCCGTCGAGTGGTTTGCCGGTGACCGACAACGCCGGATAGCGGTTGATGTTGAACGTGTAGGGCGACTTCCTGGTCCGGTCGACGAAGTAGCCGGTCTCCAGCCCGAGCGCGACGGCCAGCACCTCCAGCAGCTCCCGGTAGAGGTCCTGGATCCGGGTCGCGTACTCGATCACCGGTTCGCGCAGATCCGGCACCTCGGCCGGCCACACGTTCGCCGGGAACCACGCCGGATCGCCGGCGAGATCCTCCCGCCCGAGTGTGAACGTCTCCTTCAGGTCGGCCCGGTCCGCGTCGGCGACCTCACCGTAGAACGCGTTCGCCTCCCGGCCGCAGGCGATCCACCCACGCCCGCCGACACCCGTCGCGTACAACTCCTTGACGGTGTCGGGCAGCAGGAAGAACGCCCGGGACGCCGCCCGGATGCTCTCCTTCAGCGAGTCGTCGATGCCGTGCCCGCCGACCAGGAAGAACCCGGAATCCTGCATGGCCCGGTCGAGCCGCCCGGCGAGCCCGGCCCGTTCCGCGGGGTCCGCGGCCCGCCACGCGCCGATGTCGAAGAGCGGAATGTCCGGCGTGCTCATCATTCACATCCCAGCCGAGAAGGGCATCCTCCCCGACCCTACGCGGCCCCTGTTACGTCCTTTCTCCGGCTTCGCCGAACCGGCGACCCTGCGGTGGGGCAGGCTGGGCGGGTGGCCGACATCGACGCGTTGCCCCTCGACTTCTGTCTCACGTTTGTCCGCGGGCGTGGCCCCGACGAGGTGATCTCGCTGCTCGGCGGGGCGGATCCGGTCTCGATCGTGTCGGCCGACGTCGCCTTCGGCGCGGCCGACGCCATCGAGGAATGGGTGGACGAGGATGGCGAATCTCATCCGACCCACCTCGACTACGTGGCGGTCACGCAGATCGGTGACTGGGCGATGATCGTCGAACCGAACGGGTTCCACTGCACCGATTCCGCCGTGCAGGCGACGTTGTCCGCAGGCGGCGAGATGGTGTCGTTCTACTACAACGAGAACACCACTCCGCGCTTCAGTTGGTCCGTCGACGGCCACGAGGTGGTCGGGTTCGTTCCGTCCTACCCGGCGGACCGGTACGGCACCGACCCCGGACGGCTGAGCGGACTCGGCTTCGAACCGCAGACCGACGAAGACGGGTTCGCCGAGGACTTCAAGGACGAGACCGGCGCACTGATGGACCAGCTCACCGGCGTGGACTGGGACGCGGACTTCCTGGAACAGGCGACGTTCCGCTGCGCCGGCGTCGGCCGCGGAGCCGCCGAACAGCCGTGGTACGGCGAGGTTCAGGAGGAACTGGCCGCGTTCGCCGACGATCCACGCGACTGGAACGATGAGCTCCAGCGCGAGCAGTGGATCGAGATCGGAGTCACCGACCAGCGGATCAGAGCGCTCGGACACGCCGGAATCCGGGTGTTCGAGCAGGACAGCGACCTGGCGACCACGATCGCCTACGCTCCCGCCGAGTTGCTCGAACGGATGACCGCGTGGACCTGGGAGAGGCCGTTCCGGCTCGCCGGCATCGCCGACGAACCGTGGTTCGGGCCGATCAGGGACCTCGTTCGGCGCGGCGACCGTCCCGCAGCCGAGGATCAGCGACTGGTCGAGGAGCGGATGGATCCGTTCCTGCGGACGACATTGCCGATCTGGATGCGTGACGACGAGAGCCGGCGGCGGAACGCGGTCGGAGTGCTGCTGGCCCAGTGGGATTCGGACGGCCCGGCGGCCGACCTGTGCTCGGCCTTCTCCCACGCCGAAGGCGCCGGCGCCGGTGAACTGCCCGACCTGCTCACCGCGCTGAGGCAGGCGTTCCCCGAACTCGATCACGTCGAGACACCTCAGCCGTCACCGCCACCGGTCGAGCGCGCCGCGGTGCGCCGCAAGCGCGAGGCGCGGGAACGGGAGGAAGCCGAATGGAAACGACGAAATCTGGAACGGAGGTGGGGCGGCCGGATCCCCACCGACGAGCGGTTGCTGGATTCCGAGGTGCAGATGCACGCGGCCGCCCTGGTCCCGTACGACCGCGATCTGATCGATCAGATCGCCGCCGCCCCGGCCGAGGTGCAGCGCGCGATGGCCGTCTGGACGGCACGATACTGCTGCACCCGTTCCGGCATGATCGAGAGGGATTGGGTCGAGGCTGGCGTGCTCGCGTTGGAGCGGGGCGACCCACCACCTGAGTGGTTCACGGACTTCGACGCCGCTTTCGCCCGCTGGCGCGACGTTCCGCCCGAGAGCATCACGCATTCCGTGACTGTCACTATGGGGCCCAGCGAGCCGGTCCGTATCGATCCGGCGATCATCGCGATGCACACGGTCCTGGCCGCCCGTCAGGATGATCCGCTGCTCGCCGTCATGGACACCGTCCACAATGCCGTCGTCAACTACGAACCGGAAACCGTGATACCCGCTTTCCGGGCCGCTTTCGCCCTTGTGAACTGACGGTCTCCGCGGTGTCGCCGGGCAGCCCTACTTCGTGGCTGCCCGGCTCCACCGCGGTGGGGTCAGAACCAGACTTTTCGGCCACCGACCGGCCTGCCGACGGCGCCCAGAACCCAGAGCACCGCGCCGATCACCAGCAGGATGACGCCGATCGTGTACAGGATCGACACGTTCAGCAGGTAGCCCAGAAGCAACAGGATGAGCCCGATGACAAGCATTTCCTTCTCCGTCCGTCCGCGGGTGTCCCCGCCCGACGCCTCACTACCCAGTGCCTCTCGCGAGCAATCCTGGCCGCCACCCGGTGGGCAGACGGTCAGGTCTTCAGGTGGGCTCCGGAAAGCTATGTGATCATCTGGTTGGCCCGGACCCGTCGGAGCAGGCCGACGCGGCCACGCTGCGTCGAGCGTTCGCGACTCTGGATCTGCTGGTCATCACGGTGATCACCGCGGAGACCGAGCGCATCCTGCCGCCCGCGGAGTTGCCCGGCCTCCGTTCACGGATGAACGACGCCCTGCTGGAACTGGTCTACGACGACCCACTCGACGCCTGGCCGGACACCCCCGTCCTGGAGCTGAACGGCCCTCTCGACGCTCGCTTGGAGACGGTGTTCGCGACCCTCAAGCCGTAGCCGGAGAAGAACCTCGGCGAAGGCCGTATGCGAGCGCATGGACCTACAGGGTGGCCGACTTGGCCCATTCGACGTTCGAGGTGCGGCCCAGGGCGGCGTACCACATGTTGGGGGCCGGCAGCAGCTGGAGGTAGGGCAGGTCCGGGACCCCGTAGGCGTGCAGGACGTCCCACACGTTGTCGGCGCAGTTGTTGCCGATCACGTCGTAACCCCGGCCGCCCGAGGCTGCCGCGGCCACGTCGGCCGGGTCGGTGTCGAAGGTGGCCTTGGCGGTGGTGATCGACTTGTAGGAGTTGTAGCCGTGCGTCCTCATGTCGGCCAGCATCTGGGTCTCGGTGCCGGTTCCGGTCCAGAAGCCGTTGTCGAAGCCCTTGTCGATGTGGGCTTTTCCGGTCGGGTTCTCCACCGAGCCGTACGCGTAGGCGCCCTCGCAGGTGAGCCGGTAACCCCAGCCCACATGGCCGAGGCCGTTGGCGCCGGCGTTGCGGACGAACACGAAGGCGCCCTTGGCCGGCCCGCAGTCCAGGGTGGCCGCGTTCGCGAACTGGGTCAGCGGGCCGATCGACGCCGCGAGGAGTGCCACGGTCACCGCCAGGAAGATCAGGAACCGGGGGCGGCGGGCGGCACTGGCCAACGACATGGGGGAACTCCCGACACGAGCGATCTGTGAACGTGCACACATTATGATCGACGTTGATGTCCGTCAAGAGCGTTCACCCAGCGTGCGGGTCGGCCAGCCCGGCCCGCCACGCCCACGCGGCGATGCCCACCCGGTTGCCGAGCTCCAGTTTCGACTGGATGTTCGCGATGTGCGTCTTGGCGGTACCGGCCGAGATGAACAGCTCGGCGCCGATCTGCGCATTGGTCAGACCGCGCGCTACCAGCCGTACGATATCGGTCTCTCGATCTGTCAGGGGGTTGGCGACCGGAGGCCGGGCAGGCCGGCTCATCGCGCGTAACAGCCGGACCGTGACCTGCGGACTGATCAGCGCGTCACCGGCCATCGCCGCCCGGACACCCTCGACCAGCAGCGCCGGACCGGACCGCTTGAGCAGGAAACCGCTCGCGCCGTGCCGCAGCGCGGCGTCCACATACTCGTCGAGATCGAACGTGGTCACCACGATCACCCGCAGGCCGGCTTCGGTCAGCAACCTGGTCAATTCCAGTCCGTCGATGCCCGGCATCCGGATGTCGGTGAGCACGACGTCCGGCCGCAGCCGCCGGGCCAGCGCCAGCGCCGCCGTCCCGTCGGCCGCCTCGCCGGCCACCGTGATGTCCGGCTGCGAGTCCAGGACCAGCCGGAAACCGCTGCGCACATCCGGATGATCGTCGGCGATCAGGACCCGCGTGCTGTTCACGCCGCCACCGCCGGGACGATCGCGACGACTTCCCAGGCGCGCCCGCACGGCCCGGCGGTCAGACTGCCACCAGCCTCGGCGACCTGTTCCCGCAGGCCGGACAGGCCGCGCCCGCCACGCCGCCGTCGCGGCGGCGGCTGCGTGGCGTCGTTGCGGACCCGCACCTCGACACCGCGAGCATCGCCGGTCACCGACACCTCGACACGCGTCGCGGTCGGCGCATGGCGACGGACATTGGTCAAAGACTCAACCACGATGCGGTACGCCGTGACGGCGCTGTCGCGGGGCGCCTCCCCGATGCGTGCGCCCCGGACGAGCCGGATATCGACACGGCTGGCGTTTTGAAACCGTTCCACCAGGTCAGGAAGGGCGTCCAAGGTCGGTAACGGGCACACCGTGGAGGTCTCCGGCTCGTGCAGCAGGCCGACCATCCGGTCCATCGTGTCCAATGCGGCCAGCCCCGCCGCCTCGATGCGCTCCAGCGCCGGACCGGCCGCCCCCGGATCGACGCCGGCGACGAAACGGGCCGCCTGCGCCTGCGCCACGATCCCACTGATGTCATGGGCCACGAAATCGTGCAGGTCACGGGCCACTTGAAGGCGCTGCGCCCGCCGGGCCTCGTCGACCGCGACCGCCCGCCGGCGCAGCATCAGCCTCGGGTAGCCGCCGACGACGAGCGCGACCACGGCCGGTGCCGTCCACACCGCGGCCGCGGCGATCCGTTGCGCCGTCGGCATCCCGCCGGTGAACGACCATAGGACCAGCGCCATCGCCGCCCCGGCCGACCCGGTCGCCGGGGCGATCTGCGCGGCCGGCGCCCAGCGCACCGCCAGGGCCGCGAGCATCGCCAGGACGGCGATGACCAGGATGAACAGGTACGGCGGGCGGTCCAGGCCGATCACGAACGCCACACACAGCGTGCACGCACTGGCCGCCATGCTGATCCAGCCGAGGTTCCGCCGCGTCATCACCCGATCGTAGGCGGGCCTCGCCGTACGCCGATCGGCATAGGACACCCCTCGAATCCGGGACGACCTCGCCACTTCGGCAGATGGTGACGCATACCCCGTACCGCTGAGGCTGTGGAAGTGAATCTCGTTCTTTCAAGGAGTTGGCCGACCTGCGTGGGCTACGCGGCGGCTGGATGGTCGCTGATGTACACGATGCTCGGGCTGTACTGGATGGCCGGCGGCGGCGGGTTCCCGTTCGCGTCGATCGAGGAGGACCGCCGGTCGGCTTCGGTCCTGGAGGGCACTCCAGCCGAGGTCGGCGCGCCTGTCATCGTGGTGCTCGGCCTGATCGCAACCGTCGTCGCGCTGGTGATGGCCCGGGGTGGCCTCTCCGGCCGCGGGGGAGCGGCGTTGATCGTGTTCGGCTGGATCACGGCGGCGGTCCTCACCCTGATCATCCCCGACTACACGCTGATCGCCTTGGTGGCGTTCGCCCCGCTGCTACTGGTGTTCGCCTTCACCGGGGTGCCCGGCCCGCAGGACGGCATCGGCGACATCCTGTACTGGCACCGGACGAACCTGATCCTGCTGTTCGTCGGCGGCCTGCTGTGGGCGGCGGCCACCCTGGCCTACCAGCGTCGCCGACGGCAGGCATGCGCCCACTGCGGTCGCCGCCACGGACCGGGCGGTGACGGACCGTCCCGGCAGACACTGCTGCGGTGGGGACGCTGGGCGGTCCTGGTCGCCTGTCTCGCGCCGGTGCCCTACGAGGTCACCCGGCTCGCCTGGTACCTCGGGTATCCGCTGGGCATCCGCCGGGACTTCCTCGTCATGATGCAGCAGACACCGGGCATGCTGTCGATCGGACTGGGCTGCGCGATCGCGTCGGTGCTGGGCGGCGTGCTCACCCACGGGCTGATCAGCCGGTGGGGCGAGGTCTATCCGCGGTGGATCTGGTTCAAGGCCGGCAAACCGGTGCCGCCGGCCCTCGCGACGATCCCGGCGTCCGTGGTCGCCGTCGTCCTCATTCCGGCCGGGCTGATGATGGCCTGGGATCCGGCGGTCAGCGACGGCTGGGGACTACGCCTGCCCAGCATCCCCTGGGTGCTCTGGGGCGCGGCCCTCGGCGCCGCCACCATCTGCTACCACCTGCGCCGCCGGGGCACGTGCAAGCACTGTGGAGAAGGCACGGCCACGGCTGGTCCGCACCGCTGTCTTGACGGGGCCGAGACGGCGGTGACGACCAGCCGGACAGGCGACGCCTGAGATCAGCCGGCCGCGCAGGTGGGCGTGGCGGCAGGCCCGGCGCCGGTGCCCTGGAAGCCGAACTCGGTGGACCCGCCGGGGGAGAGCCGGCCGTTGTAGGAGACGTTGCGGAAGGTGACCGTGCCGGTGGTGCCGCTGCCGCCGGCGCTCCAGGTGCTGGTCACCGCGCTGCCGGACGGCAGGGCGACACCGACGGCCCAGCCGCTGACGCCCGCTGATCCGGCGGTGACCCGGACGGTGGCGACGAATCCACCGTTCCATGAGTTGAGCGACACGGTGGCGCTGCACGCCCCGCCGGGCTGCGGCGACGAGGAACTGGGCGGGGTGGTGGTGCCGCCGGCGTTGAGGGCGTTGAGAACCGAGGTGTACGCGGCCTTCTTGTTGCCGGAGTTGTCGAACAGCAGCGGGTTCTCCCCGGCACGCCAGGAGTCGCTGTCGCGGATGCCCCACACGGTGATGCCGGTGCACCGTGACACCGCGAGGCAGGCCCGGGTCACCGCGGCGTAGATGTTCGCCTGGTTACCACCCTGAGCAACGTCGAGCTCGGTGATCTGCACGTCGACGCCGAGGTCGGCGAACCGCTGCAGGTTGGCCTGGTAGTCGCTCGCAAGACCGGTGCCCAGGTGCGACTGGAAGCCGACACAGTCGATCGGCACGCCACGGGACTTGAAGTCACGGACCATGTTGTAGATCCCGGTCGACTTCGCATTGACCCCGTCGGTGTTGTAGTCGTTGTAGCAGAGTTTGGCGGCCGGATCGGCGGCCCGGGCGGCCCGGAAGGCGGCCTCGATCCAGTCGTTGCCGGTGCGCTGCAGGTTGGAGTCGCGGCGGCCGCCGCTGCCACCGTCGGCGAAGGCCTCGTTGACCACGTCCCAGGCGTAGATCTTGCCCTTGTAGTGGGTGGCGACCTGGGTGACGTGGTTGATCGCCGCGCTGCGCAGGGCGCTGCCGGACAGCGACTGGGCCCAGCCGGGCTGCTGGGCGTGCCAGAGCAGAGCGTGGCCGCGGACCTTGGAGCCGTTGGACAGGCCCTGGTTGAGGATCCGGTCACCGTTGGTGAAGGTGAACCGGCCCTGAGACGGCTCGGTGGCGTCCCACTTCATCTCGTTCTCTGGCGTGACCGAGTTGAACTCGCGGGTCAGGATGCCGGTGTAGGTGCCGTCGCCGAGCCGGCCGGCGGCGATCGCCGCCCCGAAATAGCGGCCCTTCTCGGCCGCCGAGGCGCCGAGCGTGGTGGCGGCTTCGGCGCTGCCGATCACGGCGGCACCGGAGGCGACGACGACTCCCGCCGTGGCCACGGCCAGCAGCAGGGAGCGGCTTCTCTGGGACAGGGGCATGACTGGGGAACCTTTCCGGACGGGGCGGCCGGACCGGTCGCGCAGATGGGGGATCGCGATACCGGTCACCGGTGGGAGCGATTCCACCGCTGGTGCCAATGTTCCAGCACATTTCCGGAATGGCAACCCGCGACCATCCCGCCCTTTCCGGCATAACACTTCGGGTGCGCGACCTTCCTTCCGGCTAATGCGTAACAGATTTCGGCGTACGAATATCGCGCGATTTGAAAGCAGGATTACCTAGAGGCCCTCTTGAATGTCCGGAAACATCCTGGCAACCTTCGGAATCAGGTTGTTAGCGCTCTCATCCCCACAGCCGATCCCCGGTGATCACCGTGATCAGCCCGTGTGAGCGGTAACAGCACCCGATCCCCCAGGAGGCTTCGCCATGCCCATGCGAAAACGGTGGCTCATCCTTGCCGCTGCACTGCTCGCGGCCGTATTCGTCCAGCCCAGCCCGGCGGCCGCGGAATCCAACGGCGGCACCCGCGTCATGCCCCTCGGCGACTCCATCACCGAAGGCACCCAGATCCCCGGCGGCTACCGGACCGGCCTGTGGCAACGGCTCGTCGCCGGCGGATACCGCACCGACTTCGTCGGATCCCAGTTCAACGGCCCGGCCGCTCTCGGCGACCACGACCACCAGGGCCACCCCGGATGGCGCATCGACCAGATCGACGCCAACATCACCGGCTGGCTGCGCGCCACCACCCCGCGCACCGTGCTCCTGCACATCGGCACCAACGACATCCTGCAGAACTACAACGTCAGCGGCGCCCCGAACCGGCTGTCGACCCTGATCGACCGGATCACCACCACGGCGCCGTCGGCCGACGTCTTCGTGGCCACGATCATCCCGCTGGCCAACTCCGGCCAGGAGAACGCCGCCCGCACCTTCAACGCGGCGATCCCCGGCATCGTGCAGAGCAAAGGCAGCCGGGTGCACCTGGTCGACATGCACGCCGCGCTCACCACAGCCGACCTGATCGACGGCGTCCACCCGACCGCCAACGGCTACGACAAGATGGCCGCCACCTGGTACTCGGCCCTACGGTCGGTGCCCGGCAGCATCGGCGACCCCGGCACCGGCAACGCACTCGTCTCCGCCGCCTCCGGCCGCTGCCTGGACGTGCCCGGTAGCAGCACCGCCAACGGCGCCCAGCCGATCATCTGGGACTGCAGCGGCGCCGCCAACCAGCGCTGGACCTACGACGGCCAGACCGTCAAGGCGCTCGGCAAATGCCTCGACTCACCGACCGGCGCGACCTCCGGCGCCAAGGCCCAGCTGTGGGATTGCAGCGGCGCGGCCAACCAGCGCTGGACCTTCGCCTCCGGCAGCACCATCCGCAACGCCCAGTCCGGCCTCTGCCTGAACGCCGGTGCCACCGCCAACGGCACTCCGGTCGTGCTGTCGACCTGCAACAGCACGGCCAACCAGCTCTGGACCCGGAGGTGACCATGCGAAGGCTCAGAAACCTGCTGGCCGCGGGCCTGCTGCTAGGCCTGCAACGGCCAGACCAACCAGCAATGGACGATCAACAACGACGGCACCGCCTCCGGCCTCTGCCTGGACGTCGACCGCAACCTGACCACCAACGGCACCCTGGTCCTGTTGTGGACCTGCACCGCCGCCAACCAGCGATGGAGCCGAGCCTGATGCCCAGGAAGATGTTCACCGCCCTGCTCACCCTGATCGTGTGCGTGCTGGCGGCGGTCGCGCCGGCCCCCGCCCACGCGGACAACCCGATCGTGCAGACCATCTACACCGCCGACCCGGCGCCGCTGGTCCACAACGGCCGCGTCTACCTGTACACCGGACACGACGAGGACGGCTCGACGAACTTCACTATGAAGGAATGGCGGGTCTACTCGTCCGCCGACATGGTCAACTGGACCGACCACGGCAGCCCGATGAACCTGGCCACCTTCAGCTGGGCCAGCACCAACGCCTGGGCCGGCCATGTCGCCGCGCGCAACGGCAGGTTCTACTGGTACGTGCCGGTCACCAACCGCGCCACCGGCCGGATGGCCATCGGCGTCGGCGTGTCCAGCAGCCCGACCGGCCCGTTCACCGACGCGATCGGCCGCCCCCTGGTCGAGAACGGCGAAATCGACCCGAACGTGTTCATCGACGACAACGGCCAGGCCTGCCTCTACTGGGGCAACCCCAACCTCTGGTACGCGCGCCTGAACACCGACATGCTCAGCTTCTCCGGCAGCCCCGCCCAGATCCCGCTGACCGCCGCCGGGTACGGGACCCGGACCGGGAACACCAGCCGCCCCACCCTGTACGAAGAGGCCCCGTGGGTCTACAAACGCAACGGCCTCTACTACAACGTCTTCGCCGCCAAGTGCTGCTCGGAGTTCATCGCCTACTCCACCGCGCCCGGCCCGACCGGCCCGTGGACCTACCGCGGAACCGTCATGCCCACCCAGGGCAGCAGCTTCACCAACCACGCCGGCATCGTCGACTTCAACGGCGGCTCGTACTTCTTCTACCACAACGGCGCGCTGCCCGGCGGTGGCGGCTTCACCCGCTCGGTCGCCGTCGAGAAGTTCACCTACAACGCCGACGGCACCATCCCGCAGATCACCATGACCAGTGGGGGTGCGCCGCAGAACGGAACCCTCAACCCGTACGTCCGTCAGGAGGCCGAGACGATCGCCTGGAGTTCCGGCGTCGAGACCGAGCGGGCCAGCGAAGGCGGCATGAACGTCGGCTACCTGGAGAACGGCGACTACCTCAAGGTCAAAGGTGTCGCCTTCGGATCCGGCGCGACCTCGTTCTCGGCACGGGTCGCCTCCGCGACCACCGGCGGCCGCCTCGAACTGCGCCTCGGCAGCCCCACCGGCACGCTCGCCGGAACCTGCACGGTACCCGGCACGGGCGGCTGGCAGACCTGGACCACGGTCAGTTGCGGAGTCAGCGGCGCCACCGGCACCCAGGACCTCTACCTGCGATTCACCGGCGGCAGCGGCTACCTGTTCAACGTCAACTGGTGGCAGTTCACCTGACCCAGCTCCGCCCCTTCCACCGAAACGGGCGCATGAGAGAGGACGTACCAACTCAGCCGGCGGCGGGTCTGGAGTCCTTCCGTGGTTGGCGGTCAGGCGGCTCGGTCACGGCCGGACCGCGAGCCGTCGCTGAGCACTGGAATGCGGGCGGTTTCACCGTGCTGTGCGACGGCTGAGCCGCGAGCCGTCGGCTACCGCTGGAATGCGAGCGGTTTTACCGTGCTCAGCGACGGCCGGTGGGGTCGCGGTCCGTTCCGCGGCGTCGGCAGTTGTGGGTCGGGTGGATCGGCAACGTCGTCCAGCGCACACGTTGGCGGTGCGTGTGCTCCGGTTGTTGCCCCAGCAGGGGCAGGAGCACACGCACGGTCGATCGTGAGCGTTCATCCACGCTGGGGTGACTAAACCGAGCACACGCAATGTCAACGTGTGCTTCCGTCACCGCTCTGGAGCCTGTTCCTATGGGTCGTAACCGGCGACCTCGGCCCATCGAAATGAATCACCGAGGCGGCTAGCCGGATGCCGGCAGGCGTTCGACCAGGATCGTGTTCGCCCTGACGGTGAGGCGGATGTCGTATCGGCTCTGGGTGGCCCGCCATCCGGACTCCTGGAGGGTTGTGCCGCTTTTGACGTCCTGCCGGGTCTTGCCGCCGATCGTGGCCTGCCCGGCGCCCTGACCCGCCCGGACCCGGACCAGCGCGCCCGCCTCGGTGCGTACCGTCAGGTCGCCGATCGGCCCGGTGAGGTTCATCGGAACCGTGCCCTTCGGCTTGGCCAGCTGCAACAGGCCGCGCGCCACCGTGGCGGTCGACTCGATCCCCGCGAGGCCACCGGCCCGCGTGTCCACGTCGAGCTCATTGGCCGCGCCGGTGAGTTTGATCGTCCACGCCACCGCCGAGTTCAGCACCACGTCGGCCCCCGTGCCCGGCCCCAGCGTGAGCACCGAACCGTCGCCGACCTCGGTGACCGCGGGCGAGACGTTCGGATCGAACCCGGTGATCGTGTACAGCGACGACCCCAGCTGTGCCGTGCGGATGCGCAGGGTGGTCGCCGAGCCGGTGATCTCCAGCCGGCGTTGCCGGACCGTGCCGAGTGACGCCGTCAGCGGCACCGGGGACGGCTGCACCACGTCCGCGACGGTGGGCACGACCCGCGGCGGCGTCGACCGGTAGGCCTCCGCCTGGCCCAGCAGCACCCCGACGGTCAGCGACACCAGCATGGCCGTGAACACCCACAGCCGCCACGGCTTACGGACCTGCTCATAGATGAGCGTGACCCGTCCCACGCTGCTGCTGCTCGGCGGAGACGGCGTGATGATCGGCTGCGGCGCGGTCGGCTCGTCCAGCGCGGACGACTTGCCTCGCAGCCGCGCCAGGGTCGCCCGGCCGACCAGCCGTGATCCGCCCGCCGCAGCACCGGCCCGCCGCCCGGCCACCGGTTGCCCGGCGGCCGGTTGCCCGGTGCCCGGCTCGTTCGGGACCGGTCGCGTCTGCGGCCCGGTGTCCGGCAGGAAGCGAAGCACGACGTCAGGGCGCCCTCGATCCGAGGATGATTCGCCCCGCTGGTCAGCCATCGTGCCTCCGCCCGCCGGGATACCTGCCTCGGCCCTACAGAGTACGGATGTCGACGGCGTAGCGGATCGATGAAGATCAAGGACAGTAGGGGCGACGCGGGCCGGGCCCGGCGGTAGGACGGGTGTGAAGGAGGCGATAGACATGACTGGCACATTGAGCCCGTGGCCTTTGATCAGCCAGGGCGCCAAGGAGCACCCGGTTCCGACCCTGCAATACCTGCTGCGAGCCCGCGGTAAGACGGTGACGGTCGACGGCATCTTCGGACCGCAGACCGACACGGCGGTACGCGCCTACCAGCGCGACAAAGGCCTGGTGGTCGACGGCATCGTCGGCCCGAACACCTGGACCGCGCTGATCATCGAGGTCCGCAAGGGCGCGGAGGGCGACGCGGTGCGCGGCGTCCAGGAGGAGTTCCAGTTCCGCAACCTGTCCGGCGACCCATCGCAGGGCCTCGCGGTCGACGGGATCTTCGGCCCGAAAACCGATCAGGCGGTACGCGACTTCCAGGCCGCGATCCACGCCGACGTCCCGTCGATGGCGGTCGACGGCATCGTCGGCCCGATGACCTGGCAGGCCCTGGTGAGCGGAATGCTGTCGTTCTGAAACGGCTCCGGGCCGGCGCTGCTGCCGGCCCGGCTGTCCCGGTTCCGGAGGGCAGCCTGTGGAGATCCGGTGTCGGGTTCGCGGAGGTGACGGGCCGGCCGGCCGGATCGATCATCAATACGCCTAGCATCGTGATCATGAGAACGAAGGTGTCCCTGACCTGGCTGACGATAGGCCGGCCGAGACGCGCGATGGCGGCGCTCGCACCGGTCTATTGCCTCGTCATGACTGCGGCGCTGACCCTGAAGACCGGATCATACGAATTGCTGGCAGCCGCCGTCGTGTTTGCCGCGGTCACTGCCCTGCCGCTGTTCTTCCGTGATTCGCGGGCATTCAACGGCGCCTGTTACACCGCGATCGGGCTCCTGGTGGGCGGCCTCTGCCTCGGCGGGTTCTTTTTTCTCCCGGCCGCGCTGCCGCTGCTTTTCGCCACCCCGCCCACGCTCGGCGCCCCGACATCGCAGATCTGCGTCGCTGCGGTTCTGGTCGCCGCGGTCGCCGCCATCGTCAGCGCGATCTGAGCTATTTCGCGCCGCCGCGCACCAGGTAGAGGCCACCGCCGGCGGTGCGGGCGGCGGTGATCCACTCCGGTAGTTTCTCGCTGACCAGCCAGTGCGCCTCCTCCGCGTCGTCGTCGCCGCCCGGGAGCAGGTCGTAGTCCTCCAGGATGCGGTCCGGATCGAAATCGGCCAGCTCGGCCTCGATGCGGACCAGATGGTCCGGATCGGCGTACATCGGGAACGGCCACGGGTCGGCGTCGGTGCCGGGCCACGGCCGCGACCACAGGTCGGCCAGCGCAGTCAGCCCCCAGCTCCGGAACGCCTCCGCCAGCTCGTGCCAGTGCCGGCCGGGGAGGGTCGCCTCGCCGACCGGGGTTCCGGCCGGTCCCACTGCGGACGGGTCGGCGGCGTACGCCGTGATGTACTGCTCAGCCACGGCGCCCATTCTTACGGATCAGAACCGGACAGCGATTACCGGCCCGGGACGTGGGAACATGATCTCGGTAGCCGAGGGCTGGAGGATGTGTGCCGTATTCGCCTGATCTCGCCGCGATCCTGACCGAAGGGGCACGGTTCGAGGCCGACGGCATCGCCTACGTGATCGAGCGCCTGCCGGTCGGCACGGTCGTCGTCCCGACCGGCGAGATCACCGCCTGCGACCCGCTGACCTGCGCGTCCGGCGCCGAGCCGTTCACCGCCACGATCGCCCCGGGCCGCTATCCGCTGACCGCCTGGGTGGCCGTGGTCAGTCAGGACGGCGGAGCGCCGGACCACCGTACCGCCGCATTGGCTTTGACCGTGAATGATCAGCCTGCCGTGCGCTGGGAGATGGCCCTCAACGAGGGCCAGGATGTCGGCGTCCTCGACGCCGACGGCTATTTCGGCTACCCGGTCGACGCCGGTGTCGGCACCCTCGCCGACCTGTCCGCCGTCGCCATCCTGGCCGATTGGGATTACGACCAGCTCGAGGACGTCTACATCCCGGCGCAGATCCCGCCGGGCCCGGCCCCGATCGACGGCATCGTCGACGAGGCCACCGGCGCGAACGTCATCACCGTCGCCTCCGGCTGGGGAGACGGTGTCTATCCGACCTTCGTCGGATACGCCGCGGACGGCACGGTCTGCGGTTTCGTCACCGATTTCCTGGTGATTCCAACCCTTTAGCGGTACGGCTACCCGCCCCCATTCGAGAAAAAGGCGCGCAGCCGATCCGAATATGGCAGCCGATCCTCGACAGTGGTGAATTCCCCCAGCGCCGGCGACAGATAAAGCTCATCCCCGTCATACCGCGGAAAAACGTGCACGTGATAGTGCCAGACATCCTGATAACCGGCCGGTTCGTTGTGCTGCCGCACCGACGTCCCGTCACAGCCGTAGCTGCTGCGGATACCGATCGCCACCTCACGCACCAGATCGTGGACCGCATGCCCATACTCCGGCGGCAGGTCGTAGAGGTTCTCGTGATGGGCGTTCGGCACCACCAGCACATGCCCGTGATTGTTCGGCCACCAGCGTGGCGACACGAACGCCGTGGCCAGCGAAGTCCGGCGGACCACGTCCCGCGGATCGTTGATGCTCCGCAGATCGTAGAGACCGCCGACGAGACGGCAGAACGGACAGGCGTAGTCGTCAGGTTCATGGTTGTGCACGACAGCAATCTATCGACGACCGTTCAGTCGACGGCTGTCGCCTCCAGCTCGATCATCTGCCCCGGAATCGCCAGCCTGGTCACGCCCAGCATGGTCGTTGCCGGCGCCACCCCGGCGGCACCGAGCCGCCCCGCCAGCACCCCGTAGTGCGGAAACAGCGCGTCCACATCGGTGGTGTAGACGTTGAGCCGGACCACGTTCGCCAGCGACATCCCGGCCTCGGCGAGCACCGCCTCCAGGTTGGCCAGGCTCAACGCCAGCTGCCCGGCCATGTCCCCGTCGTGCTGCGGCTTGCCGTCGGCGTCCATCGCCGTCTGACCCGAGCAGTACAGGGTCCGGCGCTGCCCGGAGGCCACCTCGCCCTGGTTGAACCCCAGCTCCACCGACCACGGCCACGGGTTGACCGCCACTCGTTGCACTGCCACTTCGGCTCCGTTCGTCAGTTCATCTCGTACACCGCAGAGCCTGCCGGGAAATCACGACACCCACTGTCAGGTATTCGGATAACGTGGCGTGGATGCGTGCGGACCGGCTGGTTTCCCTGGTGCTTCTCCTGCGCCAGCGCGGCCGGCTGACCGCGGACGCGCTGGCCGCCGAACTGGAGGTCTCCACCCGGACCGTGCTGCGCGACATCGAGGCCCTCTCCGCTGCCGGTGTCCCCGTCTACGCCGAACGCGGCCGGCACGGCGGATTCGCGCTGCTCCCGGGCTTCCGCACCGAACTGACCGGCCTGAACCACGACGAGGCCCTCGCCCTGCTGACCGCCGGAGCGCCGTTCGGGCTGGGGCCGGCACGGGCCTCGGCGATGCGCAAGGTCGTCGACGCGCTCCCGGAGACCCACCGGACCACCGTGGACGACGCCGCCCAGCGGTTCCTCGTCGAACCCGAGACCGACCTGCTGTCCCGCCGCCCGATCGTCGACGAGGTGCCGGACCCCACCATGATCGAGGTCCGGCGGGCGGTCCTGGCCGGGCGCCGGCTCCGGATCCACTACGCGCCCACCAGCGGCCCGCCACAGTGGCGCACCGTCGACCCGATCGGCCTGGTCACCGTCCGCGACCGCCTCTACCTGCTGGCCACCCGGGACGGCGAGGACCGCACCTACCGCCTGTCCCGGATGCTGGCCGCCGAGGAACTCCCCGAACCGGCCCAGCGCCCGAACCGGGTCGACCTCGACCGCGCCTGGCGCGACCGCTGCGCCCGGTTCCTGTCCGAGGACCACATCGTCGTCCAGGCCGTCGTCGACCCGGCCCGCCGCGAGGAACTGCTGACCAGCGCGGTCGCCGTCCGAGCGGAAGAGCCCGAACCCGGCGGCCGGCTGCGGCTGGAGGTGACCTTCCAGGACCTGCGCCACGCCGTCTGGGCGCTGTGGCGACTCGGCCCGGACGCCGAAGCCCTGACCCCGCCCGCGCTACGCGCCGCCCTCCACGAACGGGCCGCGACGATGGCCGCCCGCTACGCCGGCGAGTAACCGGCGAGACCGGTCCCCGCCGGATCGGCATCGGCCGGATTGGCGGCCGCACCCTCGGTGACCAACAGGATCACCGTCGCATCCGACGCTGCCACCGCGGGAAGCGCGGCCAGCGGCGCCGCACCGCACGGCCCGGCGTCGACACCGACCGCGGCCAGCGCCCGCGCGGCCCCGGCCACCGCGGCATCCGGGACGGTCACACAACCATCAAGTCCAGCCCGGATGTACGGCCAGGCCAGCGCCGACACGGTCCCGCAGTTCAGGCCGGCCATACTCGTGGCGCCCGTCTCGACGGTCACCGGACGTCCGGCGGCGACACTCGCCGACACACACGCCGCCACGACCGGCTCCACACTGACCACCCGCGTCGCCGACGGACGGCTGCGATAGTGGGCCAGCGCAGCCTGCAACAGCGAACCGACCCCGGCCGGGACGATCACGAGGCCGGGCGAGTCACCCAACTGTCCGTCAATCTCATGGAACAGCGTGGAGTAGCCGTCGACGATCCAGCCGGGCGTCTCCTCGTACCCCTCCCAGGCGGTGTCCTGAACCAGCAGCCCACGCCGCGCACTCGCAGCCGCCTCGACCGCCGCATCGTAGTTGCCCGGAACATGAGTGACCACTGCACCTTCGTCGCGGATCGCCTTGATCGCCGCCGGATGCAACCCATCCGGCACGAAGATCTCCGCCCGCTGCCCAAACTCCCTCGCGAACCGCGCCACCGCCCGCCCATGATTACCATCAGTCGCCGTAACGATGGTCACCGGTCGATCAGTGACGTTCTGTAGCGCCCGATGGATGGCCCACGACGCGCCGAGCGCCTTGAATGCCGGCAACCCGAGCCGCGACGACTCGTCCTTGGCGAACAATCGCGCCACACCGTATTCCCGTGCCATTTCCGGAAGGCCCACCAGCCGGGTCGGTGCGTATCCGGGCAGAGCCCGGTGAAATTCAAGAACATCGACCGGCGCAGGCGCGCACGTCCAGGCCTCATCCCGGCCGGCATTCGCCACATATTCGGTACGGGTCACACTTTCCCATCCCATCAGCGAGGCAGTTCGGCGCGAACGAGATTCACGTAATAGTCGACGCCCGTCGCGAGGATGTCGTCGTTGAAGTCATAGTCGGGGCTGTGCAGGGACGGCCCGTCCACGCCGTTCCCCAGCATCGCGAAACACCCCGGAACCCGCCGCAGGAAAGCACCGAAGTCCTCACTGGCCGTCCATGGCGTGACGTCGTCATCGACCATGCCGGCCGCAACGGTCGCCCGCGCCGCTCGGACGGCAGCAGCCACCGCGACCGGATCGTTGATCGTCGGCTCGAACTCGTGCGTATAGGTCACCACACTCGAAGCGCCGTGAGCAGCACAGACACCGTCGGCGACCTGCCGGATCCGCAGCTCCAGCAACTCCCGCACGTCGTCACGGAAACTGCGGGTGTCACCGCGGATCACCACTTCACCGGGAATCGCGTTACGCGCCCCGTCGGTGAGGATCTCCGTGCACGACACCACCGCCGGCTCCGCCGGATCCACATTCCGCGCCACGATCGTCTGCAACGCCAGAATGATCTGCGCCGCGATCGGAATCGGATCCACCACCATCTGCGGACGAGCGGCATGCCCACCTCGCCCGGCAATCCGGATCTCGAAATTGTCTTCCCCGGCCATCAGCCCGCCCACCCGCGTGCTGATCGTCCCGGCCGGCTGCCCGGGCATGTTGTGCAGCCCGAACATCGTCTCCATCGGAAACCGTTCGAAAAGGCCGTCCGCGATCATCGCCTCGGCTCCGAGCCCATGCTCCTCAGCCGGCTGGAAGACCAGATGAACCGCCCCCGCGAAACCGCCCTCGGCACTCAACCGGCGAGCGGCGCCGAGCAGCATCGCCATGTGCCCGTCATGCCCACACGCATGCATCACGCCGTCATGCCCCGACCGGTGGGCCTGATCCCCGCGTTCCTGAAGCGGAAGCCCATCCATGTCGGCCCGCAGCCCGATCACCCGCCCCGGCCCACCGGCGATCGTCCCGACCACCCCGGTACCGCCGACCCCACGCGTGACCGCGACCCCCATCGCGCCGAGCGCCCCCGCCACGTACTCCGAGGTCTTGTGTTCCCGCAGCCCCAGCTCCGGAATCCGATGCAGGTCGTGCCGCCACCGGCGAACGTCATCAATGCTCACCGTCTCAGCCTCGGACGCCCACCCGGTCTGCGTCCAGCGAACATTCCCGACCAGTACCGTTCGGTTCAGCCGAACGATTCCGGCGCCAGCCGGGTGCGCCGAGGAGGGGCCGGAGTGCTGGACCTACGCCGACTGCGCCTGCTACGCGAACTCGCCCACCGTAGAACCCTGCACGCCGTCGCCACCGCCCTCAACTACAGCCCGTCGACTGTCTCCGAACAACTCGCCCAACTCGAAACCGAAACCGGCGTCCAACTGCTCGAACATGTGGGCCGCCGGGTCCGCCTCACCGACCGGGCCCACATCCTCGTCGAACACACCGAACGCATCCTCGAACAACTCGAACAGGCCCAGTCCGACCTCGCCGCCGACGACCTCGCCGGAGTCATCCGGGTCGCCGCCTTCCAGACCGCCGCACACGCCCTGCTCCCGCCGGCCATCACCATCCTCGCCGCCACCCACCCACGGCTCCGCCTCCACCTCACCGAAGCCGAACCCGAACAGGCCCTGCCCGCCCTGCTCGCCCGCGACTTCGACCTGGTCATCGCCGAGGAATACCCCGACCACCCGCAGCCACGCCCGGACGGGCTCGACACCGCGGACCTGCTCACCGACCCGATCCGCCTCGCGCACCCGACCGGCCTGCCTACCCGCCGCAACCAGGCCGCCCTCGCCGACCTGGCCACCCACCCGTGGGTGATGGAACCCACCGGAACCGCCGCCCGCGCCTGGGCCGTCACCGTCTGCCGCAAGGCCGGCTTCGAACCGGATGTCCGCTACGAGACCAGCGATCTGACCCTGCACGTACGTCTCGTCGAAGCGGGCCACGCCGCGGCGTTCCTGCCCGGCCTGGTCTTCGCCGGCCGCCGGTCCACCGTCGCGACCCGCCCACTGCCGAAACTCCAGGCCCACCGCCGGATCCTCACCGCCGTCCGCCGCGGCCACGCCACCCACCCGGCGATCCGGGCACTCCGGGCCGCGCTCGCGGCCGGCTGATCCCGCACGGTGACGCGCGACTCAGCTCGCGCCCCCACCTTGATGATCACCGCAGTGTGGAGCCGGCCTGTTCTGGAGGGATTCCCCTACGGTGAGGCCCGTGAACAGGCGTCAGCGTAAGAAATTGCAGCAGCGACTGGTGGAGGCCGCGGCCTGGGGTGAGGTCGGGCAGGTCGCCCGGCTGCTGCGCGACGGTGCCGACCCGAACCTGCCCGACCTGGACGGCACCACACCGCTGTATCGGGCGAGCGTCCAGGACCGGGCGGACAACGTGCGAACGCTCGTAGCGGCCGGAGCGGACCCGAACGCCGAAAGCGGCACCGGCGACGAAGGACTGCCGCTGTGCGCCGCCGCCTGCTGGGGGCATGCCGGCGCGGTCCGGGAGTTGCTGGCCGGCGGGGCCGACCCGCACCTGCGTGAGGACAACGGATCCGGTCGTACGGCGGTCGAGTGGGCTGAGGCCGGCGGCCATCACGACACCCTCGAACTGCTCTCCACGCCGCCGATCCGGCCCGAACCGACATGATCGGCGGGTATTGGCCGGCGTCGCTACGCTGACGGTCCGTGGACCAGCAGCAACAGGCCGGCGCTTGGGGGAGTCGCTATGCCGTTGTACGTACAGAGGGGCCTTGCTCTCATCGGGGTTGGCCTGCTCGTCGGTTTTTTCGGGCTCATTTGGGTCGCCAACCTGTTCGGTATGGCGGACGACCATGCCAAGCGGATCTCCGAGAGCCGCGTGAACAGGTGGATGGCCGGTGAAACCGGAAGTGCGGACGAGTTCCGGAACACCGAACGCTTCAAGTTCGGGTTCAACCTGGGGCGATTCGTCGCGGGCGGCGGATTCATGCTGGTCGGGCTGGGCATGATCGTCGGCGGCATCGTCTATCTGGTGTCACCGCCGATCGAGTGATCGATCTCCCGCAGATGTTCGGCCAGCCCGGGGACGGCCGCCAGTAATCGCGGGTCGACGCTCGCGCGAATCAGGTCGGCCTCCCCGTCGCCGCGTTGACCGTCGAGGATGACGACTACGAAGTCGGCCGGTAACGAACTGTGGATCCGGCCCTGCCGGGCGGTCGCCGTCAACGCTTTACAGACCCTGGCGATGGCGGCATCGTGCCGGACATCGTCGGTCATATCCTGGTACCAGGGCTGCATCGCGTCACTCGCGGCGGCAAGGACATCCCACCGCCATTCCGGCGGGACGAACCGCGTCGAATACCCATCCCGATCGTGCACCGCCGACTCGGTGTTGGCGGCGAGCGCCGGGGACAGGACGGTCGTACCGTCGCTGTAGAACAGGTGGAAAGCCGCGGCATACAGCGTCTCGTCCGGATGGGCCGCCGCCAGGCTCGCCAGAGCCCGGCATCCGCTGTCATGCCATGCCGCCTCGAACGCGTCCCAGTCCACCGCAGCACGCTACCGTGGCAGCCGCCTGGTGATCGCCCAGCCCAGCCCCAGCCCCGGCCAGGGCTATCAGACGACGACCGCCAGGCGTCGCTGAACGCTGGAATGTGGGCGGCTTTACCGTGCTGAGCGACGGCCGGGCCGATAGGCCGGAAGTGGCTATCGGGTCCACAGGTGGAGACGCGAGGTGGCCACCACCAGGACCCGGCCCGAGTCGGAGAAGCCGGCCGCCCGGATCGGGTCGTCATCGTGGATGATCAGGGCGGACTCGGGGGCCTCGTCAGGGCCGGGGGCGCCCGGCGGGATCAGGGCGACCTTCTCGCCAGGCCAATCGGGAGCGATCACCACGACTCGCCACCCGTCCGGGGTGAACGTCCGCAGCCCGCCGCCCCACAGCCCGGCAAGCGGGATCCGGATGCCGGCGACCGGCCCGATGCCGGCCACCGCGACCGGATAGTGGTCGCCGTAGGTGTCGTCATCGTCGCTACGGCCGAGCGTCTGCGCGGTGAACGGGTCGATCACGCCGACACCGTTGTGCGAGAGCACCACCAGCAGATCGGTGCCCGGCGCGAAGCCCACCGCCGTGATCCCGCCGATCCGCATGGGCCGGCCGCGCCACGGCGCGGGCGGCTCGACGGCCGTCCTGGCGCGCAGCGCGGCACGGATGTCAGCGAACGAAGCCACGAACGATCTCCTAAGGGGCTAGCGCGATCCCGTAGTTCTGGCCCTTCTTGCGCACGATCCACGTGCCGGACACGACCCCGCGGCGCACGTCCACCAGCGGCAGCATGGCCGTGAGGTCGGTGATGAACATCGGGTAGTGATGGCCGTCGGTGTCCCGCCAGATCAGATACTTCGCGGACTGCCCGGTGCGCATCGAGTCGATGGTCAGGGTCGCGTCGAAGGTGACGTTGGGCCGCATGGTGTACGCCACCCGATACGGGTCACCTTCCAGGTAGGAGTAGCCGCCGTCACGCTCGACGTAGAACAGCAGATTCCCGCGTTCGTCGTACGGCACCTCGGTGACCGAAGTCTTCCGTGTCGCCAACCTGCTGCCTCCCCGTGCGCCCCCGATTTGCCAAGATCATGCTCGCGGGCCGGCGGGTTCGCCAAATCAGCACGTCAACACACCGCGGCGGGACCCGTGCGGCGGTTGGTCGCGGCTTGTAGGGTGCGGCTGTGTCCACAAGCACCAATGCTCCCAAGACCGGCCGGGCGCGCTGGATCGAGTTCCTCATCCTGATCGTCGTGGCCGTCGTGGTCGCCGCCACGGTCCGGACGTTTCTCCTCCAGACGTTCTACATTCCGTCGTCGTCCATGGAGCGGACGCTGCTTCTCGACGACAAGGTCCTGGTCAACAAGACCGCCTACTGGTTCCAGCCGCCCGGCCGCGGGGAGGTCGTGGTCTTCGAGCCGCCGCCGGCATGGTCGGCCGCTCCCGGACAGGACTACATCAAGCGCGTCATCGGTGTGGCCGGCGACCGCGTCGTCTGCTGCGACAAGGACCGGCGGATCACCGTGAACGGGCAGGCGCTCGACGAGGACTACCTGTACCCCGGGGACGCCCCGTCCGACAAGAGCTTCGACGTGACCGTCGGCGCGGGCAGCGTGTTCGTCCTCGGCGACCATCGCAGCGCCTCCGGCGACTCGCGGGAACACCTCGATGCCGCCAGCGGCACCGTCCCGGAGGACCGGCTGGTGGGCCGGGCGTTCGTGCTCTTCTGGCCGGCGGCGCGAGCCCGGACCCTGACGGTGCCCGCGACATTCGCCGACGTCCCGGCCCCTCGATGACACGGACTCCCGGGGTCACTGCCGGCCATCAGGACAGCCGGATCAGCCCCGCCTGCGTCGCCCGGAAACCGCAGCCCTCGAGGTAGAACCCCGCGAGGTGGGGCTCGAAGTCGACGTGCAGCCACTCGCAGCCGGCGGCCCGGGCCTCCGCCGTGGCCGGGGCGGCCTCACCGCCTATTGCGTGCGGGCGGGGCGGGCAAACGTACCGCCAAGCTTTCGCCGGCGGCGATGATCGCCTGCTCGGAAGGCCGTGGCGTCCAATCGAGGATCCGGCGTGCCTTGGCGTTGGAGATCTGCTTGACGTAGCCGAGCTCGCCCGCGAACGCCCGCAACTGCGGATTGAACACCGCACCGAGACGGACGACCACGTTCGGCAGATTGCGGGTCGGCACCTTCGACGCCGCCTCACCCAGGTGGGAGCGCAGCACCGCGCCGATCTCCCGCATCGGCGTCACCGGGCCACTGGCCAGCAGGAACCGCTCACCGGCGGCGCCGGGCGCGGTCAGCGCCGCCACGTGGGCGCTCGCCACGTCCCGGACGTCGACGATCGGGATGTGCAGGTCCGGGAACCCGGGCATCTCCCCGGCGAGCATCCGCTGCACGATGTGATTAGCCCCGGAAACCGAGGCCGCGGAAACCGAGCCACCCGAGACCGAGCCGCCGGACACCGGGCCCATCACCGCCACCGGCAGCATCGTGGTCAGCTCCAGGCCCTCCCGGGCGGCGAACTCCCACGCGGCCCGCTCGGCCAGGACCTTGCTGCGGCCGTACGCGTCCATCCCCGGCCCGTTCATCACCGACCAGTCGTCCTCGGTGAACACGTGATCGGTGTGCGGATGACCGAACCCGACCGCATGGAACGCCGACGTCAGCACCACCCGCTTCACCCCGGCGTCGACCGCCGCCCGCAGCACCCGCAACGTCCCCTCGACCGCCGGGACGATCAGGTCGTCCTCGTTCGCGACGTGCCCGGGCCGCACCGGCGACGCCACATGCAGCACGTAGTCGCAGCCCGACGCGGCCGCCGCCCAGCCCTCGTCGGACAGCAGATCGGCCGCCACGAAACCCGGCCGTGGGGAGCGGGCGGTCGCCCGTACCGCAAAGCCTTGATCTTGAAGAACCTGGATGCAGTGACCGGCGATGAAACCTGAACCACCGGTGACGAGAACACGCTGTGTCATGCCAACCACGATCCGGCGGCCGCGACGGCACAGCCAGAGCCCTGACAGGACCCCCTCTGACGGGCCGGCCGCGACCTACCGTGGTGGCATGGCATCGGAACTGGGCGCGTTTCTTCAGGCCCGCCGCGAACTGGTCACCCCCGAGGAAGCCGGGATCCCGGTCACCGGCGTGCGCCGGGTCGCCGGCCTGCGCCGCGAGGAGGTCGCCATGCTCGCCGGCATCAGCGCCGACTACTACCTGCGACTGGAACGCGGCCGCGACCTCAACCCGTCACTCCAGGTGCTGGAGGCCCTGGCCCGGGTGCTGCGCCTCGACGACGACACCCGCGCCTACCTGATCGGCCTGGCCGGGCCGAAGCCACGCCGGAGGCGGATCCACCGGGAGACGCTGCCGCCTGGTACCGCGAAACTCGTCGCCGCCCTGCCGCTGCCGGCCTTCGTCGAGGGCCGCTGCCTCGACGTCCTCGCCGCGAACCCGATGGCCACCGCGCTGTCCCCGAGACTCGTCCCGGGCGGCAACCGGCTGCGCGACGTCTTCCTCGACGAGGCCGAGCAGGCGCTCTTCCCGAACTGGGAGCTGGCCTGCATGTACCTGGTCGCCGGATTCCGTGAGGCGGTCGGCACCGACACCGACGACCCACGGTTCATCGAACTGGTCGGCGAACTCTCCCTCGCCAGCCCGCTCTTCCGGAAACTGTGGGCCCGCCACGACGTCCGCCCGCGGGCCGGAGCGGTCATCTCCTTCCAACATCCACAGGTCGGCGAACTCGTCCTCAACCGGGAGAAACTGCTGGTCAGCGGCACCGACGGAATCATGCTCGTGATCTACCACCCGGACACCGGCAGCGAAGCCGCCGACAAGCTCACACTGCTCGCCTCACTTGCGGCACAGTATTCGGATGACGTCGACGTTTCCCGGGCAAGTCGCCCGCACCCAGGGGTTCACACTCGGTCTCGCCCGTAACCTGGCGATCTCCCCGGACGGCACCCGCGTCGTCTTCCTGCGCACCCCCGGCGGCGAGGACCCGGTCGCCAGCCTCTGGACCTACGACGTCGCGACCGGCACGGAAACCCTGCTCGCCGACGCGGCGGCGCTGGGCGCCACCGACGCCGGACCGATGTCCGAGCGGGAACGGGCGCGGCGTGAGCGGGCCCGCGACAGGTCCGCCGGGATCAGCGTCTTCAACACCGACGCAGCGGTACGGACGATCGCATTCACCCTCGACATGAGGTTGTTCGTGGCCGACGTGTCCGCCGGTCAGGTCACCGAAGTCGGCGCGAAGGAGCCGGCCGCCGAGGCACGCATCGACCCGACCGGCCAGTGGATCGCCTACGTCCACGACGACGAGCTGCGGGTGATCAGCCGCGACGGCAAGGACGACCGGGCCCTGGCCGAACCGGACGGCCCCGAGGTCACCTGGGGTCTGCCCGAGCACGAGGCGTCCGAGTCGATGGACCGGTTCCAGGGCTACTGGTGGGCGCCCGACGGCCGTTCCCTGGTCGCCGCCCGCGTCGACAACAGCCCGGTCCAGGTGTGGCACATCAGCGACCCGGCCCACCCGGAGCACCCGCCGACCGCCCTGCGCTACCCGGCCGCCGGCACCCCGAACGCCGACGTCAGCCTGCACGTGCTCGGCCTCGACGGCAGCCGTACCGAGATCGACTGGGACCGTAAGGCGTTCGAATACGTGACCCGGGTGACGTGGGACGCGACCGCCCTGCTGGTGACGGTGCAGAACCGCCCGCAGACCGCGATGCGGATCCTCGCCGCCGACCCGGCCACCGGCCGGACCACCGTGCTGCGCGAGGACACCGCCCCGGACTGGACCACGATCGTCTCCGGGGTGCCCGCCCACACCGCGTCCGGCGCCCTGCTGTGGGCCGTCGACGAGGGCGACACCAGGCGCTTGACGGTCGACGGCGTGCCAGTGACCCCGCCCGGCCTGCAGATCGACCGGGTGCTGTCGGTCGACGGCGACTCGGTGCTGTTCACCGCCTTCGAGGACCCGGCCGTCCGGCACCTGTGGACCTGGTCGCCGACCGCGTTGCGGCAGGTCACCACCGAGGACGGCCTGCACGACGGCCGCCTCGCCGGCGGCACCACGGTCGTCGACGCCCGCACCCTCGACGGCGAGACGATCACGGTCAACGGCCGCCCCCTCAAAGGTTTCGCCGCGACCCCGCCGATCATCCCGCGGCCGAACCTGCACTGGCTCGGCGAACGCCGCATCCGCACCGCCGTGCTCCTGCCGGCCGGCTACACCGGCGGCCCGCTGCCGGTGCTGATGGACCCGTACGGTGGCCGGGCCGCCCAGCGCGCCGTCGCCGCCCGCTCCCGCTACTGGGCCTCCCAGTGGTTCGCCGACCAGGGCTTCGCCGTCGTCATCGCGGACGGCCGCGGCACCCCCGGCCGTGGCCCCGCCTGGGACCGGTCCCGCGGCGACGACCACCCGGCCCCGCGCCTGCAGGACCAGGTCGACGCCCTCCAGGCCGCCGCCGGGCACTACGACCTGGACCTGTCCAAGGTCGGCATCCGCGGCTGGTCGGCCGGCGGCTACCTGGCGGCGCTGGCCGTGCTGCGCCGCCCCGACGTCTTCCACGCCGGCATCGCCGGGGCGCCGGTCACCGACATGCTGCTCTACAGCTCGCACTGGCAGGAGAAGACCCTGGGCCTGCCGGCCGAGAACCCGCAGATGTACGCCCAGTCGTCGCTGATCGACGACGCCCCCAATCTGCGTGTCCCGTTGCTGCTGATCCACGGCCTGGTCGACGACAACGTCCTGCCCGTGCACACCATGAAACTGTCCGCGGCCCTGCTCGCCGCGGGCCGCCCGCACACCGTCCTGCCCCTGCCCGGCGCCTCCCACATGGGCGCCGTGGAGGGCCTCTGGGAGTACGAACTGGCCTTCCTGAAGCAGTCCCTGAACCTGTCGTAATTGCGGTGCCGGTGCGGGAGTCCGGCGGTACCGTGCCGGATCATGAATCTCACCCGGCTGCGCTGGTCCGACATCCCGGACTCCCTCCGGAGCCGTGCCGAGGCCGCTGTGGCCACCCCGCTACGGGAGGTCGCCAGCGCACCCGGCGGCTTCACCCCCGGCGTGGCCTCGGCGGTCGCCGGGACGTCGGGGGAGCGGTTCTTCGTGAAGGCCATCGCCCGGCACACGTCCGAGGTGGCCGGCTCCTACCTGCGGGAGGCGCTGCTCGCCGAGGCGCTGCCGCCGCAGGTGCCCAGCCCTCGGCTGCTCTGGTGGCACGACGACGGCGTGTGGATCGTCATGCTGTTCGAGTACGTCGAGGGCCGTACCCCGCAGATCGCCGACCTCGACCCGGTCCTGGCGGCGGTGGCCGCGCTCGGGGCGACACCCGGCCCGTCCGGGCTTCCGCGGCTCGTCGACGAATACGCCGAGGACTTCGTCAGCTGGCGCGCCGTCGACTCGTGGGACGCAATCGTCGGCGGCTACCCGGAACTCGCCGCTGCCTCACTCGACGCGCTGGCGGCCCGGGAGAAACGCTGGTCGCAGGTCGCCGACGGGACCGCGCTCGTCCACGGTGACCTGCGGCTGGACAACATGATCCGGGCCGGCGACCGGGTGTGGATCGTCGATTGGCCCAACGCGTGCACCGGCGCCGCCTGGTTCGATCTGCTGCTGATGACCCCGAGTCTCGCCATGCACGGCGTCGACGTGGAGACCCTGATCGGCGAGCACCCGCTGACCGCCGGCGTCGACCGCGACGACCTGGATACCGTGCTGGTCGCGGCGGCCGGGTATTTTGTCAGCCGTTCCCTGCTGCCACCGCCGCCCGCGGCGCCGGCCGTCCGTGACTTCCAGCGGGCGCAGGCGAAAGCGCTGCTGGCCTGGCTGGGAACCCGCCGCCCCGACATCCTCACCGATCGGACGTGACCATGGCCCTGGACCTGTACGCCCTCCGCATCGACGCGCGACAGCCGGAACGGCTCGCCGGGTTCTGGGCCGCGATGCTCGGCTATCAGGCGGTCCACGACCAGTACGGGGGAGTGCTGATCGGCGGCGACGGCGGGTTCCGGTTACGGTTCCAGCCCGAGCAGGGGCCGAAGACCACCGCGAACCTGATGCACTTCGACCTGACCAGCACCTCCATCGAGGACCAGGAACAGACGGTCGCGAAAGCGCTCGCGCTCGGCGGACGGCACCTCGACATCGGGCAGGGCGACGTCGATCATGTGGTGCTCGGCGATCCGGAGGGCAACGAGTTCGACGTGATCGAGCCGGGCAACAACTTCCTCGCCGGGTGCGGGTTCATCGGGGCGCTGGCCAGCGACGGCAGCCAGGCGGTCGGCTACTTCTGGGCGCAGGCGCTGGGCTGGCCGCTGGTGTGGGACGAGAACGAGGAGACCGCCGTCCAGTCCCCGGCCGGCGGCACGAAGATCACCTGGGGTGGTCCGCCGCTGGATCCGCGTGACGGCAAGCCGCGCTGGTCGTACGACATCAGCGGTTTCGACGAGCAGGAGACCCGCCGCCTGATCGCCCTCGGCGCCACCCACCTCGAAGAAGGCCCCGGCTGGGTCCGGCTGGCCGACCCGGACGGCAACGACTTCCGCCTCCTGGCCGTGAAGTAGCGGCGTTGACATATTCGCTGAACACCCCGCCGCTGTTCGCCGCCCTCGCACCGGCTCGCCGGATCCTGATCGCCGGAGCCGGCGGCGGTTTCGACGTGTACGCCGGACTGCCCCTCGCGCTGGCTCTGCGGGCGACCGGCGCCGAGGTGCACCTGGCCAGCCTGTCGTTCTCCCAACTGGAACTCATCGACCAGGAGTCGTGGGTGGAACGCAACGTCGCCGCGGTCACCCCGGACACCGCCAGCCCCGACTGGTACTTCCCGGAACGCACCCTGGCCCGATGGCTCGCCGCCCACGACATGCCGTCGACCGTGTACGCGTTCCCGCCGCTCGGTGTTCCGGCGCTGCGCGACGCGTACCGCCATCTCGTCGACCTTCTGGACATCGACGCGGTCGTCCTGGTCGACGGCGGCACCGACATCCTGATGCGCGGTGACGAGCACGCCCTCGGCACCCCGGTCGAGGACATCACCAGCGTCGCCGCGGTCACCGCCCTCGACGTGCCGATCAAACTGGTCACCTGCCTCGGGTTCGGGATCGACGCCTACCACGGGGTCAACCACGTGCAGGTGCTGGAGAACCTCGCCGCCCTCGACCGTGCGGGCGGCTATCTGGGCGCGCTGTCCATTCCCGGCGACAGCCGGGAGGCGGTGCTGTACCGGGAGGCGGTCGCCGACGCGCAGGCCGCCACCCCGGAACGGCCCAGCATCGTCAACGGGCAGATCGCGGCCGCCGTCGGTGGCGCTTTCGGGGACGTGCAGTTCACCCGGCGTACCAGCGGCAGCACGCTGTTCGTCAACCCGCTGATGGCCATCTACTTCACCGTCGACCTGGACCGGCTGGCCGCCCGCTGCCTCTATCTCGACCGGATCGAGAACACCGTCAGCCGCCGCCAGGTGATCACGCGCATCGAGGCGTTCCGCAACGAGATCGCCGGGACGCGGATTCCGCGTGCCTACCCGCATTAGGGTGGGGCCGGTGGGGTGGGAGGCGCTCGGGCAGTGGGGTGACGTCACCCGGGTCGAACCGCTCACCGGCGGTGTCGCCAACGACGTGTGGAGTGTGCGGGTCGGCGGGCGGCTCGCGGTCGCCCGCCTCGGGACCCGCGGCGACGCCGACCTCGCGTGGGAGACCGGGCTTCTGCAGCACCTCGACCGGGCCGGTCTGACCGTGCCGGTGCCGATCCCCGCGACTGACGGCCGGCTGTTCGTCGACGGTCTGGTGGTGATGACCTATCTGGAAGGCGGGCCGCCGTCGGCTCCGGCTGACTGGCGGCGGGTCGCCGACACCGTCCGTGAGCTGCACCGGGTCACCCAAGGCTGGCCGCAGCGGCCCGGCTGGCGGTCGTCGCTCGACCTGCTGCACGCTTCGGCCGGGACGCGGATCGACCTGGGCGCGATGCCGCCGGACGGTGTGGCCCGGTGCCGGGCGGCGTGGGCGCGGCTCGCCGGACGTCCGACGTGTGTCGTCCACGGCGATCTCAACCCGCGCAACATCCGGATGACCGGCGCCCGGGTCGCGCTGATCGACTGGGACGAGTCACACGCCGACGTGCCCGAACTCGACCTGGCCCTGCCGGGCAACGCGGCCGGTTTCGACGACGACGCGTATGACATCGCCGCCCAGGCCTCAGCGGCGTGGCAGGCCGCCGTCTGCTGGGACGACGACTACTCGAAAAGGCGCCTCGCCGAGGTCCGGCCGCTCTGACCGGCGGACACCCGATGGTCCTCGGCTGGTTCTGGCCGTTGTCTCAGGGCCGCGGGGCAGCGGCCATGGCCAGCCCCGGCGGCGGTCGCTCAGGAGTTGCGTGGACCTTGCCGTGACCGGGAAGCTGGGGCGTGCTTGCATTGATCGAACCGACCCCTGACCTGCACGCGGCCTGGCTGGCGTCGCGCGACGAGTGGGGTCGCGGGGTGCATCAGCCCGGCAGCGGGCTGCGCGGCGATGATGACGTCGACTCGGCGGAGGGCTTCGCCGCCTGGCTGGAGCGGCTGCGCCGCGAGGGTGACGAGAGCCGGCCGCCGCTGCCGGGGCTCGTGCACGCCGCCTACTGGTGGGTCGTCGACCAGGACGGCGCGGTCCTCGGGAGCATCTCGCTGCGGTACGCGCTCAACGACTTCCTGCTGCTGGCGGCCGGGCACATCGGCTACGGCGTGCGACCGTCGGCTCGCGGGCGGGGCGTCGCCGGCTGGGCGCTCGGTGAGGTGCTGGCCGCCGCCCGGCGACGGGACCTGGAATCCGTGTTGATCACCTGCGATGTGGACAACACCGCGTCGGCCCGGGTGATCGAGAAGCAGGGTGGGGTCCTGGAGGACGTCCGCGACACCCCGGCCGGACCTCGCCGCCGCTACTGGATCACGCTGTAGCCCGCCAGCCGTCGCCTACCACGGAAATAGAGGCCCCGAAAGGCACGTGAGCGACGGCTCGCGGTCTGCCGGACGGCGCGTGAGCGAACCGGCCCGCGGCGACCGGCCCTGCGCTCGCGGGGTGAGCCGCCGGCTCACCCCGCGTTGAGGGGGATGGCGACGACGGTGTCAGGGAGACCCGATTCCGGCCAGGAGATCAGCAGGTGCAGGACGTCTCCGGCGGGGCGGGCCACCGTGTACTCGGCTGCCGACTCGAAGGAGCTGTCGCCGCCGGAGGCGCTGGCCGTGTGCGACCGCGCCCACACCGCCTCGGCGCCTTGCACGACCGCCACCGAGGCCCCGGCGATGCGGGTCAGGTCGTGCGGGATGTCGGCGGCGGCCAGGCAGACGAGCTCGAAGGACAGGGTGTCGCCGATCCCGGTGAGGCGGTTCAGCACGACGACGGCGTCCGAGGTGCGGGCCAGGACCTGGGGCGGGGCGATCATCCGGCCGGTTTCGGCGTCCGGCTCGGAGTGGGCGAAGTCGCCGGACCGGTAGGTCAGCGCCGCGGGCGGGCGGGTCGTGCGGACCGGGGCGTCCCAGATCGAGACGGTGTCCCGGTCGACGGTTGCTCTCGAGGGCAGCGGCAGGTCGACGACGGTCTCCGGGAAGCCGATCTCCGGCCACGCGAGCACCAGCGACAGCCTGTCGAACATCGGGGGCAGGCGCATCAGCAGCTGCAAGTTGTGGCCGTGCGCGCCGCTGGACGACGACGAACCCGCCGGGTACTCCCAACGGGCACGCCCCGTCTCGTCGAGCCAGGCAATGCGCAGATCAAGGCCTTCGTCGTACGGCGGAAGAAGGTTTCGTGGTGTGGGTGCAGAACGGGCCCGGCCTGGTGGCCGCCGTGCCATCAGTTCGAGCTCGAGGCCGCCGGGCCGGGCGACCGCCCGCAGAATCCCGACCGTGAGCACCGGGTGCTCCGCGATCAGTCCGCCGTGGTGGGCGAGGACACCCAGGGTCTCGTCCATGATCAGCCCGCCTCCGGGAACCGGGGCACCGGCCACGCGGGATCGGGCCGGAACCCGGTGTAGGTGTCGTCGAACGGGAACTCCGCGGCCTCGATCAGTTTGATCAGACGTTCCCCCTCGGCGCGGATCACCGGCGCCTCGTCGGCGTCGAAGTAGAGCGGATGACCGATCCGGCCCGCGAACTCGTGCTCGTCCTTCCACTGCCATTCCCGCTGTGCCGTGGCGACCACGTCGAGCACGTGATCGGTGGTCTCGACGGCGTCGCCGCGCCGCACGAACGGGCTTTCCAGATTCACGTACCAGCCGGCGAACGTCCCGTTCTGGAAGAACCACCACACCGAGTGGGCGGCGTCCGGCGGCATCAGGATCAGCACGTCGTAGTAGAGCCAGCCGACGCTGACCAGCTCCGGTGCGGACATCGCGTCGGGGGAGACCTCGTGGGCGGTGGTCCCGTCGGCGTCGACGAGCTTCGCGAAGTCACCGCCGACGGGCTGCCACAGCAGCAGCCCGTCGGCGTCGTCGCGGATCACCCGCATGGCCTGCGCCCACATCAGCCATTCGCCGCGAAGGTAACGGCGGGTGACGGTCTGTCCCGGAACGTATCGCATTCGGGCACCGTATCCCGAACGCGCCAGCCCGCCCGGCAACCGCGGTTCAGGCCGTGGCCAGCGCCTCGGTCGGAGTCAGCCGGGCCGCCCGCCGCGCCGGGTACAGGCCGGCCAGCGCGCCGATCACCACGGCCGCGCTCGCGCCACCGGCCACACTGGGCAGCGGCAGCGCCATCGGCCAGCCCATCACCAGCGCGTACCCGGCGGCGGCCGCGAGCCCGGCGACGACCCCGGCCAGCCCGCCCAGCGCCGACAGGGTCACCGACTCGGTGAGGAACTGCATCCGGATCTGCCGGCGGGTCGCCCCCAGCGAGCGGCGCAGCCCGATCTCCTGGCGGCGTTCCAGCACCGAGATGACCATCACGTTGGCCACCCCGACCCCGCCGGCGAGCAGCGCGACCGCGCCCACGGCCAGCAACAGCGCGTCGAAGGTCTCCTCGGCCGCGGCCTGCGCCTCCAGTTCCTGGGCGGGGGAGCTCACCTCGACCTCGGCGGGACTGCGTGGGTTGATCGTGGGGGCCAGTACGGCGTACACCTGCGTGGTCCGATTTTGATCGGTCCGGGTGTAGAGCGTGCTCGGATGGCCGCCGAAGCCGAGACCGGTGGCGTAGGACCAGCCGATCAGCGCGGACCGGTCGATCTCGGGCGCCAGCGGCAGTGTGTCGAGGATGCCGGTGACCAGGAATGATCGCCCGGCGATCCAGACGTGCGCGCCGGCGCCGGTGATGCCGAGCCGGTCGGCGGCGACCGAGCCGAGCACCACGGCCGGATATCGGCTGGTGGCGGCGTTGAGGAAGGCTCCCGATCGGATCGTGCCCTGGAGGGTGCCGAGCAGGTTGACGCGTGCTGCCTGGACGGCGATGCCGCTGGTGTCGGCCGGGTTGATCCGGTCGTTGCGGCGCACCGTGGCGTCGTTGACCAGGCCGATCGCGGAGACGTCGGTGACGCCGGGGATGCGGGTGACCATGCTTTCCGCGGTGCCGGGCAGTTCGGCGTCCTGTCCGGTGAGGCTGCGGCCGGGAGAGGCGGCGAGCAGGTTCGAGCCGAGCGCCCGGATCTCGGCGATCAGCCCGGCCCGGCTGACCGTGCTGATGCCGGCCAGCCCCACCATGGCGGCCACGCCGATGGTGATGCCGAGCGCCGACAGGACGGCCCGCAGTGGGCGGCCGCGGAGCCCTTCGAAGCCCACACGGGCCAGGTCACGGGTGTGCAGGCGGGCGGGTTCGGGCAGCCGGACGCTCATGCGATCACCCGGCCGTCGCGGATCTCCAGCCGGCGCGGCAGGGCGGCGGCCACGTCCCGGTCGTGGGTGATGACGACGACCGCGGTGCTGCTGCGCAGGCTGGTCAGCAGGTCCAGCACGCCGGCGCCGGCGGCGGAGTCGAGGTTGCCGGTGGGTTCGTCGGCGAGCAGCAGAGCCGGTTCGCCGACCACGGCACGGGCGATCGCGACACGCTGCTTCTCGCCGCCGGACAGCTGGTGCGGCAGGTGTTCGAGGCGGTGTCCGAGACCGACCCGGTGCAGCGCCGACGCGGCCAGTTCCCGCCGCCGGCGCCGGGGGACACCGTGATACAGCAGGCCGGTGGCCACGTTGTCCAGGGCGGACAGGTGCGCGGTGAGGAAGAACTGCTGGAACACGAACCCGATCCAGCGGGCCCGGACCGCGGCCAGCCGCCGGTCCGGCAGCCGGGCCACGTCGTGCCCGTGCAGCAGCACCCGCCCGCTGGTCGGGGTGTCCAGGGTGCCCATCAGTTGCAGAAGCGTCGACTTGCCGGACCCGGACGGGCCGACGATCGCGACCAGCTCACCGGCATGCACCGTCAGTGATGCCTCGTGCAGGGCGCGGACACCGCCGGGATACTCCCGGCCCGCGTTCTCGACGGTGACGATCGGGCTGTTCATGAGGCCGGCACCTGCACCTTCGTGCCCTCGGTCAGCGCGCCGGCGACCTCGACCAGATCGCCGTCGAAGATGCCCAGCGTGACCGGCACCGCGGTGACCGTGCCGTCGTCGGCGACCACCTCGACCGTGTAGCCCCGGTCCGCCGCGGCGAGCAGCGCGTTCACCGGCACAGCGAGGACGTCGCGGTGTTCCTCGCTGGTGAAGGCGACGGTCACCGGGGCGCCGTCGAGCCGGCCGGCGTCGGACGGCCGGTCCAGGCCGATCCGGACCGTGATGGTCGCCGACTCGGTGCTCAGGCCGGTCTGGGAGCGGGCGTTCGTCGTCTCGGCGGTCGCGACGGTGCCGACCTCGGTCACCCGGCCGGTCGTCGACGTGCCACCGGGCAGCTCGATGCCGACCGGCGCGCCCGGCTTCGCCAGCTGCTGCGACGCCACCGGCAGCGGCACGGTCACCTGACGGCCGGTCCCGGACGCGGTCAGCACCCTACCGGCTGCCGGCCCGGACGGAACGGCGTCCACCGAGGTGATCCGGATCGGACCCGGCATCACCACCACATGTTTCGGGGAGACCGTGCCGGTCACGGTGACGCCGAGGTCGTGCTGCCAGCGCCTGATCGCTGCCCGGGTGGCCGAGGTGAACCTCGTGTCGACGGTGAGGTCCGGGCCGTACCCCATGGTCTTGAGGTTCTGTTCGAGGATTTTCACATCGCTGCCGCGAGAAACCCCTGATCCGAGGGTACGGAAGAACGGCGTCCCGCCGAACAGCAGCGGCACCGCCCGCCCGTCCACACCGAACACCGCCCGTCCGCGGCCGATGACGTCGCCGGGCGCGGGCAGCCAGGTGATCCGCCCGGACCCCGGCCCGAGCACCGTGAACGACCCGGCATACCCGAGCGACCCGTCGGCCCGGGTCGCGGCGGACAGGTCGGTCCGCTGAACGAAAACGGTCGGAAGGGCTCGCGGTGTCTGAGTGACCGGAGCGCTGCACGCGCTCAGGCAGAGCACGGCCAGAACCGGATGAAATCGGTGCGACATGCGGCCCAGCGTCGTCGTCCCCAGGTTTCGCGGTGGTGACCGCGACTCGCGGTGGTGACTGCGACTCGCGGCTCGCGGCGGTGACCGCGGCGAAACCCCTGGTTTTGCCAGAATCGAGCGATGCGGATACTTGTGGCCGAGGACGAGAGGTTCCTGGCCGACCTGGTCGCCGACGGCCTGCGCGCGCAGGCGATGGCCGTCGACGTCGCCCACGACGGCGCGGCCGCCCTCGAGCGGCTCGACGTCAACGACTACGACGTGCTCGTCCTCGACCGTGACCTGCCACGCGTGCACGGCGACGACGTGTGCCGCGAGGTCACCCGGCGCGGCGGCCCGGTGCGGATCCTGATGCTCACCGCCTCCGGCGAGCTCCACGACCGGGTCGGCGGCCTCAACCTCGGCGCCGACGACTACCTGGCCAAACCGTTCGCGTTCGAGGAGCTGATCGCCCGGATCCGGGCCCTCGGGCGGCGGTCCGGGCGGCCGCTGCCACCGGTTCTGCACCGGCACGGCATCACCATGGACACCGCCGTGCGTTCGGCGTCGCGTGACGGCCGGCCATTACGGCTGGCCCTCAAGGAGTACGCCGTGCTGGAGGTCCTGCTGCGAGCCGAAGGCGCTGTCGTCAGCACCGAGGAACTGCTGGAACGCGCCTGGGACGAGCACATCGACCCGTTCACCACCGCGGTGAAGGTCACCATGAGCAAACTGCGCGCCAAACTCGGCGACCCACCCGTCATCGTCACCGTCCCCGGAAGCGGCTACCGACTGTGAACGGCTCGGTCCGGACCAGGATCACCCTGCTCTACGGCGGGTTCTTCACCGTCATCACGGTCGCGGTGCTGTTGCTCGCTCTCGGCTTCCAGGGCTGGGTCACCGCCGTCGCGCTCGGCCGCGGCGGAGACGAGTGCCGGGGCACCGAGTGTGACGCGCCGCCGGTGCAGGACATCCAGGAGGGCGTCCGGCAGGGGCAGCGGCTGGTGATCCTGGCCGCCATCGCGGTGATCGCGGTGCTCGGGTTCGCGGTCTGCTGGTGGCTGACCGGGCGGTTGCTGCGGCCGCTGCACCGGATCACCGCCACCGCCCGGCGGCTGTCACTGTCGACGCTGCACGAGCGGATCGCCCTCGGCGGGCCGGATGACGAGCTGCGGCGCCTCGCCGACACCTTCGACGCGATGCTGGACCGGCTGGAACGGGCCGTCGACAGTCAGCGGCGGTTCATCGCCAACGCGTCCCACGAGTTGCGCACCCCGCTGGCCGTGCAGCGGACCGCGATCGAGGTGGGGCTGGCCGACCCTTCGCCGGAACGGCTCGCGGTGATTCGTGCCGAGCTGCTGCGCAACACGCTGCGCTCGGAACGTCTGATCGCCGGGCTGCTGCTGCTCGCCAAGGGGGAGCGGGGGCCGGACGTGCGTACCTCAGTGGATCTGTCCGCGGTGGTGACCGAGGTCGTGACGCAGAACCGGGACGGGGTGACGGTGACGGTCGAGTCGCCCGGACCGGTCGTGGTGCCGGCTGTCTCGCCCGGGCCGGTCGCGGTGACGGTGGACTCGCCCGGGCCGGTCGCGGTGACGGTGGACTCGCCTGGGCCGGTCGTGGTGCCCGGTGACGAGGTGATGCTCGCCCAGCTGGTCGCCAACCTGGTGCAGAACGCGGTCCGCTACAACGTGCCCGGCGGGACCGTGACCGTCAGCCTGACCCGGCCGGGGCGGCTGACCGTGACCAACACCGGCCCGGTGGTGCCCGCCGACCGGGCCGCTGAGCTGTTCGAACCGTTCCGCCGGCTGGACGCCGACCGCACCGCGGGCTCGTCGTCGGCCGGGCTGGGACTGTCCATCGTCGCCGCCATCGCCCGCTCCCACGGCGGAACCGCCACGCTCACCCCCAACCCGGACGGTGGCCTCACCGTCCGGGTCGACCTGCCGGCTCACATGCCGGCCTTCTCCTCGCATGCCTCCTGAAGCTCCTTCAGGTTCGGCGGCGGCTGCTGGTCGATCTGGAGCTGCGGCCGTTCCATCGTCGGGTCGCTCACCTTGATGCCCTGGTCGCGCAGGCACTGGGCGACCTTCACGTACCGGTCCAGCTCCTCGGCCGACGGTTTCTGATACATGCCGGGTGGCGCGACGTTGCGGCAGGCGGCCTCCGCGGCCTCGATCTTCGCGGGATCGGTCCCTTTCGGCATTGTGTATCCGTCACCCGGGTTGATCTTCACCGGCAGGCCCTGTTCCCGGAGGCATTCGGCGTAGGCGACCACCTTGGTGAACGGGTCGGCGATCCCGGACGGCGGTGTGTCCCCGGGACCGTCCGGATCCCCGGTGGTGGCGGCACATCCGGACAGCGCGAGACCCAGCGCGACAGCGACGGCTGTTGTCTTCCTCATGCCTGCCAGACTGCGCGGCGGCCGGTTTCCTCCCGGTGAGCGTTCAGGTACGCGGCAGCGCGCCGGACGTCGTCATGGTGACCGCAAGGAGCAGGGCGCCGTGCAGGTCGGTGTCCAGGGTCGCGAGCGACGGATCGGCCTGGTAGACGGTGAGCACGCTGGGCGGCGGCGGCAGATAGGCAGACAGCGCGCCGGCCAGGACCAGGACCTGGAGGCAGTACGCCTGCGTGCCGTCACCGAGCTCCGGCACGTGCTTGCGGATCAGCGTGGTCATGGTGGCGAGCAACTCGAGCGAATCCCTTTTGTGCCGGGTGACGACCTCGACCGACACGTTCTGCTCCAGGACGCTGCCCTGCGCGCCGAACAGCCCGCACAGCACCGGCCGGTCGGCCAGCGAACGGCTGAGCACGCCGGTCAGCAGGGCGGCCCGCTCGGCGGCGGGCAGGTGCGGATCGACTCCGGCGGCCAGTTCGTCGGCGAGTGCGGCCAGCCACTCGCGCAGGAACCGGGCCAGCAGCTCCAGCAGCACCGCCTCGCGTGTCTCGAAATAGCGCAACACGTTCGACTTGGCGAGCCCGACCCGGCGGCTCAGCTCGTTGAGACTGACCTCGGCCACGGGCATCTCGTCGAGCATCGCCGCGGCGGTGTCCAGGATCGCGCGGCGGCGGATCTCGCGCTGCTCCTCACTTCGAGCCCGTTGGAACGTCACACCCCGAACCCTACATTACGAACCGCCGGTCTCTTGACATCAGACCGATGGTCTCTTAACGTCGAAATCAATAACAGACCAGCGGTACGTTAAAGGAGCGCGACATGAACTGGGCCGAACCCAACATCCCCGACCAGCACGGCCGGACCGCGATCGTCACCGGCGCCAACACCGGACTGGGCTTCGAGACCGCCCGGGCGCTCGCCGGGCGCGGGGCCACCGTGGTGCTGGCCGTGCGCGACGTCGAGAAGGGCAAACAGGCCGCGGCCCGGATCGGCGGCGACGTCACCGTCCAGGAGCTCGACCTGACCGCGCTCGACTCGGTGCGGGCCGCCGCCGCAGCGCTACGAGCCGCCCACCCGCGCATCGACCTGCTGATCAACAATGCCGGCGTGATGTACACCCCGAAACGCCTCACCCGCGACGGCTTCGAAATGCAGTTCGGCACCAACCACCTCGGCCACTTCGCCCTCACCGGCCTGCTGCTCGACCGGCTCCTGCCGGTGCCCGGCTCCCGGATCGTCACAGTCAGCAGCACCGGCCACCGCATCCAGGCCGCGATCCACTTCGACGACCTGCAATGGGAACGCTCGTACAGCCGGATCGGCGCCTACGGACAGTCCAAACTCGCGAACCTCATGTTCACCTACGAGCTCCAGCGACGCCTCGCCGCGCACGGCACCACGATCGCGGCCGCCGCACACCCGGGCCTGTCCAACACCGAACTCGCCCGCAACACCCCGGCCGCCCTCCGCCTGCCGGTCACCTGGCTCGCCCCGATCATCACCCAGCCGGCCTCGATGGGCGCCCTGCCGACCCTGCGCGCCGCCACCGACCCGGCCGTCGACGGCGGCCAGTACTACGGCCCCGGCGGCCGCGGCGAACTGCGCGGGCACCCGCGCCCGGTCAGCTCCAGCCCGGCCTCCCACGACACCGCCGTCCAGCGCCGGCTGTGGTCGATCTCCGAGACACTCACCGGCGTGAACTTCCCGATCTGACCACAGGTATCCTCACCCGCCGTGACCACCCTTGATCATTCTGACGAGCCATCGCCGGAACCGGCCGCGGCAACCTCCGACCACCTCGACGGGCCGTCCCCGGACCCGGCCGCGGCAACCGTCGAACAGGTCTCCTCGGAGCCGGCCGGCAAACCCGCCTGGCGACGGCCGGTCCTGGCGGCCGCGGCCCTGGTCTTCGCCATGCTGGTCGGCGCGGCCGCCACCTTCGGGGTGCTCACGCTCGTCGGCCTGCCGGGACAACCGGTGCACGACTACGGGGTCAACATCTACTTCCTGAGCGAGGCCACCGCCGAACAGAAAGCGGCCGTCGAGGCGAAACTGCCGCTCTTCGAACCCGTCGGCGAGGTCGTCTTCGAAGATCACGACCGGGCTTTCGAGCGTTACGAGAAGCTGCGGAAAGACGTCCCCAGCCTGCCGGAGGTCGAAAAGGACGTGCTGCCCGAGAGCTTCCAGATGTGGACCAAGGGCTTCAGTTTCGACTGCGCCGGATACGCGGCGGTCCGTCACATGCCGGGTGTCCGCGAGGTCCAGGTCGCGCAGCGCAGCGTCAACGGATACGGCGCCAAAATCATCTGCGACGCCGAGTACGACCGTTGATAACTCGATGGCCCGCCGCGCCGGACTTTGGCAAGATTCGCGGCGGGCCGCTAGCTCAACTGGCAGAGCATTCGGCTGGTAGCACGTCCGCCTTCCGCATCTTGCGGGCATGGGTGTGCTTCCTTCTCCTATGGGATCGAAGGGTTCGGGGTTCGAGTCCCCGGCGGCCCACTTCGAAGCGGAGACACCGCCTGCGGGGGACGGAGGAATCACGTGCACGAGAAGACGATCATTCAGAAGACGCTGCGCGTGCCCGCGAGCAACGGGGACAGCGGTGACGGCACGGCCGTGGCCCGGCAGCTCGACGCGGCGCTGCTCGACGCCGGGTTCGCGGCCTCGCGGGCACTGCTCGACCACATCGGCGGACTCGCCCCGGCACCGGCCATGGACCTCGCCGCGACCGTCGTGTCGGCGGTCCGGGAACTGGTCGGCGACCACGTCCAGCACAACACCTACTTCATCGCCTTCCCGGACGGCGTGCCGGACACCATCGCGTTCTGGCTGGAGCGGATGCAGGCCGCCGCCCTGATCGGCGGCGGCGACATGATCCAGCCCGGATGGGTCAACCTCCTCGACCTTCCCGGGTACGGCTCCTACCAGCACACCTACGCCGACATGCTGGCCGTCCACGACGAACTGATCGCCTCGGCCGGCGACCGGCTCACCGTGCTGCACCTGGGCGACACCGCCGACCGTGAAGCGGAGAAGCTCTACCTCCAGCTGGCCGGCAGCGTCACGCCGCTCGGTGAAGCGGACCTCGCGATCCTCAGCGAACTCGCCCTCACCTGCGCCGACGGGCCGCAGCCGGACACCATCCCGGTGCGGGAGAACCGGGCCGTGCTCAACGGCATCCGGATCGTCCTCGGCCGGCCGCTGGTCGCCGTCGACACCGTCACCGACGTGCTGCGCCTGGCCTGCCAGGTCTCCGGCGGCGACGTGTCGCTGGCCGAGCCGACCCGGTTCCGTGCGTTCCGGCGCCCGGAACGGCGGGTGCTGCTCGCCGCCCTCGACACGGTCATCGGCGCTTCCCCGGCCAAGCTCGCCGACGTCGCCCGTCACGCGGAGCGGTGGAAGCGGCTCGGCGAACGGCTCCACCCGCACGAGTACGCCCAGTGGCCGCACGCCCAGCAGGTGTTCGCGGTCGCCCGTGGCGAGCGGAAGGCGCCGACGCTGGCCGGCCGGGCCGAGACGGCGATCCACGCCGGTGACGTCGCCAAGGCGGCGCGGGTGCTGTCCGGCGCTCCGGGTCTGCTGCTGCGCTCCGCCGACCGGCTGCTGCGCCTGGCGCCGGCGTCCGAACAGGCGGCGGTCGTCGACCTGGTCACCGGCGCGCTCGGCACGGCGTCCGGCCGGGTGCTGCTGTCGCTGCGCGAGCACGTCGCCAACCGGCTGGCCCCGGCCACGGCACGGATGTACGTGAACCGGTCCCAGCGTTCCTGGGTCGGCCCGGACACCCGTGCGCCACTGCCGGCTGAGCTGATCGGTGAGCTGTCGGCGCTGCTCGACGACGAGATCAGCGCCCGGCTGCCGCAGTGGGAACGACCGCTGCTCATCGACCCGGACGTGCTCGACGTCGCCCTGCCGCTGTCCGGCAAGGCGTCCGAGGACGGCTTCGCGGTGCTGCCACGCGGCTCGCGGGCGCCGGTCTCCGGTGAGCTGCTGCGGTTCTTCATGTACTGGCGGCAGGCCGAACGGTCCACCGACTACGACCTGTCGATGCTCCTGCTCGACGACGAGTTCCACAGCGCCGGCCAGGTGTCGTGGACCAACCTGCGGGGCAACGGCATGGTCCACTCCGGTGACATCACCAGCGCGAAGGACGGGGCGACCGAGTTCATCGACGTCCCGCTGACCGTCGACGCGCCGTACGTGGTGCCGCAGGTCAACATCTTCGCCGGCGAATCGTTCGAGAAGGTCGCCGAGTCGATGTTCGGCTACCAGACGCGCACGAAGAAGCAGAAGGGCGCCCCGTTCGAGCCACGCACGGTGCGGGCACGTTCGCAGATGCGCGGCCGCGGCCGGGTCGCGCTGCCGATGGTCTTCGCCCGCGGCGAGACCGGCTGGCAGGCGGTGTGGCTGCACCTGTACCTCCAGGGGTACCCGGCGTTCAACCGGGTGGAGGGCAACACCTTCACCACGGCGCACCGGGTCCGCGCCCTGCTGGAACGGCAGTACCTGACGGTGTCCTACCTGCTCGGCAGGTGGCGGGCCCCGGCCGGGATCACCCTGTGGGACGGGGTGCTTCCGGACGAGCCGGTCACCTACATCGGCATCGAGGCGCCGGAGGGCCTGCCGGACGGATCGGAGACGTACACGCTGGACCGGCTCGCTGAGCTGATCCCCGGATAATTCCATCGACCACCGAGGTCATGCGGGCGCTTCCTTCTATTCCGTTCGAATCGGGAACCTCCGCTTGCGGAGGCTCTGGCATACAGCGCCCGCGCTCTCCTCGGCCCGTGGCCGGCGGCTGTCACAGCCGCCGGCCACGACCACGCCGGCAGCCGCACGCCATCGACCGGCGGCCTTATGAGGTTCGCCCGGCGGACAGTCGCAGGTCACAGGATCGCGGCCGGCCGGTGACCAGCGGCTTCCGCCCGTAAGGCGCGGTGATGGGCGGAGCGACCGCCCGCGCCGCGTTGTTGATCATGGGCGGGTGTAGTTTTCGGGACGGTCCACGTCGTACCGAAAAGGGTGGTTGGTCGAATGTCTTCTGATCTTCACGCGGCGTCGTTCGGGAACGCGGCCGCGGCCTACGAGCGTGGGCGCCCGCCCTATCCGGCGCAGGCCGTGGCGTGGGCGGTGCCGTCGCAGGCCCGCCGCGTGCTCGATCTCGGCGCCGGCACCGGAAAGCTGACCCGGATCCTGCTGGCCGCCGGATTCGAGGTCGACGCCGTCGAGCCATCACCCGAAATGCGCGATCAACTCGCGGTCTCCGCCGGCCAGGCCTCCATCTTCGAGGGTACGGGCGAGCACGTCCCACTTCCGGACGCCTCCGTCGACGCCGTCGTGTGCGCGCAGGCCTGGCACTGGGTGGACCCCGCGCGGGCCGTCCCGGAGATGGCCCGCGTACTCCGGCCCGGCGGCACGCTGTCGCTGATCTGGAACATCCGCGACCACACCGAACCGTGGGTGGCCGCCCTCGACGACGTCCTGCACCGGCACACCAGGCAGGAGATCGACACCGCCCCACCGATCGGCGGCGCGTTCGGCGAACCGGAGCACACCGAGTTCCGCTGGCGGCACACCCTGAACCGTGCCGAACTGCTCGACATGGTCACCTCCCGCAGCTACGTCATCCTGCTGTCCGAAACCGATCGGCGAACACTGCTCGACGGCGTCCTCGAACTGGCCGACACCTACGGACTGGGCGACGAGTTCGACCTGCCCTACGTCACCCGCTGCACCCGGGCTCGACTACGGTGACGACCCCACGTTGGTGCCGCGTGCAGTCCGGATCCCACGGCCGGTCCGGATAGGGCGACAACTCAGTGCCGCCCGACCAGATCGCCGACCTCGGTGCGTGACGACACCCCGAGTTTGCGCAGAATGTTCGACACGTGCACCGCCGCCGTCTTAGGCGAGATGTAGAGCCGCTGCGCCAGCTCCGTGTTGGTCAGACCGTCGCTGATCAGCACCGCGACCTCCCGCTCCCGGGGCGTGAGCGCGGCCGGGCCGGTGACCGCCGGTGGCGCGTCCGCCGGCGCCATGCCGAGCTGGGCCCGCACCCGGTCCAGCTGCGCGACCCGCCAGCCACGCCACCCCGCCAGCAGCAGGCCGGCCGCCTCGACCTGCTCCTGCGCCTCGGCCCGCCGGTCGGCCGCGAGCAGGCACCGGGCGGCGCTCACCCGCACCGTGCCCCGGACGGCAGGCCCCAGCGGGTTCGACTCGGTGATCGACAGATAGCCGGCCAGCGCCTGGGCGTGCCACCCGTGAGCCTCGGTGACCTGAGCCTCCACGAGCATCCGGTGCGCGTCCCACACCTCCGAATCCAGCAGGGTCGCCGCCATCCGGTCCAGATCGTCAGCGGGCAGCCCCAGCTCCAGCGCCGCCGAGATCAGGTCGTGCGCCTGCTCCCCGCTGCGCCACACCTGCCCCTCCAGCGCGGTGACCAGCTCGGCGAGCGCGGCCTCGGCCCGTGGCCGGTCATGACGGCGGCACGCCAGATGGAACGCCAGCCCCGGAATCACGGTCGGCGGATTGTTCGGCAACGCCGACAGATCGGCGATCAGCTCCTCCACCAGGTCCAGGTCGCCGGCCTCCAGCGACAACCCGGCCAGGAACACCCCGTGGAAGTCGGCCCACCGCCCACGACGGCGCAGACTACGGTCCTGGGCCCGGCCCTCCTGCAACGCCGCGATCGCCGCGCCCAGGTCACCGGCCCGCAACGCCAGCCGCGCCCGGCCCTGGAAGTAGGCGGCCACCGACAACGACTCGAAGCCGGCCCGCTCCGCGTTGACCCGCATCCGCTCCAGGATCTCGGCGTGCTCGGCCGACGACGTCGGCGGCTCACCCTGCACCAGCACATTCAGCGCCCGCGCCGCGATCACCCACTCACCGGCCTGCTCCGCCTCGTGCACCAGCGCGGACAGGATCTTGCTGCCGTCGGACGCCGTCTGCGGCCAGTCCGACATCGCCGAACCCTTCTCCAGCAGCGCGGTCAGCCGCACACTCGGCAGGTCGAACTCGTCGGCCAGCGCCAGCGCCCGATCCGCCCACAGCAGCGCCGTCTCGGTCTCGTCATACAGATATGCCGACTGGGCGATCGCCGTCATCGCCCGCGCCTGCCCGGCGCCCGGCGGCAGCTGCGCGATCAGGTTTTCGATATCGGCGGTCAGCGCCCGCACCTCGGCCGCCTCCCGCGACTCCCACGCCAGCCGGACCAGCAGATACAGCGCCTCCGCCTGATCCGGCGGATCGTGCGCGTGCTCCCGCCAGCGCCGCCCGTGCCGCAACGCGTCGTCGAGCAGCCCGGCCAGCCACGCCGCCCGCGCCGCCGCCCCGAGCAGCTCCGGATCGTCCGGAACCTCGTCGAGGCCCATCTCGGCCAGCTGCAACGCCTGAAACGCCGAACCGATCGACAGATACAGCGCCGCGCCGTGCCGCGCCGCCGCGATCATGTCCTCATACCGGCCCGCGCCACGGGCGTGATGCGCCACCATCGCCGGATCCGACCCGCCACCACGCAACAGCACGTCGAGCGCCGCCTCGTGCAGCCGCCGCCGCTGCCGGCCCAGCATCTGCCCGGCGATCGCCTCCCGCACCAGCGCGTGCCGGAACGCGAACTCATCCTCACCGGACTCCACCAGCACACCCCGTGTCACCAGGTTGCGCAGCACCGCGATCAGCTCGTCCTCACCGGTGCCGGTCACGTCGGCCAGCAGGTCGAACAGGATCCGGTGACCGAGCACGGTGGCCGCCTCGACGATCCGGTGACTGACCGGATCCAGATCCTCCACCTGACGGCGCAGCACATCGGCCAGACTCCACGGCAGCGGCTGCTCGACGAGCGCCTCCAGGTCATGCCCCGGCAGGGCCCGCAAAAGCTCTTCCAGGAAGAAAGGGTTGCCACCGGTGCGCTGGTGCAGCGCCGTCGCGGCACGCACCGGCGCGGGACCCCCGGTGGCCGCCGCCAGCAACGCCGCGGTCTGGGCCCGGGACAACCGATCCAGCCGCACATGCGTGACGGCATGCCGGCGCTCGAGCTGAGCCAGCAGACCCGCCACCGGCTGCCGGCGGGTCACCTCGTCCGGCCGGTACGTCCCGATCAGCAGCCGCGGCCCGTGCTGGTCGGCGATCCGCTCGAACAGCGCGGCGCTCTCCGAGTCGGCCCAGTGCAGATCCTCGAACACGATCACGGCGGGGGAGTCTCCGATCAGGTCGGCCAGGATCGCCAGCCCCGTGTGCAGCCGCTCCACCGGACTGCGCTCGGCATCCGACAGCGCAGCCAGCCGAGCGTCGCCGACCTCCGGGCGGCCGTCGATCGCATCGAGCAACACCTCATACGGCCGGGCCAACGACCCCGGCTCAGCCTGCCCGACCAGCACGATCGTCCCCGCTGGAACGACATCCAGCAGCTCCTGCACCAGCCGGGTCTTCCCGATGCCCGGCTCACCGGCGATGATCGCCACGGCCGGCTCGCGGGACTTGGCGAGCTGCGTCAGCCGGCGCAGCTCGCTCGCCCGCCCGATCATCACCGGGCTGGCACCACCGCGGTTGGTTCGCACGGCGACAGCGTACCGGCGGGGCGTCCGCGGGCCTTGCGCCCACGGCGGGTCAGCCGGGCGCTGGACAGCAGCCGCTCCCGATCGGCCTCCGCGATCATCTCGCGGTTGCGGTCGTGCGCCATGTTGAGCATGAGTTCCGGGTTAGCGAACATCGCCATCTCCTCGTTCTCCGTCGATGCATCAATCGTCGTCGGTAAGGAGGGCCGGCACATGCGGCGGCGTTACCTATCTTCCCAGCTCAGGACGGATTAGAAGGTCCACTAAACCCGGCTAGGCATACCTAGGCGGTACCTACCTGGACACCCTCGCGGCCCTGTGCTCGGATAAGTGGGTGCGCTTCGACATCGACACGACAGCCACACCCGAGCAGGCCCGGCAGGCGTTCACCGACTTCACCGGCCGCCGCGCCCGGATCTGGAGCAAGACCCTCGACCCGCAGCGGTACGAACTACGCGAACTCGGCGACACCTGGGCGGTCGCCCGGGAGAGCACGCCCCGCTCCCCGTTCTGGGTCGTCGCCCGCTACGACTGGTCCGACCCGGCGGAGATCCGCTGGACCGTCGAGGAGAGCAGCTACGGCGGCGGCGGAACCGGTCTGGTCCGGATCACGCCGGCCGGCGGCGGAGGCAGCCACGTCCACGCCGAATGGACCGCCACCGGCGGAAAGCTCCTGCTCCGGCCCCTGCTGTTCCTGGTCCACCACGGCCCGATGCCCCGCCTGATCGCCCGCATGTGGGCCGACACCCTCGACGGCTGTGCCACGGTCGCCGAATGAGGCAACTGACACCGGCCGAACTCGACGCCCTGGGCGCCGCCGAATGAGGCAACTGGCACCGGCCGAGCTCGACGCCCTGGGCGCCGCCGAATGAGGCAGCTGACACCGGCCGAGCTCGACGCCCTGGGCGCCCGATGGTCGTCCTGCTGGACCCCGGCCCAGGTCGCGGAGCGCCTGTCCGGCGTGACGACGCCCTGGTATGTGGCCGCGGGCTGGGCACTGGACCTGTTCCGCGGTGAACAGACCCGCTCCCACGGCGACATCGAGATCGGCGTTCCCGCCGCCCGCTTCCCGGAGATCCGCGGCCGCTTCCCCGGATACGTGTTCGACGCGGTCGGCAGCGGCCGCATCGGCGAGGACGCCACTCCCGACGAGATCGCGGCCACCCACCAGACCTGGCTACGCGACCCGGCCACCGGCGACTACCTGCTCGACGTGTTCCGCGAACCGCACCACGGCGACACCTGGATCTACCGCCGGGACGAGACCATCCGATTCCCGTACGACCGGATCATCCGCCGCACCGCCGACGGCGTCCCGTACCTCGTACCCGAGCTGGTTCTGCTCTTCAAAGCCAAGAACCCGCGGCCGAAGGACCAGGCCGACTTCGACGCAACCCGGCCCGCCCTGACCCCGCAGCAGCGGGCGACCCTGGCCGGGCTGCTCACCCGGGTCCATCCGGGCCACCGCTGGCTCGCCCTGCTGTAACCCGTTTCCGTGGGAACAGGCACCGGCTGTGAACAACTCTCAGCTGAGTGTCGTATCGTCGGCCCGTGCCCGAATCCGCAGTTCGCCGCGACAGCGCGGCCGCCAAACGTGCCGTTGCCGCTCCGTCCCGCCGTGGCGCCTCCGGACCGCCGCTCAAGACCAAGGCGGAGAAACGAGCCGAGGCCAAGGCCAACAAGGCGCGCGCCCGGGCGATGCAGAAGCGTCGCCAGACCCTGTCGGTCGTCGGTTCCGCGGCGGCGGTGATCGCGGTCGTCGTCGGCCTGGTCCTGTGGATCGGCAACACGCCCACCGGGACCAGCCCCACCGCCGACGCCTCCAGCGCCGCCGCCCTCGATCCGGGCGCCGCCGCCACCCCGTCGGCCGTCGCGTTCCCGCCGGTTCCTGAGGGCGCCGACCCGGCCTTGAGCCAGAAACCCGAGGCCAAAGCCGGCTCCGGTACGGTCAAGGAGCTCACGGCGACCACCCTGATCGAGGGCACCGGCGCGGCCACCCAGGCGGGCCAGACCATCCAGGTCAACTACGTCGGTGTCACCTACGCCGACGGCAAGGAGTTCGACAACTCCTGGAAGCGGCAGGAGGCGTTCAGCTTCCAGCTCGGCGCCGGCAACGTCATCCAGGGCTGGGACAAGGGCCTGGTCGGCGTCAAGGTCGGCAGCCGGGTCCAGCTCGACATCCCGGCCGACCAGGCGTATGGCGAGAACCCCGGCGAAGGCCGTCCGGGCGGCGCCCTCCGCTTCGTCGTCGACGTCCTCTCAGCGGCCTGACCGCCACGGCGATGCGGCCCGCGTTCACGGGCCGCATCGCCGTCCCGTCACCTCCCCGAATGACCGGCGGCGAGCCGTCCTACCCGTCCACGACCCATCCCCGGGTGTTGCAGGGCGGGCCGCAGAATACGTTCGGTCCGTCGTCCAGGATGATCACTCCGGAACCGCCGCAATGCGGGCAGGTGCGGGCGGCCGGCGGCCGCTTCGGCATCAGATGACGCAGCTCCGGAAAACGGCGAGCAGCTTGGACGTACGCGAGTTCGCGCTCGACAGGAGTCGCGGGCACGGGAGCGCCGTCATCCCGGTCGACAAGCACTTCCCCGGCCGGGGTCAGTAGGTAGAACTCCCACAGGGAGTTGAAGACGGTGAGCAGCCCGACTGTCCGGGCCTTGGACGCTCCCGGGCCATCCGACGCCGCTTGGGCTTCGACCAGTCGCGAGAAGAGTTCCTCCGAAGGCACAAGGCGCAGAGTACGACCGTGGCGCATCCCGCTCCGGGCTGCCGTCATGCGCCCGAAAGCGGTCGCGGTCGTCATCTGTTTCGGCCCGCTGCCATTGCGTGACCTGGCCAGCGTCGATGAGAGCACACGATCGCCGATTGTGGGCTTCCGTCGTCGTCGCCGCGGGGTCACGCGCACACGTTGGGCTGATCGTGGACGTTCATCCACGCCCGGGCGACGACCGGAGCACGCACAACGCCACCGTGTGCGCCTGTCACCGCAGGTTCCCGGCGGACCTCGGCCCGGCCGGCCTGTGCGCTGATCGACGTCACCGGCCCACGCCCCCCAGCCGTCGCTCAGCACGGGAAAGGCGCACGCATTCCGGTGGTGAGCGACGGCTCGCGGTCTGAGCGGACGGCCTCGATCGCGGGGAACGAACGGCAGTGCGGGTACGACTCGAAGCCTGCGGTGGTTGAGAATTCGAGCATGTCCAACGAGGGCCGGTCGCTGGGGAAGCTTGTGATTCGCCGCTATGTGGAGGCTGATGCCGGCGCGACGTGGCGGGTGTTCCATGCGGCGATCCATGGCACGGCCAGTCGTGACTACACGCCCGAGCAGGTTCGGGCGTGGGCTCCGGACACCGTCGACGAGGTGCGGTGGAAAGGGCGGCGGGCGGCTGCGTACACCTATGTCGCCTGTCTTGACGGGGTGGTCGTCGGTTTCAGTGATTTCACCGATGAGGGGCTGCTGGACATGCTGTTCGTTCATCCCGACGCCGGTGGCCGGGGGGTGGCTCGCGCGCTGGTCGGCCGTGTTCTGCGGGAGGCGGTCGCGGCCGGGCACCGGCGGCTGCATGTGCATGCCAGTCTCACCGCCCGGCCGGCGTTCGAGCGCTTCGGGTTCGTTGTCGATGCCGCCCGGGTCGTGGAGGTTCGTGGGCAGCGGTTGCGGAACTTCGACATGAGCATTTCTCTGCCGGGTGCGGACGATGCCGGGCCGGCCGGGCGCTGACCGGCGCTGGCATGATGGCGCGATGGTCGACTGGGCGGCGTTGCGGCATGCGTACGGGCCGGCGCTGGACACGCCCGGGCATCTGGCGGCCTTGCGGTCGGCCGATGAGGAGGAGCGTCGGGCGGCGTTCGGGGAGTTGTACGCGAGCATCACCCACCAGGGCAACCGGTACTCGGCCAGTGGCGCTGCCGTGCCGGCGCTGCTGGAGGCGGTGGCGGACCCGGCCGTACCGGATCGGGATCTGCTGCTGTATCTGCTCGGGCTGATCGCGGTGGGTGCTGATGCGGCGTGGCTGCCCGGTGGTGTGCGGCGGGAGGAGTTCGGCCCGGACGAGACGAGTGCCTACGACGCGGTCGGGAAAGGGCTGCCGGTGCTCGACGCGTTGACCGCTGATCCGGAGCTCGCGGACTCCGCCGCCTACGTGATCGGCTGGTATCCGGGGCGGCGGGAATCGGTGCCCGTCCTGGAGCGGCTGAACACCCCGACCGCTCTGGTCGCGCTGGGACTCGTCGGCCTGCCGGAGGGCGTTCCGGTCGCCGAGCGGTCGCTGACCGACGAGCGGCCCCTGACACGCTGGGCGGCGGCGGTCGCCCTGGCCCGGCTGCGCGGTGACGGCGCCCGGCCGGAGCTGCTGCGATGGGCGACGAGTGATCACCCGGGCGAGCCCACCGTCGGCTACCTGGACGGCGACGTCGCGGGGCTGGCGTTGCTGTCGCTGGAATCGTTCTGCGGGGATGTGCTCGAACCCGCCCTGGCCCGCCTCGCCCACGTCAGCGCCGAGCCGGCGCTGACCACTGTCGGGGTGCTGTTGCGGCAGGCCTTCCCGGACGGGCCGGTGGTGGCCGGCACCGCGTTCGGTTCACTCACCGCTCGGCAGCAGCGTGTCGTCCGGGCACTGGCCGATACGCCCGGGGCCTGGCTCTACGACGGCGTGGACTTCACTAACGTCCGGCTGCTCGTGTCGGACTACGGGCTTCCGCACGGGCGCGACCGCCTCACCGATTACGTGGTGTGAGCATCACGACGCGCGGGCGGGAGCGCCTCACCGATTACGTGGCGTGAACATTACGACGCGCGGGCGGGAGTGCCTCACCGATTACGTGGCGTGAGCATCACGACGCGCGGGCACGAGTGCCTCACCGACTACGTCGGGTGAACATCACGACGTGCGGGTCAGGGCCTCGATGGTGTCGGCCAGGTCGGTGACCGGGCGGCGGCCGTCGAGTTCCAGCGTGGCTCCCCGGCGTAGCAGGGGCTCCACCGTCCGGACATATCCGGCAATCTCCGCGCACTGCTCCGGCGTCCGGCCGTAGGGGTTCGCCCGGTCGGCGACCCGTTGCAACAGCACCTCCAGCGGGGCGCTCAGCAGCACGACGTGGTGAAAGCGGTCGTAGAACCGGCCCTGATTCTGCACGGTGCCGGAGACGATCACCGAGTCGTGGGCGGAGAGCAGCGCGGTCATGCGCGGCTCGTCCCACGTGCCGTCCGGCCGCTCCCAGCCGCCGTAGTCGGTGTCGACGGTGTGATGGCCCCGGCGGCGCAGCTCGCCGAGGACCGTGGTCTTGCCCGCACCCGACATGCCCGTCACCAGGATCCGCGCCACCGCCGAATCCTACGAAAGGCGGCAACCGGAGTGCACGACCCCGCCGTGCCGATAACGTTCCCGGTGGGAGGAACCGGCCGTCCAGCACGAGAGAGCCGACGATCATGGGCAGCACAACCGAGAATCCGCAGCCGTGGGCTGTCCCGAGCGTCACCGTGTCGATCGGTGGTGGCGAGGCCCGCACCTGCCGGGCCACCCGGGAGGTCGACGGCACGCTGCGGCTGGGCCTGAGCGTGTTCGCCATGGTCGGCGTCGACGCCACCGTGCTGTGGACGCAGAACGGCCGCGGGTTCAGCATCACCGGGACCGTCGTGGCGGCCCCGCCGAACAGCATGCCCGGCATCTACCTGCGGGTGGACGAGACGACCAGTGGCATCGAGCGCCGCCGCAACGAGCGGCTCCCGGTCGAGGTGCCGGTCGTGGTGGTGCTGCCGTCGGGACACCTGTTCCCGGGGCGGACGATGAACCTGTCGGCCGGCGGCGCGCACGTGATCGTCGATCTGGACGACGTCGGCGACGACGCGATCATCCGGCTGTCCGAGGACCTGACCCGCGGCGCGCAGGTCCACCTGGAGGTCCTGCTGCCGGACGGGCCGCTCGACGTCACCTGTCAGGTCGGCGGCGGTGGCGACGACCTGGGTGATGTGCGGCTGCTTTTCGTCGACGTGAAACCGCAGATGCGGGCGCAGATCAACAGATTCATCGAGGAGCGGTGACCGGCCCCTTCCACTTCTAAGCTATATCGCAGGTGGGATCTTGCCGCAAGACCCGGGGGTGCGCGCAGAATCGGGTCGTTTCTGCCCGCAAGGTGAGAGGACGGTCAGCGGTGTTCCGCTACGTCGTGAATCTGAACGAGACCGACCCGGAACTGGTCGGCGGTAAAGGCGCACATCTGGGGCAGCTCTCCGCCATCGACGGCCTCCGGGTGCCGCCGGGATTCGTGGTGACGACCGAGGCATTCGACCGGGTCGCCCCGGCATTCGAGAAGGATCCGGAGGCGGCCCGGGAGATCATCGAGTCGATGCCGATTCCCGAGGATCTGGCGGCGGCGATCGAGACGGCGCTGGCGGACGGCCGGTATGCGGTGCGGTCGAGCGCGACCGGCGAGGATTCGGCGGCGGCCTCGTTCGCCGGCCAGCACGACACCTACCTCAACGTGCCGCGGGACGCGGTTCTCGGACACGTGCGGCGGTGCTGGGCCTCGCTTTTCACCGACCGTGCGGTCGCCTACCGGCTGCGCAACGGCATCGATCACCGGTCGGTGCGAATGGCCGTCGTCGTGCAGCGAATGGTCTTCCCGAAAGCGTCGGGAATCATGTTCACCGCCGATCCGGTCACCGGAAACCGGCGGGTGACCTCGATCGACGCGGGTTTCGGCCTCGGCGAGGCGCTGGTTTCCGGCCTGGTCAACGCGGATGTCTACAAGGTCCGCGACGAGGTGGTCACCGAACGGGCGATCGCCGCGAAGCGGCTTCAGATCACACCCTCGGAGGGCGGCGGGACCGAACGGCAGGCGATCAGCGAGGGGCAGCGGCACGTCCCGGTTCTTCAAGACCAGGAAATTGTACGGTTGTCCCAGCTCGGTCGTCAGTTGGAGGCCCGTTTCGGCCGGCCGCAGGATATCGAATGGTGCCTGGACGACGACGGTTTCGCGATCGTCCAGAGCCGTCCGATCACCACGCTGTTCCCCGTTCCGGAGGGCGGTGACGGCACCCCGCGCGTGTACGTTTCGGTGGGCCACCAGCAGATGATGACCGAGGCGATGAAACCGCTCGGCCTGTCGGTGTGGAAACTGACGTCCCCCGGCGAGATGCGTGACGCCGGCGGCCGCCTGTTCGTCGACGTCACCGGCCGGGTCAACGCCACCCTGCTGACGATGATGGCCCAGTCCGACCCGCTGATGGGCGACGCGCTCAGGAGCGTGGTGGACCGTGGTTTCGTCCCGCTCGCCGAGGACACCGGCCATCTGCCGGTGCCGGGCCCGTCGACGCCGCAGCCGGTGGACACCGACCCGGCCGTGGTGGCCGGCCTGATCGACGACCGCAGACGCATGATCGAGACGGTCCGCCGGGACATCGCCGGGAAGACCGGCCCGGAGCTGCTGGACTTCGTGCTGGCCGATGTCCAGGAGATCCGGCGGATGCTGTTCGACCCGCGCAACATGCCGGCGATCATGGCGGGCATGTCGGCCACCTGGTGGCTCAACGAGCACCTGGAACAGTGGCTGGGGGAGAAGAACGTCGCGGACGTGCTCACCCGGTCGGCGCCGGACAACATCACCTCGGAGATGGGGATGGCGCTGCTTGAGGTGGCCGACGTGCTCCGCCCGTACCCCCAGGTGGTTGATCTGCTCGCCGAAGAAGGCGGCCTGGACCGCCTGCCGGAGGTGACCGGCGGCCGTGCGGCGCAGGCGGCTATCGACGGGTTCCTCGACGTGTACGGGATGCGCTGTGTCGGCGAGATCGACATCACCCGGCCGCGGTGGAGCGAACAGCCGTCGGCGATCGTGCCGATGCTGCTCAGCAACATCCGCAACGCCGAGCCGGGCGCCGCCGCCCGCCGCTTCGAGCAGGGCCGCCGGGAGGCCGCGCAGAAGGAGGCGCAGGTGCTGGCCCGGCTGCGGGAGCTGCCGGACGGCGAGGCGAAGGCCACCGAGACGAAACAGCAGATCGACCGGCTGCGCACCTTCATCGGCTACCGCGAGTACCCGAAGTACTACCTGGTCAGCCGCTACTTCATCTACAAGCAGGCGCTGCTGGCCGAAGCGGGCCGGATGGCCGCCGCCGGGGTGATCGGCGATCCGGAGGACGTCTTCTTCCTCAGCCTGGAGGAGTTCCGAGACGTCGTGCACAGCGGGCGAGCCGACGAAGGGCTGATCCGGCAGCGGCGGGAGGCGTTCGCGCGTTACGAGACGCTGGCCGCGCCGCGGGTGCTGACCTCCGACGGTGAGGCGGTGCACGGCGCGTACCGGCGCGGGGATGTCCCGGACGGCGCGCTGGCCGGCCTGCCGGTCTCGGCCGGGACCGTGGAGGGCCGGGCCCGGGTCGTCCTGGACGTCGCCGACGCCGACCTGGCGCCCGGCGACATCCTGGTCACCGCCTACACCGATCCCAGCTGGACACCCGCGTTCGTGACGATCGCCGGCCTGGTCACCGAGGTCGGCGGCCAGATGACGCACGGCGCGGTGATCGCCCGCGAGTACGGCCTGCCCGCGGTGGTAGGTGTCGAGAACGCCACCACACTGATCGAGGACGGCCGGCGGATCCGGGTGCACGGGACGGACGGCTTCGTCGAGTTCGTTTGACCGGTTCTGGCATGCTGGCCCGATGTCTGAGCCGAAGCCGCGCCGCTGGCGTCGCCGACTGTCGATCGCGCTGGCCGTGGTGCTGCTGGTGGCAGGCGGTCTGTGGCTCGGCAACTCCTCGGTGCTGTGGGGCGCCGGGGAGGGCCGGCCGCCGCTGCTCGCGCACCGGGGGATCGCCCAGACGTTCCCGCTCGACGGGGTGGGCAACGACACCTGCACCGCGACCCGGATCCACCCGCCCGACCACGGCTACGTCGAGAACACCATCGTGTCGATGCGGGCCGCGTTCGACGCCGGCGCCGACATGGTGGAGTTCGACGTGCAGCTCACGTCGGACGGGCAGCTGGCGGTGTTCCACGACTCGACGCTGGAGTGCCGCACCGACGGCACCGGCCGGGTCGCCGACCACACCCTCGCCGAACTGCGCACACTCGACCTCGGGTACGGCTACACGGCCGACAACGGCGCCACCTGGCCGTTGCGCGGCAAAGCCGTCGGCCTGCTGCCGACCGCCCCGGAGGTGGTGGCCGCGTTCCCCGGCCGGGAGCTGCTGATCGATCTGAAGAACAACGAACCGGCTGACGGCCGGGCACTCGCCGACTACCTGGCCACGCTGCCCGCCGACCGGCTGGCCACGATCAGCGTGTACGGCGGCGACGACTCGGTCCAGGCCGTCCGGGACCGGCTGGCGCAGCTGCGGACCACGTCGAAGGCGATCATGCAGGACTGCCTGATCGACTACCTGGCGACCGGCTGGACCAGCCACGTCCCGGACAGCTGCCACCACACCGAGCTGCACCTGCCACAGCGCTACGGCCGGTACCTGTGGGGCTGGCCGAACCTGTTCGCCGACCGGATGCGCGCCGCGGACACCCGGGTGATCCTGGTCGGCGGCGAGGGCCCCTGGTCGGAGGGCTTCGACCAGCCGGAGGACCTGGACGCCGTCCCCTCCGGCTGGTCCGGCTGGCTGTGGACCAACCGGGTCGACGTGATCAGACCGCTAACGGGCGGGTAGCCGCAGCCCCGACATGCCGCCGTCGACCGCGAGGGACATGCCGGTGGTGGCCCCGGACTCCGGTGACGCCAGGTAGGCGATCGCGCCGGCGACCTCCTCGGCCGACACCAGCCGCCCGGTCGGCTGCCGGGCCGCCAGCCGGGCCCGTTCGCCCTCCGGGTCGGCGGTCCGGGCCAGCAGCCGCGCCACCCACGGCGTGTCGACCGTGCCCGGGGCCACGCAGTTCACCCGGATCCCCTCGCCGACCAGGTCGGCCGCCATCGCCAGGGTCAGCCCGTGCACCGCGCCCTTGGACGCCGAGTAGAGCGCCCGCTGCACCAGCCCGGCGGTCGCCGCGATCGACGACAGGTTCACGATGGCGCCGCTCTCGCTCTTACGCAGGTACGGCAGCGCCGCCGCCGAGGCACGGGCGATCCCGGTCACGTTGACGTCGAGGACCCGCGCCCACTCGGCGTCGTCGTTGCCCTCGACCGACCCGACCGAGCTGATCCCGGCACTGTTGACCAGCACGTCGATACCGCCGAACGCCTCGGCCACGGCCGCCATCGCGGCTTCCAGCGAGCCCCGGTCGCTGACGTCGGCGACCACCGGCAGCAGGCCGTCGCCGGGCTCGCCGGGCTGCAGGTCGAGCACCCCGACCCGGGCGCCCCGGGCCCGGAACCCTGCGGTGACCGCGGCGCCGATGCCGGAGCCCCCGCCGGTGACGACGGCGACCAGAGAACTGAACGAGGTCATGATGGTCCTTTCGTTTCCAGATCGAGCAGGCGGCGCAGTTCGGTGGCCGCGGCGGTGAAAGCCGGCCGGTCGAGCACAGCGCCGGCGAAGGCGCCGGCCCGCACCGGGGAGTCGAAGAACAGGTCCGGCAGGGTCTCCTCGCCGGCGCGGCCCACCCGCAGATTCACCTCGTGCTGCAGGCGCATCCGGGTCGCGCCGAGCGCCAGGACGTCCGGCCGCCGCCCGGTGACCGCCTCGACCAGCGACTCGACCATGCGCAGCGTCAACGGCCGGGTCGGCGTCGCCGCGAACAGGCAGACCCCGAGCGCGTCCAGGCCACTCCACAGGCGCATCAGCTGAGCGGTCCGGTGCACGTCCAGCTCACCGCGCGGCCGGGGCACCCGCACACCGAGCCGCTGCACCTCCGGATAGCTGGACGGCAGACCACGCTCCGGGTCGAAGTCCAGATCGTGTTCGACGATGTCGTAGCGCGGCCCGATCGGCGCGACCACATAGGCCAGCCCCAGGTTGGGCTGCACCCGCGGATCGAACGGCGGGATCGCCACCCCACGGACGGTCAGCGTGCCGCTGGCCTGGACCGGATCGGTGCCGTCCTGTTCGTGCCGGCGCAGCTGCGGCCACGGATCGTCGACACCCAGGTTCGGGCCGAGCATGGCCAGCGCCTCCTGATGCAGTCCGGCGCCGGCGTACACCTTGATGCAGCCGGTCGGGCAATCCGGGCAGGCGGCGACGGTCGCCTCCCGGGCGATCCGGTCCGGCACCGTCCCGACGCCACCGCGGCGGACGGTGTCGGTGAACTGCGCGACCGGCGCGTAGCCGGGCTCGCCCTGCCAGACCCCGAAACCGGGCCATCCGCGCTGCACACCGGACAGTCCGTCGGTCGCGGCCAGGCGGGCATACTCGGCGGCCAGGGCCGTCACCGTCGCCGGATCGGTCACCGGCGGCCGGTCCGTGCCGACGCAGACGACGGCTTTCACCCGTTTTCCGCCGAGCACGGCGCCGAGACCGAGTCGCGGCAGCGGGTGGTGACGGCAGGTGATGATCGAGGCGTACGGGACCCCGCGCTCCCCGGCCGGGCCGATGACCGCCACGGCCGCCGTGGCACCGTACCGCTGCTGGAGCAGGTCGGTGGCCGGCCCGGTCGCCAGCCCCCACACCTCCCCGGCCGGTTCCAGCCGGGCCGTCCCGCCCTCGACCACCACGCACACCGGCGACGCCGCCCGCCCGTGCAGCACCACCCCGGTGACGCCGGCGCCCCGCAGCCCGGCCGCGTACGGCCCCTCGGCCCGGGTCTCGGCCACCCCGCCGGACAGCGGCGACAACCCGACGGCGGCACACCGTGCGGTGCCCGGCGCGCCCGCTCCGGCGACCGTCCCGGCGACGATGGCCAGTGGCGCGCCGACCGGATCGACCGGGCCGGTGACCGCGGCGAGCAGGTGCCGCAGCGCCGCCACCGGCCCGTCGAACTCGTCCGGGTCGCCGGCCGGCGGGTGCACCGGCGATCCGTCGAGGCTGACCGTGGTCAGGCCCACGCGGGCCCGTCCGGGAACGAGAACCGCTCCAGTGTCTCCGGCCGCATCCGGGCCGAGAACCCCGGCGCTGTCGGCAGGCGGTACGCGCCGTCGGTGATCACCACCGGGTCGGCGAAGTGTTCGTGCAGGTGGTCGACGTACTCGATGACCCGGTCCTGGAGGCTGCCGGAGACGGCCACGAAGTCGAACATCGACAGGTGCTGGACCAGCTCGCACAGCCCGACCCCGCCGGCGTGCGGGCAGACCGGCCGGCCGAACTTCGCGGCCAGCAGCAGGATCGCCAGGTTCTCGTTGACCCCGGCCACCCGGCAGGCGTCGATCTGCACGATGTCGATCGCGTCGGCCTGCAGCAGCTGCTTGAAGACCACCCGGTTCTGGACGTGCTCGCCGGTCGCCACCCGGATCCCGGCCGGGCGCAGCGCACGGCGGACGGCGGCGTGCCCGAGGATGTCGTCGGGGCTGGTCGGCTCCTCGATCCACCACGGGTCGTACGGGGCCAGCGCGGTCATCCACTGCACCGCCACCGGAACGTCCCACCGCTGGTTGGCGTCGACCGCGATCCGGATGTCGTCGCCGACCGTGCGGCGGGCCAGCGCCATCCGGCGTACGTCGTCGTCGAGGTCGTTGCCCACCTTCAGTTTGATCTGCCGGTAGCCGTCGGCCACCGCCTCCCGGGCCAGCCGCACCAGCTTCTCGTCGGAGTAGCCGAGCCACCCCGGTGACGTGGTGTACGCCGGATAACCCCGCTCGGCCAGCAGCGCGATTCGCTCCGCACGGCCGGGCCGGGCCGCGTACAGCAGCTCGAGCGCCTCGGCCGGTTGCAGGGCGTCGGTGAGGTACCGCCAGTCGACCAGGTCGACGATCTGTTCCGGGGTGAGGTCGGCCAGGTAGCGCCAGACCGGTTTGCCGGCGGCGGTGGCGGCCAGGTCCCAGGCGGCGTTGATCAGCGCGGCCGCGGCCAGGTGCACGACCCCCTTCTCCGGGCCGAGCCAGCGGATCTGCGAGTCGTGGGTGAGCCGCCGCGCGAACTCGCCGAGGTCGTCCACCGGCTGGCCCACGACCAGGGGCGCAAGCGCTTCGACGGCGGCCTGGCAGACCTCGTTGCCCCGGCCGATCGTGAACGTGAAGCCGTGCCCCTCCAGCCCCGAGTCGGCGGTCAGCACCACGTAGGCGGCCGAGTAGTCCGGGTCCGGGTTCATCGCGTCCGAGCCGTCGAGCTCCAGCGAGGTCGGGAAGCGTACGTCGTACGTCCGCAGGGAAATGATCTTCATGCGGCGTCCCGGACCGTGTTGCGCTGGCCGCCCAGCCCGTCGATCTCCACCTCGACCACGTCCCCGGCGGTCAGGTAGGGGAACCGCCCGGACAGCGCCACCCCCTCCGGCGTGCCGGTGTTGATCAGGTCGCCCGGCTCCAGGACGGTGTACTGCGACAGGTGCCAGACCAGGTACGCGACGTCGAAGATCATATCGGCGGTCGTCGAGTCCTGCCGCGGCTCGCCGTTGACCCGGCTGCGCAGCCGCAGCTTTCCGGGATCACCCACCTCGTTCGGGGTGACCAGCCACGGCCCGAGCGGGTTGAACGTCTCGCAGGACTTGCCCTTGGACCACTGCCCGCCGGAGTGCTCGAGCTGGAACTCCCGCTCGGACAGGTCGTTGGACACCACGTACCCGGCGATGTGGGCGGCCGCGTCGGCCGGCGACTCCAGATAGCGGGCGGTCCGCCCGATCACCACCCCGAGCTCGACCTCCCAGTCCACCCGGACCGCCCGGCGCGGGATAAGCACGTCGTCGTGCGGGCCGACGATCGTGCCCGGCGCCTTGTAGAACATGATCGGCTGCTCCGGTGGGGCGGCGCCGGACTCGGCCGCGTGCGCCGCGTAGTTCTGCCCGATGCAGAGCACCACACCCGGCCGGGCGATCGGCGGGCCGAGACGCTCGCCCGCGATGTCGGTCTCGGGGAGCCCGGCCGTGGACCGGACGCCACCGGCGGCCAGGAACTCGCCGGTGATGTCGGCGGTCACCGGGGACAGGTCGAAGTGCCGGCCGCCCGACTCGGCGACCGGCCGCTCGCTGCCGGCGGGTCCGACTCGCAGGTATCTCACATGAGCTCCAAGTGGTAGGTGCTGATGGCGGTGCCGCCGAAGACGTCCGCCGGGAGACCGCCGAGCAGGTCGCTCATCGTCTCCTTGACCTCGGTGTAGCCGGCCGCCACCTCGAGGACCGGCCAGTCCGAGCCGAACATCAGCCGGTTCGTGCCGAACAGGTCGACCGCGGTGTCGACGTACGGCTCCAGGTCGGCCGGTGTCCACGTCGCCCAGTCGGCCTCGGCGACCAGGCCGGACAGTTTGGCGATCACGTTCGGCCGGGCGGCGACCGGCGCGAGCAGCTCACGCCAGCGTCGCAGCCCGCCGGCCGCGATCGGGGGTTTGCCGAGGTGGTCGAGGACGAACGTGGAGTCCGGGAGGGCGGCCGCGGCCGCCGCCACCGACGGCAGCTGGGCGGTCCGGACCACCAGCTCGTTGACCAGCCCGGCGGCGGCCACGGCGGCCAGCCCGGCCCGCGCCCGCGGCTGGTCCAGGAAGTCGTCGGCCTGCCCCTGGACCTGGTCGCGGATCCCGGCGAGCAGGTGGCCGCCGGGGCCGGCCTGGTAGGCGTCGATCGTCACGGCCAGCAGCGGATCGAGCAGGCTCGCCCAGCCGACCACCCCGGCGATCTCCGGGGTGTCCCGGGCGATCCGCAGGAACTCCCGGGTCTCGGCGGCCTCGCAGCGGCCCGCCTCGACCAGCACGGTCCGGTCGACGCCGGCCGCGCCGATCACCGCCCGCAGGTCGTCGACGGTGTAGTCGCGGCGGATCCGGGCCAGCGACGGGTCCTGCAGCCACGGGTAGTCGGCCGTCCACAGATGCTGGTGCGCGTCGATGATCACGTGATCAGCCCCTCCGCACGCAGGTCGGCCCAGAGCACGCCGGGCACCGGGACCGACGACATCGCGACGGCGTCCTCGGCCTCGACCGGGCTGCGCGCGCCGACCAGCACACACGTCACCGCCGGGTGGGTGAACGGGAACTGGATCGCGGCGGCGCGCAGCGGCACGCCGTGCCGCCGGCACACCTTGCGGATCGCGAGCGCCCGGTCGACCAGGCCCGGATCGGCGGGCGCGTAGTCGAAGGTCGCGCCCGGCCCCGGTGTGGCCAGCAGGCCCGAGTTGAACACGCCCGCGGCGATCACCGACACCCCACGCTCGGCGCACAGCGGCAGCAACTCGTCGGCGCCGGACTGGTCCAGCAGGGTGAACCGGCCGGCCAGCAGCACCGCGTCCAGCTCGCCGGTGCGCACCAGATCGGCCAGCATCCCGGCCTGGTTCATCCCGGCCGACACCGCCGAGATCCGGCCCTGCCCGCGCAGCTCCACCAGCGCCGGGAGCGCTTCGTGGACGGTCTGGTCGAAGTGCTCGTCCGGGTCGTGCAGGTGCAGCACGTCGACCCGGTCAAGACCGAGACGATCCAGGCTTTCGGCGTACGACCTGCGCACCCCCGCCGCACTGAAGTCGAAGACCGGCGTCACCCCGGTGGGTTCGGCCCAGATCTCCTGGGTGTCCGCGCCGCCCGGCCGCAGCAGCCGGCCCACCTTCGTGGACAGCGCGAACGCCTCCCGGGGTTTACCGGCCAGCACCGGCCCGGCCCGCCGTTCGGACAGGCCGTTGCCGTAGAGCGGCGCGGTGTCGAAGAACCTGACGCCCAGCTGCCACGCGTGCTCCACGGTGGCCCGGGCGGCGTCGTCACCGACCACCGAGTACAGCCCGCCGAGCGGCGCGAGCCCCAGCCCGAGCCGGGTCACGTGCACCGGGGTACGGCCGAGCCGGACCCTCTCGAGGGGGTTCATACCGCGCTCACCCCGCCTTCCACGTGCGTCTCGGCGTGGATCAGCCGGATGATCCGCTGACTGATCCGCGGATAGTCGTGATCGTTGTCCAGCTCGCCGACCACCCGCATGTCGCTCATCACCGCGATCCGGTCGGCCAGCACCACCACCTCGGGCAGGTCCGAGGAGATCAGCAGCAGCGCCAGCCCCTGCGCGGCCAGTTCGGCGATCAGCTCGTGGAACGCCGCCTTGGTCCGCACGTCGATGCCGACCGTCGGCTCGTCGACGATCAGCACGTCACAGTCGGCGGCCAGCCACTTGGCCAGGCTCACCTTCTGCTGGTTGCCGCCGGACAGCTGCCCGGCCGGCTGACGCGGGGAGGCGACCCGGATGCCGAGCCGGTCCACATACGTCTCGGCCAGCGACCTCTCCCGCTTGTCGCCGATCAGCCCGGCCCGGGCCAGCCGCCGCCACACGGTGACCGCGATGTTGCGGGTCACCGGCTGCTCCAGGAACAGGCCCTCACCCTTGCGGTCCTCGGTGACGTAGCCGATCTTGTAGCGGCGCAGCGCTTCGCCGACGTCCCGGATGCGGGCGGTCTCGCCGTGCACCTCGACCGTGCCGGCGGTGATCCGCTCCAGGCCGAGGATCGCCTTGGCCAGCTCGCTGCGGCCGGCGCCGACCAGCCCGTACAGGCCGAGGATCTCGCCCGGCCGCAGCGTCAGCGACACGTCCCGGTGGCCCAGGGCGGTGCTCACCCCGTCCAGCCGCAGCGCCGGCCGGGCCTGCGGGTCGACGTGGCGTTCGGCCAGCTCCATCGACGCGAACGCGCGGCCCACCATCAGGTCGACGATCTGCCCCTGGCTGAAGCCGGCCAGCGGCGCCGCCTCGGCCACGCTGCGGCCGTCGCGCAGCACGGTCACCGTGTCGGCGACCGCGAAGACCTCCTCCAGCTTGTGGCTGACCAGCACCACGGCGTGCCCGGAGTCGCGCAGCCGCCGGACCACGGTGTACAGCCGGTCGGCCTCGTCGCCGGTCAGCGACGCGGTCGGCTCGTCCAGCAGCAGCACCTTGTTGTCCAGGCTGAGCGCCTTGGCGATCTCGACGAGCTGGCCCTGCGCCACCGACAGCCGCGACACCGGGGTGTCCGGGTCGAGGTCGACCTCCAGCAGGTCCAGGCAGCGGCGGGCCTCGGCACGCATCCGGTCCCGGTCCAGCCACCCGGCCCGGCCGGGCAGATGGTGCAGCACGATGTTCTCGGCCACCGAGAACGCCGGGATCAGGTTGCGTTCCTGATGCACCACGCCGATCCCGGCCCGCTGCGCGTCCAGCGGCCCGGCGAAATGCCGCTCGACGCCGTCCAGGGTGATCCGGCCGCCGTCCGGCCGGTAGACGCCGGTGAGCAGCTTGACCAGGGTGCTCTTGCCGGCGCCGTTCTCGCCGAGCAGCGCGTGCACACTGCCGGCGTTCAGGGTGAGGCCGGCGCCGTCCAGCGCCCGCACCCCGGGGAACGTCTTGACCAGGTTCTGCGCGACGAGCATCAGGTCGACCTCTCCCGAATCCGCTGCCGGACGGTGCCGAGCAGAACCGCACCGAGCACCACGGCGCCGATGATCAGATCCACCCAGCGGGGGTTGATACCAAACTGAGCCTGCATCACATCGACCAGCCGCACCAGGAACGCGGCGAGCGCGGTGCCCAGGACGCTGACCATGCCGCCGGTCAGCGCGACCCCGCCGATGATCGGCGCGGCGAAACTGGGCAGCAGCAGGTCGTCGCCGATGGTGGCGTTGACCGAACCGGACGCGGCCACGGTGATCACCGCGGCGACGCCGGCGAGCAGGCCGGACAGGCCGTGCGCGATGATCAGCGACCGGTCGTTGGAGATGCCGGACAGCCGGGCCGCGAACGGGCTGCCACCGCTGGCCAGCAGCTGACGGCCGGTGATCGTACGGCTGAAGAAGACCGCGACCAGAACCGCGACGACGACCGCGACCAGGAACACCGCGGGCAGCCCGAGGATCGAGGCCCGGCCGAACTCCCGCAGCCCGGGGGAGTAGCCCTGGTAGGTGTCGGGGCCGTTCACCCCGTACCGCAGGCCTTGAATGATCGTCATGGTGGCGAGCGTGACGATGAAGCCGTTGATCCGGGTCAGCACCACCAGGACGCCGTTGAGCAGGCCGACACCGAGCCCGAGCAGCAGCGCCGCGGGCACCGCGATCAGTGCGGGCAGTCCGGCGTCGAGCATCAGCCAGGCCGACACCATCGCGCACAGGCCGGTGAGGGCGCCGACCGACAGGTTCATCTGGCCGACCGCCAGGACCACCATCTGGGACAGGCCGATCACGATCGGCACGGCCAGGAACCGGAAGAACGCCTCCAGGGTGCCGGCGGTGAGCAGGTTGCCGCCGGTGGCGACGGCCAGCGCGGCGAATCCGGTGGCCGCGATGACAGCCAGGGTGAATTCCGGGGTACGGGTGACCCGCCGCCCGGACAGCGTGGCGAGTGTCGTCATGGCGCGGTCCCCCGTCGTTCGGCCAGCACGTGCCGGCCCCGGTCCAGCGACAACGCCGCGAGCAGCACCAGCCCGATGTAGAGCTGCAACTGGTCGAGCTGGAACTGCAACAGGTTGAGCCCCTTGTAGATGACCTGGGTGAGGGTCGCGCCGAGCGCGGTGCCGAGCACGCTGACCGCGCCGCCGGCCAGCAGGGTGCCGCCCAGCACCGGCGCCAGGAACGACGGCAGCAGGAACGAGTCGCCGAGACTCGCCGAGAACGCCCCGTTGTTGGCCGCCAGCAGGAACCCGGCCAGCGCCGCGATCAGCCCGCTCAGCGCGTGCGCCTGCACCACCCGGCGGCGCACCGGGATACCGGACAGTTCGGCCGCGGTCGCGTTGGCGCCGGTCATCAGGATCTCCCGGCCCAGCCGCGACCAGCGGAACAGCAGCCCCACCAGCAGCGCCGCGACCAGTGCGAACGGCACCACCAGCGGGATCCGCGGCCCGCACACGTCGCCGGCGCAGTAGTCGGCGAAGGTGTCGAAGCGCAGCGCGTCCATCCCGGCCGGCATGGTCGGGAAGGCCACCCCGTCGACGGCGCTGGTGTAGAGGATGGTGATCAGCCCGACCAGCGCGAAGTCCATGGCCAGGGTGACCACGAACGAGTTCACCCCGGTGCGGGAGATGATGAACCCGGCCAGCGCGCCCAGCCCGGCGCCGACCAGCAGCCCGGCGGACAGGCTGACCAGCAGCCCGCCGCCGATCGTGTGATGCACCAGGCCCATGGCGAACGCGCTGGTCGCGGCCATCCGCCCGACCGCCATGTTCATGTGCCCGAGCGACAGCACACTCATCTGGGCCAGGCCGACGACCAGGTAGACGCTGATGTCGGATTGCAGCGGGGTCAGGGTCAGCCGGGTGTCCAGGAACGCCGGCCGGATCGTGCTGAACAGGGTCACCAGCAGGATCAGCAGGACCACCAGGCCGACCCGGGGGTTGGCCCACAGCGGTGTCCGGCGTGGCGTGCGTGGTGGTGGCGCGGCCGGGCGGGCCGGCGTCTCGACTGGGGCGGTCAACTCGTTCTCCGGTCGTCGATCGCGTCGCGATTCCAGGCGATGCCCAGCCCGGGAGCGGACGGGGCGAGCGCCTGCCCGCCGGCGACGTCGATCTCGCCGTGGGTGATCGCGCGCAGTTGCGGGATGTGCTCCAGGTATCTGCTGTTCGGGATCGCGCAGCAGAGGCTCACGTGCAGTTCCATCAGGAAGTGCGGGCAGACGGTCAGGTTCGCGGCCTCGGCCAGGTGGGCGACCTTGAGCCACGGGGTGATGCCGCCGATCCGGGCCACGTCGACCTGGATCACCCCGGCCGCGCCGCGCCGCACGTACTCGGCGAACTGGCCGGGGGAGTAGAGCGACTCACCGACCGCGATCGGGATCGCGGTCGCCGCGGCCAGCGCCTGATGCCCGGCCACGTCCTCGGCGGGCAGCGGCTCCTCGAACCAGAACGGGTCGTACGGCTCCAGCAGCCGGGCCCGGCGGATCGCGTCGGCCGCGGTCAGCGACTGGTTGGCGTCCAGCATCACGTCGAAGGTGTCGCCGACCGCGTACCGGACCGCGCCGAGCCGTTCGGCGTCCTCGGCCGGTGACCGGCCCACCTTCATCTTGATGCCCGGCCACCCGGCGTCCTGGCTGGCCTTGGCCCCGGCGACCAGCTGCTCGGTGCTCAGGTGCAGCCAGCCGCCCTCGGTGTCGTAGAGCGGGATCCGGTCCTTCGCGCCGCCGGCCAGCACCCACAGGGGCAGCCCGGCGGCGCGGCAGCGCCAGTCCCACAGGGCGGTGTCGACCGCGGCCAGCGCCAGGGCGGTGATGGCGCCGACCGTGGTCGCCTTGGTGGACAGGAACAGGTCACGCCAGATCGACTCGACCCGGCGCGGGTCGCTGCCCGGCAGGCGGTGCAGCAGGTCGTCGCGGAGCAGCGCCAGCACCGCGCTGCCCCCGGTTCCGATGGTGTAGCTGTACCCGGTGCCGGCGCCGCCGTCGTCCGTACGGATCTCGACGAACACGGTCTCCTGTTTGACGAAGGTCTGAAGGGCGTCGGTGCGGACCGTCTCGACCGGCAGGTCGACCAGGTACGCCTCGGCGTGGGTGACGACGGGCACGGGTGGCTCCCCCTACTTGCAGACGAGGTAGCGGCTGTCGAAGTCCTGGCGCAGCGAGGTGGTCTTGGCCTCCCGGTCGGTCTCGTAGCCGTCCACGTTGGCCTTGGTCACCACGAACGAGCCGGAGTCGACGACCACCCCGGGCTGCGACATGGTGCAGCCGCCGGCGAGTTTCATCAGCGCGTACGACCCGACGGTCGCCTGGCCCACCGGGTTCTGCAGGACGGTGCCGGCCACCGAACCGTCCTTGATGCCGTCCAGGATCGTCTTGTCGTCGTCGATCGCGATCACCTTGATCGGCAGTTTGGCCTGTTTGACCCCCTCGGCGGCGGCGACCGCCGGGTTGTAGGCGGTGTTGACGATCGCGGTGATCTCCGAGCCCTTGGCGGCCAGCAGGTCGGCGACCGCTTTCTGCGCGGTCTGCAGGTCGGTGTCGATGTCGGTGACCACCTGGAGGATCTTGACCGAGCCGCCGGTCTCGCCGACCGCCTTCTCCACGCCGGCGATCCGGCGCTGGGTGTTGGAGTCGACCTTGTTGCCGGTCAGGTGGACCAGGTTGCCCTTGCCGCCGATCGCCTCGATGGCCGCCTTGGTGGCCTTGTAGGCGGCCTCCTCGACGTCGGTGGAGAGGCAGAAGTCGGCCTTGTTGACGTCACCGGCCGGGCAGGACGCCAGCGAGGCGACCGGGAAGCCCTGCCGTTTGAGGTCCTCGAAGGTGGAGTTGATGTTCTCCGGGGCGACCCCGAAGATGCCGAACGCGTTGTATCCCTGCGCGGCGAGCGACTTGACCACGTCGTTCTGCTTGGTCTGGTCCCAGCCGGAAGTCTCGTTGAAGGTGGCGTCGCCGAGCTTGAACTCGGTCTTCACATCGGCCGCCGCGGTCTTCCACGGCTGGAAGTAGGGGTGGGCACCGCCGGGGATGAGCGCGACCTTGACCTGATCGGGGCTCTTGCCGGTGGTGGCAGCGGCCTCTTCGTTGTCCGATTTCCTGGTGCACCCGGTCGTCATGACCAGGCCGAACAGCGCTGCCCCGAGGCCGAGGCGGAGGAACGGGGACCGCTTCATGCGGGCTTCCTTTCCGTGTCGTAGATCCTATAGGATCTTTCCTGGATGTGTACTCGCTCACAATGAGGCAAGTCAAGATGTGTTCGGAAACCTGGGCGAAACAAGGATGGCGACTATGACAAGGCCCCTGTCCGTGGCCCGGCTGCACCGGCCGACCCTCGGCGACGACGTCTACGAGACCCTGCGTTCCGCGGTGCTCGAGCACATCCTCGAACCCGGCGACCGGGTCAACATCGACGCGCTCGCCCGCGAGCTCGACGTCTCACCCACCCCGGTCCGCGAGGCCCTGGCCCGCCTGGAGTCCGAGGGCCTGGTCCGCAAACGCCCCCGCGCCGGCTACACGGTCAGCCCACTGCTCACCGTCGCCGAATTCCACGACATGTTCGACATGCGCCTGCTGCTGGAGTGCGCCGCCGCCCGCTGGGCCGCCGAGCGCGCCACCGACGCCCAGCGCGCGAGCCTGGTCGCCGAGGCGGCCCGCACCGTCGAGGGCGGCGAGGAGGGCAACTGGCACGCCGCGTTCACCGCCCTGGACGCCCAGTTGCACGACCTCGTCGCCCAGTACGCGGCGAGCCCGTTGCTGCGCGAGTCGATCAACCGGCTGCACTCCCACCTGCACCTGCACCGCCGCTACTTCCCGTACGGGCAGATCGCCATCACCAACGACGAGCACCGCGACCTGGCCGCCGCCATCTATGCCGGTGATCCCGACCGGTCCGAGGCCGCGATGCGCCTGCACCTGACCCGCGCCCGCGAGCGGCACCTCGTCGCGTTCGAAGACTGAGACGGGCCGACCGTGCGGATCGCGCTCTTCGTCACCTGCGTCAACGACGCCTTCTACCCGGCCACCGGCATCGCGGTCACCCGGGTGCTGCGGCGGCTCGGCCACGACGTCGACTTCCCGGCCGGGCAGACCTGCTGCGGCCAGATGCACGCCAACACCGGCTACGCGGCCCAGGCCGTGCCGATCGCCGAACAGTTCGCCCGCACCTTCGGCGACTACGACGCGATCGTCGCCCCCAGCGGCTCATGCGTCGCCATGATCCGCGAACAGTACCCGCGGCTGATCCCGTCGGCCGCCCCGGTCGCCGCCCGCACCTACGAACTGTCCGAACTGCTCCTCGACGTGCTCGGCGTCGAGGACGTCGGCGCCCGGTTCGCCCACCGGGTCACCTACCACCCCACCTGCCACGGCCTGCGCGCGCTGCGCCTCGGCGACCGGCCGCTGCGGCTGCTGCGCGCGGTCCGCGACATCGACCTGGTCGAGCTGCCCGGCGCTGAGGAGTGCTGCGGTTTCGGTGGCACGTTCGCGGTGAAGAACCCGGAGGTGTCGGCCGCGATCCTGGCCGACAAGTGCATCGCCGTCGCCACCACCGGCGCCGACGTGGTGGCCGCCGCCGACAACTCCTGCCTGGCCCACATCGGCGGCGGTCTCAGCCGCCGCCGCTCCGGCACCCGCCCGCTGCACTACGCCGAGATCCTCGCGTCGTGACCGGCGACTTCCGGCCGGCCGCCGCGGTCGCGCTCGGCAACCCGCAGCTGCGCACCAACCTGCGCCACGCCACCCACACCATCCGCGACAAACGCCTGCACGCCGTCGGGGAACTGCCCGACTGGGAGCGGCTGCGCGAGGCCGGCCGGGCGATCAAGGCCGACGTCCGGCGGCGGCTGCCCGAGCTGCTGGAACAGTTCGAGCAGCGGGCCACCGCGGCCGGCGCGACAGTGCACTGGGCCCGCGACGCCGCGGAGGCCGGGCGGATCGTCGCCGAACTCACCCGGGCCGCCGGCGCCACCGAGGTGGTCAAGGTCAAGTCGATGGCCACCCAGGAGATCGAACTCAACGAGCACCTGGCCGAGCAGGGCATCACCGCGTACGAGACCGACCTGGCCGAACTCATCGTGCAGCTCGCCGACGACCGGCCGTCGCACATCCTGGTCCCGGCGATCCACTACAACCGCGCCCAGATCCGGGAGATCTTCGCCCGCGAACTCGACGACCCACCGGCCGGGCTGACCGACGACCCGGCCGCCCTGGCCGAGGCGGCCCGGCTGCACCTGCGCGCCCGGTTCCTCAGCGCGAAGGTCGCCGTCTCCGGGGCCAACTTCGCGATCGCCGACACCGGATCACTGGTGGTGGTCGAGTCCGAGGGCAACGGGCGGATGTGCCTCACCCTGCCGGACACGCTGATCAGCGTGGTCGGGGTGGAGAAGATCCTGCCGGCCGCCACCGACCTGGAAGTGTTCCTGCAGCTGCTGCCCCGGTCGTCGACGGGGGAGCGGATGAACCCGTACACCTCGATCTGGACCGGTGTGACGCCCGGGGACGGGCCGCAGCACGTGCACATCGTGCTGCTCGACAACGGCCGCTCGGACGTGCTCGCCGACCCGGTCGGCCGCCAGGCGCTGGCCTGCATCCGCTGCTCGGCCTGCCTCAACGTGTGCCCGGTCTACGAACGCACCGGCGGCCACGCGTACGGCTCGGTCTACCCGGGCCCGATCGGCGCCATCCTCGCCCCACAACTGGCACCCGGGCGGCACGAGTCGCTGCCGTACGCCTCGACGCTCTGCGGCGCCTGCTACGACGCCTGCCCCGTCAAGATCGACATCCCGCAGGTCCTCGTCCACCTGCGGCAGCGCAGCCCGCACCCGGCCGGCGAACGCACCGCGATGACCGTGCTCGCCCGCCTGATGAGCAACCCGCGCCGCTGGCGCAGGTCCCTGCGCGCGGCCCGTGCGGGCGGCCGGGTGGTCGCCGCCGTGACCCGCCGGCCGGCCCTGCGACGACTGCCCGGCCCCGGAAAAGCCTGGACCGACTCCCGCGACGCGCCGCTGCCCGCTCCCGAGACGTTCCGGCAGTGGTGGTCCCGCACCGACGGAGGACGACGTTGACCGACGCCCGGACCGAGATCCTCGCCCGGCTGCGCACCGCCCTCGCCGACGAACCGGCAGCCGAGCCGATTCCCCGCGACTACGGCCGGACCCGCGACGGTGACCTGACCGCGCTGCTGGCCGACCGGCTCACCGACTACCAGGCGGTGGTCCACCGGTCGCTCGTCGACGCGTTGCGGCCGCTGCCCCGGATCGCGGTGCCGGCCGACCTGCCACCCGCCTGGCTCGACGGCTATCCCGGCGAGGCGGTCGTCGACGACGGCCTCACCCCGGCCGAGCTGGAAGCCGTGGGCGCGGCGCTCACCGGCTGCGCCGCGGTGATCGCCGAGACCGGCACCATCGTGCTGGACGCCGGACCGGCCCAGGGCCGCCGGGCACTGTCACTGATCCCGGACGTGCACGTCGTGGTGATCCGGCCCGGCCAGATCGTCGGCCGGGTCCCGGACGTCTTCGACCGGCTCACCCCGGGCCGCCCGCAGACGTGGATCAGCGGGCCGAGCGCCACCAGCGACATCGAGCTGAACCGCGTCGAGGGGGTGCACGGCCCGCGCCGGCTGCACGTGGTGCTCCCACGCGCAGCCGGCCCGAACCCTACGGCGAAGTGATCGAGTACGTCACGCCCGCCCGGGTCGGGAACGTGAGCACGTCACCGGACACGGACGGCGTGACCGTGGCGCCCCCGGTCTCGACGATCCGGACCGTCTGCCCCGGCCACGGGTTGCGCAGCCGCAACGGTTTGCCCTGCTCGCTGGTCACGTCCACGTAGTCGACCCGGCCTCCGGCCAGCCGGCTGGACACCAGGAACGCGCCCTTCTCCCGCAGCCGCACGAAACTCGCGTCCCGCCCGGACGGCCACACCGGGAACACCCGGACGATCCCGTCGTCGCTCTGCAGCAGCAGATTGTTGACCGCCTCGGTGGCGCCGGACTTCTCCAGCCCGTGGTGCATGTCGCGGATCCGCAGGTTGGCGTCGGTCTTCGCGACGATCTGCTGCCGCAGCCGGTCGATCAGCACGTCGGCCGGATAGCCGACCCGCGCGGCCTGGGTGAAGACCTTCGGGAAACTGTTCTCCTGGCCCCACGAGTTCATCACGTCGAGGGTGTCGATCGCCCGCTGCCGGTCGGCCGCCGCCGAGTTCAGGCCCAGCCCCTCGCCGGGGTGGATGAACTCCAGGTTGACCGTGTTGTCGCCGGGCCGGATCGTCCGGCCGTCGCTGACCGTGCCGGGGTCGCCGAGCGCGTAGACGCTGCGCCCGCCGGAGGTGGTGGTCGGGACCGGCGGCAGGCCGTCGAGCATCTGCTGCCACAGCGCCCGGGACCCGGCGTCGGCGCCGAGTTCGGTGCTCGCCGCCAGCAGCGAGGTGAGCAGGTAGCGCAGCATGCCCACGTCCGGGCTCGGGTTGCGGGCCCAGGTGCCCTCGTGCGGCCCGCCCCACGTGGTGTAGCGGCGGGTGGCCGGGTCGTACTCCATCCAGCGGCTGAAGAACGTGGCCACCTCCTTCATGAACGGGTATGCCCGGTCCCGCAGGTAGGCCTGGTCACCGGTGTACTCCCAGTAGGCGATGAACTGGGTGACCGCGAACAGTGAGTTGCTCACCTGCTGCCAGTAGTTGTTGTCCGCGGTGCTGCCGAACGGGCCGATCCCGACCGGGAACAGCACCCCGCCGGAGATGCCGCCGGTACCGAACCGTGGCGTGACGTAGCCGGAGTTGACCCGTTGCAGATCCTGGGTGGACCGGCGGCGGGCCTCCGGCAGGTACGCCGAGATCAGGTCCATGTGCGGCAGCGCCAGGTCGGCCCGGTTCGACGGGTACGTACCGTAGAAGTTGGCCATGAAGTTGTAGTTCAGATGCATGTCGCCGCTGAAGAACGGGTCGTCGCGGGTGATCCACAGCCCGTACAGCCCGGGTGCGGTCTTGCCGTTGCGGCTGGCCGAGCCGAGGAAGTACTGGGCCGCGTAGTAGAAGCGTTCCAGCACATCGTCGCCGAGATCCACGTACGAGCGCAGCCAGTACTGCCGCCACCAGTCGAGATGCTGCTGGTAGGCGCTGTCCAGCCCGGCCGCGGACTGCCCGTCGGCCAGGCTGCGGGCGGCCGGCGCCGGTTCGGCCGGGTTGACGCCGCCACCGGCGACCGCGGTCACCAGGCGCACGGTCTGCCCGGGGGCCAGGTCGAACTGGAACCGGGCGGTCCCACCGGACGACGACGCGGTCCCGGCGGTCGCGCCGATCACCCGGGTGGCGAGCGCCGCCCGGGACACGAAATTCGATCCGGACGGGGTGGTCCGCGACGCCCACAGCGTGCTCCCGGAGACCCCACTGGTGTGGGTGTAGCCGCTGCCCGGGGTGACCGCCCCGGCGAAGGTACGGGCCTCCAGCCGGACCGCCGCCGACCCGGCCGACCGGATCTGGGTGACCATCAGGTTGGTGCTCGCCGCCACCCAGGTCTTGAGCACCACCGGCTGCCCGCCGAGACTCATCGACGTGTCCACCTCGCCGCGCAGGATGCTCTGCTCCTCGAGGAACGACGGCGCCGGTCCGCTGCCGCCCGCCCCGTAGAGCTCGAACTGGCCGATCCGGGCCCGCGGGTTCTGCTGCGAGTCGGCGGTGGTGCCCTGGGTCGGTTCGCTGATCACCAGCCGCACCCAGCGGGCGGTCCGCGAGCTGACGGTCCGGTCGGTGACCGCCGCGGTGTTGCCGGTGATCGTGTCCGCGGTCGACCAGGTGGCGTTGTCGGTGGACGTCTGCACCTGGAAGTTCCGGGTGTTGTTGGCGGTCTCCGAGGGCCGGGCCGCACTGTCGTGGCGTACCACGTACCGCGTGAAGGTCTTCGAACTGCCCAGGTCGAGGGTGAGCGTCTGCGGTTTGCCGATGTCGGAGACCCAGCCCTCGTAGCCCGATCCCCAGGCGCCGGACACCGCACGCGAGGGCGGGAACGAGGAATGTGAGCTGGTCGCCGTCGCGGTCGCCCCGAGAGCGAGGTTGCCACCGGTGTTCGCTCCGGAGGCCGCGGTCAGGGTGACCCCGCCGACCGGCACGATCGCCGGGCCGGGGTTGCCGCGCCAGAAGTCGCCCTTGGCGACCAGGAACGTCTTCACGCCGGGGCTGCCGGCCGAGGTGATGCCGATGTCGCCGTTGCCGAGCAGTGCCGTACTCGGCATGCCCTGGACGATCGCGTCCGGATAGTTCTCGCTGGTCCATCGGCCGGTGATCGGGGTGAGCAGCGACTGGATCGCGGCCCACTGCTGGTCGGGGGTGGGGGTGGCGGCCGCAGCCGGTGCGACGGCGAGCGCCGAACCGGCCACGGTGACCGCGGCAGCGAGTGCCGCGGCCAGGAGGCGTCTGTTCACGGATGGGCCCTTTCGAGAGGGCGGCCTCGCTGGGACTGCAGGTTGAGATTGGCCAGTGAGCCGAGGCCGGGAACGGTGACGGTGGACGCGGGCCGGGCCGGGCCGAGGGTGTGGTAGCCCGGCTCGACACCGAAGAGGCCGGCGATGACCGCCTCCCCGATGGCCGCGCCGGCGATGGAGTCCCGGTTCGCGACGCCGCGGCCGGCGACGCGGACCCGGGCCGGGGACGAGCCGGGGACGATCTCCATCGCCTGTCCCCAGAGCCCGCCGGAGGCGGCCCGGGGAGTCCGGCCGAGCACGGCGGCGGCCAGGTCGCGACGGCCGAGCCGGGCCAGGCCGTACGCGGTGACGCCGGGCCACGCGCAGAACGCGCCGCCCGCGCCGTGGTCGGGCCGGTCCGAGTGCGGCGCCATCGGGTCGTCGGCGGCCAGCGCGCGCATCCACGGACCGGCCAGCAGCGCCTCCGACACGAAGTCGACCATCTCGTCGCGGTACGACGGGGGCAGGTGGTCGGCCAGGGCCGCGGTGACCAGCCCGAAGTCCAGGACGTGCCCGATCGTGGTCCGCCCGCCGGGTCCGGCGATGTGCCAGCGGCCACCGCCGGCGTACAGGCCGAGGACGGCCGTGGCCATGATCGCGGACTGCCGTTCGGCGAGCACCGCGCCGTCCGGATCGCCGAGATGCCGCAGCAGGGCCGCGTACGAGCGCAGCATCTTCACGTACGCCGCGTTGAACGAGGCCATCGCGTGCACGTAACCGGGCACGCATTCCAGCACGGTCCACGCGTCCGGCCCGAAGTCGGCGAGCACCCCGCCGGTGGCCGTGGTGCGCCGGTCGGCGAACCCGTAGGCGAGCCGTTCGACATGCTCCAGGACGGTCCGGGCGCCGGCACGCGACGACAGGAACTCGACGTCGCCGGTGACCCCGACGTAGTGCTCGACCAGCTGGAACAGCGCATAGTCGTTGGCGATGTAGAAGTTGCCGAGCGGCCCGCCGCCCCACAGGTCGAAACCGAACGACTCCTCGTAAGGGCCGGACAGCGCCCGGACCAGCCATTCCCGCAGCCCGGCCGGGTCGAGCAAGGCGTACATCCGGCTCCACTCGGTGTGGTCCCAGAAGTAGGTGGTGGTCGCGCCGAGCCGCGGGCCGCCGGTCAGGAACATCGGCGCACCCCGCCCGGCGGTCGTGCTGCGCAGGTACAGCGCCAGCAGCGCGGCCATGTAGTAGGCCCGGCCCAGATCGGCGTCCGGCGTGGTCAGCGTCGGCAGATGCCCGCTGAAGCTTTCGTTACCCGGCGTGAACGCGGCCCGCCACAACCGCCGCCAGCCGTCCTCGGTCGCCGCGAACTCCCGGTCGAGATCATCGGCGGCCCGCTGCGCGGCCACGGCCACGTCACCGGTGCCGAAGGCACAGACAAAACCCAGGTCAGCGGTCTCACCAGGCCCGAGATCAAGGCGCCACACCGCCCGGGCACCGGCGCCCTGCAACACCACATCCGGCGGTACGGCGAACGCGTACGCGGCCCGTGCCGGCGACCTCGTGTCGCTCACCGTGACGGTTCCGTCGACGAGCGTGGCCCGCCACCGTCGCGCACGTGCCCAGTGCCCGGTCCTGACCACCTCGGCGCCGTCGACCCGCAGGGTCACGTGGTCATCGGTCACGTCGACCGCGAAGGCGTGCCAGCGGCCCTCGGTCAGCGGTTCGCCGGCGATCTCGCGTTCCCCGCTGATCCCCAGCCAGAGCCGGCCGTCCTCGACACCCACCTGGAGTGAGTCGGGCGTGTTGCCGTGGGTGAACAGCACCCCGTCGTGCCCGGCGTCGTCGAGCCGGACCTCACCGGCGATCCGTCCCGGCACGAGCGCGAACGTGCCGAGGGTGACCTCGCTCTGATCATCGAGTTGGACGATGCCGGACATCCCGGGCAGGCCCCGGACGGCACCGCGCACCGACGACCGGTGCGGGTACACGGTGTCCGCGCTGACGTGCCGGGGCAGCTCGAACTCCAGGAGCATCGGCGCGCTGTCCTCGTCCCGCTGGATGCCGGGCAGCCGGGGCCGGCCCAGCCGCAGCCGCCGCGGCCCGGCGCCGAGCAGCCACGGCCGGTCGCCACGGGTCGTCTCCCGGATCCGTTCCAGGCCGTGGTAGTCGTGCTCGTCGTGCCCGTTCCACGGGACGGTGTGCAGCCAGCCCCATCCGGTCGTGGAGTGTGCGATCGGCGCGTACAGGTCCTGGCCGATCTCCACGACGGCCCGTTCCGGCCGGTTGTTGGTGACGGTGACCCGCCAGAGCAGCAGATCCTTCTCGTACGCCATCCGGGTGTCGGTGACCACGGTGACCGTGTCGCCGCGGTGTTCGCGGCGCACGCCCCACGGTTTCCAGAGGAACCGCTGTGCGGCCACCGCGGTGCCGTCGACGGTCAGCGTCCCGGTGTGGTACCCGCCGGTGAACGGGGGAGCGGCGAGCCAGGAGATCGAGGTCAGGTCGTGGTTGACGTGCGCCTGACCACGCTGGTTGCGCAGCGACGGCAGGTGGCCGAGGTCGTCCGCGTGGACCCATTCGCCGGCGACGTCGTCGAGGTTGGGCACCGCGCTCATCGCGCCGGACCCGCGGTCGGCCGGGCTCTTGTCGCTGTGCCCGCGGTCGGCCGGGCTCATTTCGCTGAGCCTGCGGTCAGGCCGGCGACGAACTGCTTCTGCACGGTCAGGTAGCCGATGACCGGCAGGATGCCGGCCAGGAACATGATGCCGAAGAGCTGGCCGTAGTCCACTGAATACTGTCCGATCGTCAGATAGAGGCCGGTGGTGATGGTCTGGCCCTGGAGCGGGCCGAGGATGAACAGCGGGTTCAGGAAGTCGTTCCAGATCCACAGGGCCAGGAAGATGACCACGGTGGCGGTGGCCGGCCGGACCAGCGGCATCACGATCTGCCACCAGATCCGCAGGCCGCTCGCGCCGTCCAGGCGGGCCGCCTGGACGATGTCGTCCGGCACCGACCGCAGGAACCCGACGTAGACGAAGACCGCGAACGACAGGTAGCCGCCACCGAGGTTGGACAGGATCAGCCCGGGATAGCTGTGGTCGAGGCCGAGCCAGGTCAGGATCCGGATCGTCGGCAGCAGCGTGACCTGCGGCGGGATCATCAGCCCGGCGGCCAGCACGAACAGGATGACCGCCTTGGCCCGGCCGGTGCGCCGGGACAGCCAGAAGCTCAGCGCCGATCCGAGCGGCACCAGCAGCGCCACCGAGCAGGCCACCACGATCAGTGAGTTGCGCAGGCCGAGCAGGATCAGCCGGTCCGGGCGGGTCAGTGCCTGGGTGAGGTTGTCCAGGGTGGGCGGCAGCGGCAGCGACACCGGGTTGCGCAGGATGTCTGGCTGCGACTTGAACGCGTTGACCAGCATCAGGTAGATCGGCGCGACGAACAGTACCGTGACGATCGTGGCGGCCAGCAGCCGCAACGGTGCACGACGGGTCACAGCGTCACCTCACGTCGGCGCAGGAGCCCGGTCACCGACAGGGCGATCACCGCGGACAGGGCGAGAAGGATCATCGCGACGGCGCTGGCGTAGCCGACCCGGTCGCTGGTGAAGGCCAGTTTGACGATGTAGAGCGCGGTCGACTGGGTGGACTCGGCCGGTCCGCCGCCGGTGAGCACGGCGATGATGTCGTACAGCTTGAGCACGGTGATCAGGGAGATGGTGACGCTGATCGTGGTGCCGGAGGCGATCATCGGCCAGATGACCTTGCGGAAGCGCTGGGTGCCGCGGACACCGTCGATCGAGGCCATGTCGTGCAGTTCGAGCGGGATGTTCTGCAGCGCGGCCAGGTAGACCACCGTGGTGAAACCGCTGAGCACCCAGGTGACCACCACGCCGATCGAGATCAGGGCGGCGGCCGGGCTGCCCAGCCACGGGTACGGCTCGTCGAGCACTCCGACCTTCAGCAGAACGGTGTTGAGCAGCCCGTTCTGGGTGAGGATGGTCTGCCAGACGAACGCCACGATCACACCGCTGAGCACCTGCGGCAGGAACGCGAGCGTCCGCATCACCCGGTAGCTGAGGCTGGTCCGGTTGAGCAGCAGCGCGAACCCGACACCGAGCGCGTTGGCGGCGACGGTCACCCCGGCCGCGAGCATCAGCGTGAAGCTCACACTGGCCCGCAGCCGCTCGTCGCCGGCGGTCTCCCGGTAGTTGTCGAGCCCGATGAAGTCGGCGGTGCCGCGCAGCGGGTTCTCGTTGGTCAGGCTGCTGCGCAGGCTCATCAGCAGCGGCAGCACGAGGAAGACGAGGTAGAGGCCGATCGCCAGGGCGGCCAGCAGGCCCAGCCCCCGATCGCCACGAAGGGTGGTGCGCATTCACTCTCCTAGAAGGACCGGCCGGGGCCCCTGACAAGAGGGGGCGGGACCCCGGCCGGCCGGCTACTGGGTGGCGGTCTTCCAGGCGTCGTCGAGCTTCTTCATCGCCCCGGCCACGTCGTCACCGGTGAACAGCGCCTGCCCGGTGGCGTAGAACGCGTCGTTGACCCCGGGCGGCAGCGAGTCGTCGTTGGTGGCCCAGGCGATCGCCGACACCTTGTTGTTCTGGCCGGTCACGTACGCGTAGGAGTCCTTGAACACCTGGGTGACGGTGACCTGGTAGTCGTCGAGGGTCTTGCCCTTGATCATCGGGAACGCGCCGTCGGTCTCGATCAGGGCCTTGAGATTGGCCGGGTTGAGCGACCAGGCCCGGCCGAACTTCTCGGCCAGCTCGGTGCTCTCCGCCTTGGCGCTGATCGCCATCGAGCCGCCGCCCACGAACGGCACCACCACCGAGCCGTCGTCGGTGGGCCACGGGAAGGACCCGAAGTCGTCGGCGTTCTCCTTGGGCACCGAGCCGAGGAACCAGCTGCCCATCGGGTACATCGCCGACTTGCCGCCGGTGAACCGGGTGATCGAGTCGGCGTACTTCACGCCGAGCGCACCCTTGTCGAAGTACCCGGCGGCCACCAGCGTGCGGTATTTGCCGACCGCGGTGACCACGTCCGGGTCGCTGAAGGAGACCTTGCCGGCGTACCGGTCCTGGAGCCAGTTCGGGTTCTTCCCGAGGATGTCGGCGCTGAGGATGCCGACCAGGGGCATGCCCGCCGCGAACGGGTCGGCGCCGCCCAGCTCGATCGGGGTGATCCCGGCCGCTTTGAGCTTGTCGCAGGCGGCCAGGAACCCGGCCCAGTCCTTCGGCGCCTCGGTCACTCCGGCCTTGGCGAACAGGCTCTTGCGGTAGTAGACCTGCGGCACGATCTGCGAGTTGGTCGGCGGGATGTAGACCTGGCCCTTGAGCGTGTTGGCCGACGGCAGCAGGAAGTTGGCGTCGATCCAGGTCTTGTCGTACGGCTTGAGCAGCCCGGCCCCGGCGAAGTTGGACGGGGTGATCGACTGGAGCAGGTCGGGGAACTGGCCGGACTGCTGGAGCTGTTTGGCGTACGCGTCGCGGTCGGTGCTCGGCGCGACGATCTTCTGGATCGTGACGCCGGGGGTCTCGGCAACCGCGGCGGCGATCGACTGATCCCAGAACGTCGCGGTCAGGCTCGGAGTTTCGAAGACAAGGTAAGTCAGCGCGGTTTGCCCGCCTTTGCCACCTGAGCCTTCGCCGCCGGAACAGGCGGCGGCGAAGGCGAGAAGACCGGCGAGACCCGCCGCGAGCAGCGGCTTTCGTTTCACGGTTGCACTCCTGCCGATGAGGGCTGGTGGAAGAGTGAAGATCACTTGAGATAACGTTATCCCGGAGCTTACGAAGTTTCGGGACGGTGTCAAGGGTGTTGCACCGGCCCGGCGGCGGCCGGAAATGATGGCCGTCGCGTGGCGGAGACGGAAGGATGGGCCGATGGTCGAGGTTTCGGAGCAGCGCGGGCCACGTAAGCGGGCCACCATGCTCGACGTCGCGGCGGCCGCGGGTGTCGGCCTGCGCACCGTGTCCCGCGTGGTCAACGCCGACCCGACGGTCGGGTCGCACCTGGTCAGCCGGGTCCAGGCGGCGATCGCCGACCTCGACTACGTCCCCGACGAGCGGGCCCAGCAGCTGCGCCGCGGCCGCAGCGGCACGATCGGCGCGGCCGTGCGCAACCTGGCCGACGCCCACCCGGTCCTGGACGCGGTCGACCGCGCGGCCCGCGCCGAGCAGCTCGCGTTGCTGGCGGTGTCCACCGACGACGACGAGGACCGCGAGCGCGAGGCGGTCCTGGCGATGTGCCGCCGCCGGGTCGACGGCCTGGTCATCGAGCCGATCGGGCTCCGGCACGACTACCTGGCGGCGGAGATCGACGCCGGGATGCCGGTGGTCGCGGTGGACCGGCCGGCCGCCGGGATCGCCGTCGACGCGGTGATCTCCGACAACGCGTCCGGGATCGGGATGGCGTACCGGCAGCTCGCCGTGCACGGCCACCACCGGATCGGCTACCTCGGCGACGACGAGCGCATCTTCACCGGCCGGGAGCGGGCCGCCGCCTTCCGGGCCTGTGTGGCGGCCGGTGGCGGCCCGCTGGACGGCATGGTGCATCCCGGACCGCTCTCGGCGGCCCGGATCACCGCGGTCCTCGACGGCCTGCGGCGGGCCGGCGCCACCGCGCTGATCACCGGAAACGCCGAGACCACCATCGAGGTGCTGCGACAGCTCGGCCCGGACGCCGGCCGGCTGGCGATGATCGGGTTCGACGACTTCCCGCTGGCCGACATCCTGCGCCCGGCGCTGACCGTGGTCGCCCAGGACAGCCGGCAGATCGGGGCGGTCGCCATCGACCTGCTGGTCAAGCGCACGGCCGACCCGGCCCGTCCGGTGCAGACGGTCACCGTGCCGACCGAGTTGATCCCCCGCGGCTCCGGCGAGATCCGGCCGGAGGAGGTCGGATAACGTTATCCCGACCGGAGCCGCGGGGAGTGTGCCGATCACGGTTGCAGGTCGAACCTCTCCCACGGGCCGATCGCCGTCCGGTTGGCGATCAGCGACTGCGCGCCGCCGCCCTCCGCGGTGACGTACCGCGAGTTGACCCCGGCCCGCAAGCTCTCCGAGCCGTCGGCGTTACGGATCAGGGCGAAGGTCTCCCACGGCCCGACCGCCGCCCGGTTGGCGATCAGCGGGTTCGCCCCGGCGTTGTCCGCGGTCACATAGAGGTTGGTGGCCCGCGACCGCAGCGCGACGTTGCCGCCGCCCAGATCGATCACGTCGAACCGCTCGGTGGCGCCCGCCGTCGCCTTGTTCGCGATCAGCGGGGTCGTCGCGTTCGCGGCGCTGACGAACTGGTTGTTGACCAGCGCCCGCAACGTCGAGCCGCCGTCGCTGTCGAAGGTGAACGCGTCCAGGTCGAACAGGTTCCCGGCGCCGCCCTTGAAGACCAGGTAGAGCTGGGTGGCGCCGGTCGGCAGGCCGGTCAGGGCGGCCGTGACGTTCACGTAGTTCTCCCACCCGCCGGTATTGGCGACGGTGGCCGTGCCGTGCAGCGGGCCGGTGGCCGAGCCGCTGCGGACCTCGATGGTGCCTCCCGCGCCCGCGGACGCCACCCGGGCGGTGAACCGGGTCGCACCGGACAGGGCGTAGGGCTGGAACGAGATCCAGTCGTTGTTGTCGATGAACCCGGCGACCGCGCCACCCTCGGCGGTGGCGTGGTTGGCGACCTGCACCCCACCGGACTGGGTGCCGAAGTGCTCACCCTGCCGGTGCCGCGGTTGCAGCGTTCGCTGGCTGGTCGAGGTCAGCCCGCCGTTGTCGGTGTACGACGCGACGAACACCCCGTAGATGTTGGCCGCGTTGTCGTGCTCCCCGTCGGCCGGCACCGTCAGCGTCCCGCTGCACCCGGTCTTCGACGTGATCTGGTGCGCATGACTGTCATGACCGAGCAGGTACGCCACGGTCACCCGCGAGCAGTCGATCGTGCCGTCCTCCGGATCACTGGCCGACACCGTGAACGGCACCGTGTCCCCGAAACTGAACAGCGTCCCGTCGGCCGGCACGGACAGGTTGACCGTGGGCGCCGAGTTGCCGACGTTGATCACCACACTGGCGGTGGCCGACAGCCCGGCCGGATCGGTCACCCGCAGCGTCGGCGTGAACCGCCCGTTCGTGCCGTACGTCTTCGTCGGGTTCGCCGCCGTCGACGTGGTGCCGTCGCCGAACGTCCACAGGTAGGTCAGTGCGCCACCCTCCGGGTCGGAGCTGCCGGCCGACGAGAACGTGACGGTCAGCGGGCTCGGGCCGGACGTCCGGTTCGCCGCGGCCACCGCGATCGGGCTGCGGTTGCCGCCACCGATGTACTCGATCCGGTACAGCGCCTGGTTGTTCGACCCGGTGCCGTAGTCCAGGACATACAGTGCGCCGTCCGGCCCGAACGCCATGTCCATCACCTGGGTGCCACTCCAGGGGAAAGCGCTGATCTCGCCGTACGTCCCGTTGCTGTTGACCGTGATCGCCTTGATCCAGCGGCGGCCGTACTCGCCGGCGAAGTACCGGCCGTCCAGCGACTGCGGGAACTTCACCGCCGAGTTCAGCGCCGGGTCGTACCGGTAGACCGGCCCGCCCATCGGCGACTCCGAGCCACCGCCGAACTCCGGAGGTGTGAAGTCGAAGCCGTACCGGATCCAGGCGGGTTTTGCGGCCGGCAGGGTCGCCTGCCCGGTGTTGCGGAAGGAGTTGTTGGCCGGCCCGCCCGCGCAGTTGAATTTCGCCTGCGACGGCCCGGACGGGAAGGTGTACTCGTTGTAGGTCTCGGCGGTGGTGTTGTTGCCGGTGCAGTACGGCCAGCCGTAGAAGCCGGGCGACGTGACCCGGTTGAACTCCACCTGCCCGCCGGGTCCACGGCTGGCATTGGCGGCCCCGGCGTCCGGCCCGTAGTCGCCCAGGTAGACGATGCCGGTCGGCTTGTCCACGCTCATCCGGAACGGGTTGCGGAACCCCATCGCGTAGATCTCCGGCCGGGTGTTCGGCGTTCCCGGCGCGAACATGTTGCCCGCCGGGATCGTGTAGGTGCCGTTGGCCTGCGGTTTGATCCGCAGCACCTTGCCGCGCAGGTCGTTGGTGTTGGCCGACGAGCGCTGCGCGTCGAACTGCGGATTGCGGTTGGTCCGCTCGTCGATCGGCGTGAACGCGTCCGACTCGAACGGGTTGGTGTCGTCGCCGGTGCTCAGATACAGGTTGCCGGCGGCGTCGAAGTCCAGGTCACCGCCGACGTGGCAGCACTGCCCGCGGTCGTTGTCGACGGTCAGCACCACCACCTGACTCGCCAGGTTGATCGTGTCGTCGGCGTTGAGGGTGAACCGGGACAGGTTCAGATGCCCCTTCCACGCGGTGAAGTCGGCCGCCGTGCCGGTGGTCGGCGCGTCCCCGGCCGGGGTGCTCAGCGGCGGGGAGTAGTAGAGGTAGATCCATCTGTTGGTGGCGAAGTTCGGGTCGACGGCGACGCCCTGCATGCCCTCCTCGTCGTGGGTGTAGACCGGGATGTTGCCGGCCACCCGGGTGTTGCCCGCGGCGTCGGTGACGCGGACCGTTCCGTTGCGGGCAGTGTGGATCACCGAGCGGTTCGGCAGCACGGCCAGCGACATGGCCTCGCCGAGCTCGGCGGATCCGGTGGCCAGGGCCACCTGCTGATAATCGGCGGGGGGTACGGGGTCGGCGGCCACCGGCGCGGGAAGGAGCACCGCGACCAGGACGGAGGCAGCAAGGAGCCGGGGAAGACGCATCGGGTGTTCCCTTCAGCCGGTGACGAGGTCGAACTTCTCCCAGCCGCCGATCGCGGCCCGGTTGGCGATCAGTGGCGCGGCGCCCGCGTTCTCGGCCGTCACGTACCGGCCGTTGACCTGGGCGCGCAGGCTCGTCGTCCCGTCACTGTTGGTGACCAGGACGAACGTCTCCCACGGCCCGGCCGACGCCCGGTTGGCGATCAGCGGCGCGTTGCCGCTGTTCTCGGCGCAGACGAACAGGTTGGTGGCCCGCGACCGCAGGGCGACGGTGCCCGGCGACAGCGTGACGATCTCGAACCGTTCCGCGGCGGTGCCGGCCGTGGTGGCGCTCGCGATCAGGCTGGTCGCACCGGCGGTGACGAACTTGCCGTTGGCCCGCGCCCGCAACGCCGTCCCGGTGGGCACCGGGGTGGTCCGGGGCGTGCAGTCGGCCGCCACCGCGCCCCCGGCGAACTGGATGCCGCCGAGCAGGACCCGGGTGAAGTTCGGATCGGCGTACGACTCCTCGGTGTGCCCGAGACCGGTGTAGAACGACCGGCCCCCGCCGTAGTTGTGGCACCAGGTGATCGGGTGGTCGCCCATCGACCCGCCGGAGTAGCTGGACTCGTCCAGGTTCATCAGCACCCGCACCCGGGCCCGCGGACTGGCCCGGTAGTTGTACCACTCGTCGGTGCGGATCCAGCGTTGCGGCAGGTGGGCGGTGGCGACGTTGGCGGTGTCCTCGACCCGGACGGCCGCCTGCTGGGTGGCCGGATGCGACTGGAAATACGCGCCGACCAGCCCGCCGTACCAGGCCCAGTCGTATTCGGTGTCGGCGGCCGCGTGCACGCCCACATAACCGCCGCCGGCGGCGATGTAGGACTGGAACGCCGTCTGCTGCGCTGCGTCCAGCACGTCGCCGGTCGTGGACAGCCAGATCACCGCCTGGTACTGCGCCAGGTTGGCCGCGGTGAACTGGCCGGCGTCCTCGGTCGCGGTGACGGTGAACCCGTTCTGGGCGCCGAGCTGCCGGATCGCGGCGATGCCGTTCGGGATCGCCGAATGCCGGAACCCGGCCGTCTTCGAGAACACCAGCACCTTCGTCACCGGTGCCGCGACGGCCGCCACCGGCGGGGTGGCGGTGACCGCCAGGGCCACGCCGAGCAGCAGCGCCGTCAGTCGTCGCCCTCTCATCCGGTCACCAGCCAGAACTTCTCCCACGGCCCGATCGCGTCGCGGTTGGCGACGAGAGCAGCCGCACCGCCGTTCTCGGCGACCACGTATTTGCTGTTGACCGTGGCCCGGAGACTGATCGTGCCGTCGCTGTTGTTGACCCGGGCGAACGTCTCCCACGGCCCGACCGCGGCCCGGTTGGCGACCAGCGGGTTCGCGCCCGCGTTCTCGGCGCACACGTACTGGTTGTTCGCCCGGGATCGCAGCGCCACGTTGCCGCTGCCCAGGTCGACCACGTCGAATCGTTCGTTCGCTCCGATCGAGGTCGCGCTCGCGATCAGTGGCGACGTCCCGGACGCGGTCACGTAGTTGTTGTTGGCCACCGACCGCAGCGCGTACCCGGCCTGGGGTGGCTGCCCGCCGCCGGTGCCCAGCGTGGACGCCGTACCGCTGAGGGCTTTGACGCCGTTGTTGGGTGAGGCGGTCAGCGTGGTCGCGGTGTAGGCGCTGAGCGGTTTCGCGGTCCGCTCGATCACGTAGGTGGTGTTCGCGGCGGTGGCGAAGGTGACCTCACCGGCGGCCGTCGTGGTCAGGACCGTGTTGTCCGAGGCGCGCCGGACCCGGATCTCCTGGGTGCCCCACGGGTTCACCACCCGGGCCGGTTTGCCGTGCAGGCTGCGCAGACCGACATACTTGGTCTCGTTCGCTTCCCGCTCGGCGCTGACCAGGAAACCGTCCTTGGCGGCCAGGGTGAACTTCCCGACGAAATTCGCATCCGACGGTACGGCCGGGAAGACCCGGATCTTGTCGTTGTACGACTGCATCAGCGACTCGTTCATCGCGGCCAGGTGGATGCCGAGGTACTCCAGGACGCCGTTGGTGTTGGTGGTCATGCCGTTCGGGTGGTTCTGGTATTTCTGCAGCATGGTCCGCATCCCGGCGAGCGCCTGCTGGCCAAGCCCGAGGCGGGCGGCGTGCACGTGGTCGTTGGACCAGACGTTGCCGTACGGGTGCGGCCGCACGTTGAACGAGTTGATCAGCGTCTGGGTGTCGGAGTAGCCGATGCCGCTCAGGTCGTACGGCCAGACCAGCTCCAGCACCGGGTTCTCGTTGTTGCGGGTCTGCGAGATCGGCGGGTCGTGCGGCAGGTAGGCGCCGTTCTGGACCTGGTACGGGGCCAGGTTGTTCAGCACGTCCTGCCAGCCGGCCCGCAGCCCCGAGTCCAGCCCGAGCTGCGTGGAAACCTCGATGGCCAGCGGGAACAGCTTACGGATCGCGCCCAGGTCGGTGATCGCGTTGCGCTGGTCCCAGTACGTCTCGTGCACGTTCGAGCTGGCCATGTAGTACTGGGCGCCGTTACGCGACAGCCGGTTCTGGTAGAACCGGGCCGACTCCTTGATGAACGGGTAGGCGACGTCCCGCAGGTAGGCGGCGTCGTTGGTGTACCGGTAGTACAGGTACATGTTGTACGCGGCCTCGAAGCCGGTCGAGTACAGGTCGTTGACGTAGTCACTGTTGATCGTGCCGCGGGCGTTGCCGTCCCAGCCCATCGTCTCGGGCACCCACAGCGAGTCCGAGCCGTACCGGGTCTGGGTGTAGGCGCGCAGCGCGGTGTAGTTGCGCCCGTAGAGGTTGTTGAACGTACGCATCAGCTCGGGGTGGTTGGAACTGTAGAACGAGTTGTAGACGTCGCGCTGATTCCAGTACCAGTAGCCGTTGCTCCACTTCGAGTTGTCCTGGGTGGCCCGGAACACGCCGTTGATGAAGTGGACCGGATAGTTGCCGTACCCGCCCGCGGCGATCATGTAGGTGGCCAGGTAGTAGACGTTCTCCAGGTAGTCGGCGTCCGACCCGCCGGTGTTGTACTGCACGAACGACTTCGCCCAGAAGTCGTGCCACCAGTTCTTGTAGTTGGTGAGCGTGGTGGCGTACCCGGTCTGCTTGACCGCGGCGAGCTGGTCGCGGGCCGCCTGCACCGAGTTGCGGTTCGGCGCGTTGACCCGGCTCGCCGCGGTGAACCAGATGGTGTAACTGCTGGCCGGGGTGATGGTCAGCCGGACCCGGGTGCCGTTGACCACCTGGGAGGTGAAGGCGGTGCCCTCGACCGTGGCGGCGAGGGTGTATCCGAATCCGTTGGCGTCGGTCTGGCCGCGGCTCAGGCCCACGCCCGTGGAGTCGGCGAAGGTGGCGGCCTGCCGCCAGGTGTTCAGGTCGGGCACGTCGGCGATGTTCTGCACGGTGTTCAGGTCCCAGAGGCTCAGGTCCAGTCCGACCGTGGTGGATCCGAAGCCCTCGACGCGCAGGCCCATCACCTCGGAGTTCGGCGAGCCCAGCACGGTGACCGTGCGGTTGCCGGAGTACCTGGTGGTGAGCGTGCCGTCGTAGAGCGACAGGCGTGACTGGGTGCTGGCGCCGACCCCGGTGAGGTTCACGTTCCCGGCGGCGTAGGTGGACTGCTGGGCCAGGTCCACGCCGGACACCTGCATGGTGAGACCGTTCTGGTCCCAGGCCATCGCGCCGGTCCGGCCGTTGCCGACGGTGAGTCCCTTGACCGGGTCGGTGTTCGACGAGTTGTAGACGACGTCGTGCCGGGAGAGGTAGGAGGCGTAGTCGACGTTGAGGGCGCCGGTGCCGGAGTTGAACGCGGCGTCGGTGGTGGACGCCTGGGCTGGGGGCGGGACGGCGAGAGTGGCCGCCAACGTGAACAGGGCGACGGCCAGGGATGAACGCACCTTCATCGGGTGAGTCCCTTTCGGTGGGAAGGGAGGGGTGCCGCAACATGGATTTAACATCCGATGTTTGACACGGTCAATCGATGAAAGTGAACTAACTTTGCAGTTCTGGGCGGCTAGACATCCGATGAATGACGATCAGAGGGCGCGGCGGAGCCACTCCTCGACACCGGCGATGTGGATCGTGGCCCAGGACCGCGCCAGCTCCGGCCGGCGGGCGGCCAGCGCGTCATGGATGGCCTGATGCTGCTCACGGGTCCGCTCGACCGCGCCCTCCTGGGTCAGCCCCCGCCACACCCGGGCCCGGCTGGTCGGCGCGGACAGCCCCTCGATCAGCGAACACAGCACCCCGTTACCGGCGCCAGCCGCGATCTGCCGGTGGAACTCCAGGTCGTTGGCGACCAGCGCATCCAGAGTCGGGTCGGGCCCGAGCTCGTCGAGCAGCGCCTGCAACTTCCCGATGTCGGAGTCGGACATCCGCTCCGCGGCCAGCGCCGTCGCCGCCGGCTCCAGGATCCGGCGCACCTCGAGAAACTGCAGCACGGTGTCGTCGCGATGGAAGTCGACCACGAAACTCAGCGCGTCCAGCAGCACACCCGGATCGAGGCTGGTCACATAGGTGCCGTCACCCTGACGTACGTCGAGCACCCGGATCATCGACAGCGCCCGCACCGCTTCCCGCAGCGAACTGCGCGACAGCCCGAGGCGAGCGGCCAGATCGGCCTCCCGCGGCAGTCGGTCCCCGGGCCCGAGCTCACCCGACGTGATCATGCTTTTGATCTTCCCGATCGCATCATCGGTAAGCGCCACGCGTCATCTCCCGTCGATGCGAACAGACCAGCTCGCCCCGACCATACCGCCGCCATCCGGTCGCGAACCCGCCCTACCGCACCAGCGACTCCAGGCCAGGGCATAGGACTAGTGGTGCATGCGTTTCCGGCGCTGCAGCGCCAGCGTCTTAGCTCGTCCGGCAAGGGCTAGCTCGGCATCACCGGTATCCGCAAGCTCCCGGCTGATGGCTAGCAATTCTTCGTACATCGCCAATGCCCGATCGAACTGCTCGAGCTCGAGCATCGAATCGGCGCTCTCCGCCAATGCCCCCGCCAGGAGGGTCCGGTCACCGATCCGACGCAAGATGAGGAGGGTCTGTTCGTGATGACCGACGGAGTCTTCTGTCCGGCCTTCGGCGGCAGCGACAATTCCGAGGCCCGAATGGGCAGCAGCCTCGCATCGGCTATCGCCGAGCCGCAGAGCTAGGGCCAGCGCCCGGTGGAAGGCGTCCACCGCATTCGGGTAGTCCCCTGCGTAGAAGTAGATGTTGCCGATGTTGTGCAGGAGCCGTCCGTGCAGCAGCTTGTCGTCGGCGGCGAGTGCGTGCCGGGCAGCCTCCTCGTAGAAAGGCAGGGCGGTGGCGCGTTCGTCATGCCAGAAGGCGATCAGCCCGAGCAGTACCAGACAGAGTGCCTGGCCGCGCTCGTCACCGGCCGCACGAAGTTCGGCGAGCCCACGCTTGGCCAGGTCACGTGCCTCTTCTATGCGGCTGTGCCGGAATTTGGCCGCCGCGAGATTGTGCAGCGCGATTCCGCGGGCTCGGTGGTCGACAGCGGCCTCCACAGCGGCACCGTGCACCAGCGTTGCCTGAGCCTGTAAGTCGGTCACATCGAGGTGTCTGAACATGATCTCCGACAGGTCGGTCGTCTGTTCTGGGTGGCCCTGCTTGGAGGCGGTGAGAGCCAGCCGGACCAGGGTTGGCACCTCGGCAGCGAACCAGGTCTGCGCGGCTGCCGCGTCGGGCAGACCCGGTACCGTGACGTCGTCGCCGGGCGGGAACCGGCGAAGGGTGTGCTGCAGCGTTGGGTAGGCCGTCGTGGCCGCCGAAGCCGAGGCGGCCCGGTAGTAGCCGAACAGCCGGAGTCGGGCGGCGTCATCCTCGCCTGTGGAGGCCGACAGGTCCAGCGCGTAGAGGCGCAGTAGATCGTGGAGTGCGTAACGGCCCCGGCCGCGAGCTTCGACCAGGTTGGCCCGGCCCAGCTCGGCGAGAAGCTTCTCGGCGGTGGCTATGTCGTGGCCGGTCAGCGCGGCAAGGGCATGGGCGTCGAAGTCAGGTCCGGGGTGTAGCCCGGCCAGGCGAAATGCCCGCCGGGCGCTTTCGCTGTATAGCCCTTGATAGGACCATGAGAAGACTGTTCGCATCGCGCCCTTTGGGTCACCGGCGGGGCTCAGCGCCTCCAAGGCCTGGGCATCGGCCAACTCCCCAGCCAAATCGGCGAGCGTCTGCCGGGGCTGGTCGTAGAGCAGCCACGCCGCCAGACGCATGGCCAGCGGAAGCCCGGCGCAGTAACGGGCCACCACCATCAAGGCGTCGGCGTCGTCTCGTGCGCGCGGGCCGATCAGCGTCGCCAGCAGCGACTGGCAGTCCTCGTCGGACATGCGCTCCAGGCGGATCTCGGCGAGAGCCAAATCACCGCCAAGTCGGCTGCGGCTGGTCACCACGGCCCTGGCCGGGCCGGGGCCGGGAATCAGTAGGCGGACTTGGTCGGCCGTCGCTGCATTATCCAGCACCAGGAGGATTTTTCGGTTTGCGATCAGACTGCGGTATTTCGTGACTCGGGCATCGAGTGTTGTGGGGACGGCGGTGCGATCCACGCCGAGTCCCTCAAGGAGGAGACCCAACGCCTTCGCGGTGGTGACCGGCCGATCCGGATCATAGCCGCGCAGGTCGACAAATAACAGACCATCTCGGAATCGGTGGCGCCGGCGGTACGCCCAGTGGACGACAAGGGCTGTCTTGCCCACTCCGGCGGTCCCTGAGATCAACACCGCGCCGTGACGTTTCAGCAGTTCGCCGAGGCGGCCCAGGTCATCCACCCGGCCGTCGAAGCGAGAATGGATCGCCGGCAGTTGGGCCGGGCGTGACACCGTGGCTGTGGTCGTCTCGCGATGACGCAGATGCGCGAACACAGCGAAGGTCGTCGCGAAAAGGCCGACCTGCATGGCGAGGATCGATGAGATCTGGTCGCCGAACTCGAGGCCGTTCAGGAAATACAGCGCGATTACCGCGCCGTCGACGATGACGAGCAGGGGAACCGCGACTCGAAAGATTACCGACCGTCGCCGTGCCATCGCTCAATGGTAGGGCTTTGGTCAATGCGTGGGCCGGTCGCAAGCGACCGGCCCACGACGGGTGAATCAGCAGTACAGGTTGCCGCCCGGGGCGACGCCCAGGATCGACGTGAAGCGGTTGTACGCGTCGACGCGGCTCTGCACCTGCGCCGGGTTGCCGCCGTTGCATTCGAGGGAGCCGTTGATGCTGCGGATCGTCTCGCCGAAACCGCGGCCGTTGACCATCGCGTCGTGCGGGGTCATGGTGCCCGGCCCGCGCTGGGTCATCCAGTACCAGACGGCGGTCTGGTAGGCGACCGACGACTCGTTCTTGACCCGGTCCGGGTTGTTGAGCAGGTCGATGCCGAGCGCGTCACCGGCTGCCTTGTAGTTGAAGTTCCAGCTCAGCTGGATCGGGCCGCGGCCGTGGTAGGCGCTCTGCCCGGCCGGGCAGCCGTAGGGCTGGCTGCGGTCGCAGTAGAGCGGCCAGTTCGCCTGGTTGATCTCCTCGACGTAGACCAGACCGCCCGACTCGTGGTTGATGTTGGCGAGGAAGGCGGCCGCCTCCTGCTTCTTCACCGTGTCGCTGCCGGTGGTGGTGAACGCCGGGTACTTCTTCACGGCATCGATCAGGCCGGCGTACGAGTAGAACGCGATCCGGTTCGGGAACATCTGGTTGAACTGCGCCTCGGACACCGGGAAGCTGCCCGGGTTGGTCGGCGGGTTCGTGGTGCCGCCGCCGGTGCAGGTGTACGGCGACCAGTACCAGGTGCTGATCACCGGGTCGTAGCCCGGGTTCTCGTTGGTGGCCCGGTAGTACAGCCCGTTGGTGTAGCGCACGATCGACCCGGCCGGGTAGAACTGCCCGGCCACCCAGTTCGGGTAGTTGCAGGTGGTGGGCGGGTTGGTGGTGCCGCCACCGCAGGCGCCGTTGTCGGCCCACACACCGGAGCCGCCGGTGCTGGGCGTCTCGCCCTGGGTCCACCACTTGGCGGTCCAGTTGCGCCCGCTGTAGGAGGCCCGCTGCCCGCCGGTGTAGACGGCCGAGTTGTTGTACGCCGCGACGCAGGCCTCGGCGGCGCTGGACGCGGTCATCGGCAGGATCGCCGCGGCGGCGCCGGCCACCGCGACACCGATCGTGGCCAGGATGGATAACACCCGTTTTCTGGGCATGCTTCACCTTCCGTGCGCCGGGGGACGCATGGTGCGAGAGGGATGAGAGGTATATCGATTCGACTAGATACCGAGACCCGGCGTCAAGATATCTGTTAAGAAAGTTCAGAAATTATGTCGGGCTAAGATCCGCCGGTGACCGCCGCCGAACCACTACCCGAGTGGGAGCGCCTTCGCGTGCTCCGGGCCGAGCACGAGTTCGCCTCGGTCCGCAAGGAGACGCGGGTGGCGTACATCCTCTGGGGGTTGACCGGTTTGATCGGCGGCCATCGCTTCTATCTCGGTGACACGTGGCGGTCGGTCGCGATGCTGTTCACACTCGGCGGCCTCGGCGTCTGGACGCTGGCCGACGTATTCTTCGTGGGGCGGCGGGTGCGTGCCGTCAACCGCGACCGCCGGGCAATGATCATGGCGAGGTACGGGATCCTCGACAACGGGTGTTAGGTTGTGCCGGTGAAATGGTGGGACGCGCTCTGGCGCCTGGTCAGCATGCTGGCCGAGGCCACCGGCACGTCCGACCTGGCCGGTGGCGCGAGCGCCCTGGTCGGCGTGGTCCTGATCGCCGTCCTGGCCCGCGTCCTGCTCTCCCGCCCCACTCCCGTGGCCGACGCCCGGGCCGCCGGGGGAGCCCTGCGCACCCGCTCCGAGCGCGCCGGAGTGCCCCGCCACCGTGATCCGGATGCGTCCGGGCGCACCCGCCCCCGAGGACCGACAGCGGCCTTCGCGGCCGCCTGACCTCGCTGCTGCCCGCGTCGGGTGGCCGCTGCCGATCATCCTGTCGACAGCTGCCCCTGGGGGTTCCACCATGTCCGCCATCTACTCCATGATCTCCGCCGTGCTCCTGTTCTGGCACTCCGCCTGGGACGCCCTGCTCGGCGATCCGCACGGCCTGAGCACCGACTGGGCCTGGGTGCTCGGCATCGTCTTCCTGGTCCTGACCGTCCGGGTCGCCCTGTTCCCGCTGTTCCTGCGCCAGGTCCGGTCGCAGCAGGCCCTCCAGCGGCTCCAGCCGAGGTTCCGGGAGCTGCAGGCCAAGCACAAGGGCGACCCGCAGTCGCTGCAGCGTGAGCTGACCGAGTTGTATCAGCAGGAGAAGGTCAGCCCGTTCGGCGCGTTCCTGCCGATGCTGATCCAGATCCCGATCTTCATCGGCCTGCTGCACGTGCTGCGCCACCTCAACCCGGCCATCTCCGACGTCGCCACCCGTACCCTCTACGGCTGGTCGGAGACGCAGTTCCTGGACGCGTCGGGCGCCCACCTGTTCGGCGCGCCGATCGCCTCGACCTTCCAGTCCGGCGGCGCCGTGCAACTCGTAGCAGGCGTGCTGATCCTGCTGATGGTCACCACCACGTTCCTGACCAGCCGGATGTCGATCCTGAAGACCGGCTGGTCGGAGAACCCGCAGCAGCGCACCGTCCAGCGGATCATGCTGTACGGCATCCCGCTGTCGCTGCTCGCCTCCGGCCCGATCTTCCCGGTCGGCGTGATCCTCTACTGGACCACGCAGAACCTGTTCGCCCTCGGCCAGCAGATCTGGCTCAACCGGAGGTATCCGGCGGCGACGGCCCTGGCTACGACAACCGGATAGGGTTCACCACGTCGGCGGTGATGGTCAGCAGCATGACCGCGCCGCCGACCAGGACCAGCGCCATCGTGACCGGGTAGAGCCTGGTGAAGTCGATCGGCCCGGCCGCCGGCAGGCCACGCAGCCGGCGCAGCGCGTCCCGGGTCCGCTCGAACCAGATCACCATGATGTGCCCGCCGTCCAGCGGCAGCAGCGGCAGCAGGTTGAACACCGCCATGAACAGGTTCAGGCTCGCCAGCAGCAGCAGGAAGATCTCCCACAGGCCACGCTCGGCGGCCTCCCCGCCGAGCCGGCTCGCGCCCACCATGCTGATCGGGGTGTCGGCGCTGCGCTCGGCGCCACCGATCGCGGCGACCACCGCGGGCAGACGCTGCGGGAAGGCTGCCAGCTGATCGAAGGTGCGGCCGAACATGTCACCGGTGAACGCCAGCGTGGCGCCGGCCGCGTCCACCGGACCGTACGTCAGGTAGGCGGCCGGGGCCTGCGGGGTCGCCCCGATCATCCCGACCTCGGCGCCGTCGCGGGTCACCCGCGCCACGTCCACGGTCAGGGTCAGCGTTTCGCCGCTGCGCCGCACGGTCACCGCGGTCGGCCCGGCCGCCGCCTGCACGGCGGTGAGCACGTCGGACCAGAGCGGGGTGGCCGTCGCGCCGACCGCTGTGATCCGATCACCCGGCCGGATCCCGGCGTCGGCGGCCGGGCACGTGGTGGCGGGGCAGGTGGTGGCCGCGACGACCGGCTCGGCCACCGGGTTCAGGTTCGGCAGGCCCATGCTGACCGCCATGCCGTACAGGATCGCCATCGCCAGCAGCACGTGGGTGAACGCGCCGGACGCCATCACCACGGTCCGCTTCCACGCCGGCTGGCGCCACATCGCGCGCGGCCGCTCCTCGGGGGTGAGGTCGTCGAGCGTGGTCATGCCCGCGATGTCACAGAATCCGCCGATCGGCAGGGCCTTCAGGCCGTACTCCGTGTCGCCGGTCCGGTGTCTCACCCGGAAGGAGAACACCGTCGGGCCACGGCCCACGAAGTACCGCCGCACCCGCAGCCCGAACGCGCGGGCCGACAGCAGGTGCCCTGCCTCGTGCAGCGCGAGGGACAGACACAACCCGGCGACGAACAGCGTGACCCCGATGACGTATGCCAGCACGCGGCGATCGTACGCCGGACCGGCCGCGTAGTATCGCCCCGCCGGAGCGAAGGGATGATCATGGGCGGCCCGCCCACCTGTAACTTGTTCCTGAGCTTGGAGCGGAGACCGACATGCCTGCACCCGCGATTCTCCGCGACGTGTTCCTCACCTACCGTGAGCGCGACGGTGAGGAGGACGAGGGCTTCCTCTTCGAGGACCCCTACGGTCCGCTGCCCCGGCTCGACGTGTTCGTCTACCGGTCGCTCGACCTGACCACCTTCGCCACCATCGGCATGGCCGCCCAGCCGATGCCTTCGGCCCCGGGACCGGGCGGGGGAGGCCGGGCCGAGCTGCGCCTGGCCCGGCGCGGCCGGTTGCAGCGTTCCGAAGAGCATGCGGTCGCGGTACGGCTGGCGAACCTCGCCGTGCACCCGTTCCTCACCGGCGACCAGCTCAACTGGGGGCACATGATCGGGCTCAGCGAGGAGTTCCCGGCCTTCCCGGGCCGCCGCTCGGTGTTCCTGTCCGGCCCGCTGTCCCCGGAGGCCCTCGACTACGTCCGCACCGGCGAGGGCGCCGTCCGCATCCTCAACGTCGTGCCGATCACCGACGCCGAGCGCGAACGCGGCCGCCTGATGTCCCCGCTCGTCTTCGCCGAGTCCCTGCTCACCCAGCGAGACCTCTGGTCATAGCCGCCCGATGTGGGTGATCTGCCAGCTCAGGTCGGGCGGCGTGCCCGCGGCCAGCTGCTCCTTGAGGCCGAAGAACATCCACGCCCGGTAGACCGGCCGGATCATCTCCAGTTCCAGCTCCGACAGTGGTCGCACCTCCTGGTAGCCGCGTAACACCTCGTCCTGGTACCCGCGCCAGGACAGCACGAAGTCGGCCACCTGGAACGTGTGATGGGCGGCCTCGAAGTCGATCAGGCCGGTCAGCCGGCCGTTCTCGTACAGCAGGTTCCAGGGGGCGAAGTCGCCGTGGATGACACTGCGCGGCACGTCCGGCTCGGGGTGATCGGCGAACCAGATCACCGCGGCGTCCCGGCAGCGCCGCAGAATCCTGCCCTCCTCGGGTTTCGACCTTTCGTGCACGCGTAGCCAGTGCTCCAGCTCCGGATCGCCGACCACCTGGGCCGGCGACGCGAAGCCGCCACGCTGATCGCTGATGCCGGTCTCGGCGGCCGCCGCATGGAACTCGGCGAGCAGCCGCCCCCGCGCCCGCTGCTCGGCGGGCCCCCGGTCCTTCGGCGTTCCAGGGAGTCGTTCGAACAACATCCATGCCCCATCCGGTACGACCAGCGGCTCCTCGATCGGATCAGGGGTGGGCCAGCCCAGCGCTCGCAGTGCGGCGGCCACCCGTAGCGGGTAGCGCCAGTCGCGCTCGGTGAAGAACTTGACGATCACCGGGACCCCGTCGCGGTCGGCGGCCCAGGTGCCGTTGACCCGCTCGGTGAGCGCCCGCCGGTTCGCCAGCCCCCATCGGGACCACGGCGTCACCGTGCCGATCCGATTCCGCTCAGGATCAGGTCGATGCCGACCAGGAACTGCTCGCGGTCGTCGTGATCGCCCATCTGGCCGGCCGCCGAGCGCAGGAACGGGAACTCGGCCGGATCGAGGCTCGCCCAGATGGCGGCCTCGGCGCCGAGCAGCTCGGCCCGGCCCCGGCCACCCACCCGGGCCCGCGCGTTCGCCGCGTTCTGCCCGGCGACGCCGAGGATGAAGCTGAACAGCGTGGACGTCGCGAAGAACTGATGTTCCTGCGGCATGCCGAGCGCCTGCACCTGCTGCCCGATCCGCTCGATGATCCGCATCGACGCCGACCGTGACGCCAGCCCGCCCAGCTGCCCGCCGATCCACGGGTGGTGGTCGATCGCGTCGAACATGCCCAGCGCGATGGCGCGTACCGCATCGCGGGGTGTGGTGTCGCCTTCGTCACCTCGCAGCACGTCGGCGAGGACGGCCTGGGTGGCGGCGGCGAGCAGTTCCTCCTTGTTCGCCACGTGCCAGTAGATCGCCCCCGCGCCGGTCTTGAGCCTGGTGGAGAGCGCGCGGAAGGTCAGCGCGTTCTCGCCGCCGTCGTCGAGCATCGCGATCGCCGCTTCGACGATGCGGTCCCGTGAGAGGCCGTCCTGACCGGTCCTGGTTGCCATGTGCCCATCTTGACATGTCTGGAACAACGTTCCAAGCTTGCTTCTGGAACGACGTTCCAGCGATATCGAAGAAAGGTCCGCATATGAGCGCAATCACCCTGGACAAGCCGGCCGGAGCAGGCTCCCTGCGCGCCGTCTGGCCCGCCATCCTCGGCCTGTCCGTCGTCTTCCTCGTCGAGATGCTCGACAACTCCGTCCTCAACGTCGCCCTGCCGACCATCGCCCGCGAACTGCACGCCTCCGCCACCGACCTGCAATGGATCACCTCCGGCTACTCGCTGCTGTTCGGCGGCCTGATGATGGCCTTCGGCGCCATCGCAGACCGGTTCGGCACCCGCCGGATGATGCTCATCGGCCTCGTCCTGTTCGCCCTGGCCAACCTCGCCGTCCTGATCGTGCACACCCCCGGCCAGCTGATCGCCGTCCGCGCGCTCATCGGCATCACCGCCGCGATGACCGCCCCCGGCACCATGGCCCTCTGCTTCCGCCTCTTCGACGCCGAGAACCTGCTGATGCGGGCCACCTCCCTGATCACCACGGTCGGGCTCGTCGGCCTCGCGATCGGTCCCACCGTCGGCGGCCTCGTCCTCCAGGTGCTGCCCTGGCAGACCCTGCTCGTCATGAACGTGCCGATCGCCGTGCTCGCCATCCTCTGCATCCGCGGCGGCATCCCCGCCGACGACCCGGCCCAGCGCAACACCTCACCCCTCGACCTGCCCGGCGCCCTGCTCGGCACCGTCACCATCGTGCTGGCCCTGTGGACCGCCACCCTCGCCGTCGAAGAGGGCTGGAGCCACGCCACCCCGTGGCTGGCCGGCCTCGGCGCGCTGACCGCCGCGATCGTCTTCGTGATCCACGAACGCCGCACCGCCCACCCGCTGTTCGACTTCGCCCTGATCAAGCGGCCCGCCGTCTCCGCCAGCCTCGCCTACGAAGCGGCCATGGGCCTCGGCATGGCCGTCATCGCCTTCAGCGTCTCCCTGCAACTCCAGCTCGTCTGGGGCTGGACACCCGCCCAGGCAGCCCTCGGCAACCTCCCGCAGGTCATCGTGATGCTCGCGATCGGCCCGTTCGTCGAGAAGATCGTCACGAAGCTCGGCACCCAGCGCGCCGCCCGCATCGGCGCCGCCGCCGTCATCACCGGCCTGCTCGTGTACGCCCTGCTCGGCCGCTACGACTACGTCTGGATCGCGGTCGCGCTCGCGCTCACCGCCGCCGGCATGCGCGTCGTCGCCACCATCGCCGGGGTCACCGTCATGCGCGGGCTGCCCGAAGACCAGACCTCCACCGGCGCCGCCCTCAGCGACACCAGCCAGGAGGTCGCCGGCAGCATCGGCATGGCCGTCACCGGCACCATCGTGGCTGCCGCCCTCACCGGTTCCCTTTCCGACATCACCAGCGGTACGGCCTCCGCCCACGCCTTCGAGAACGCCGTCACCACCGCGACGCTGGCCCTGACCGCCATCTGCGCCGCCCTGGTCACGTGGGCCGCCCGCCGTGCCCGCACCTGACCACCCACGCCGCCCGACTCGCTGTCGCCACACCGCACGACCGGGCCTGGTGTCGCCACGCCGATCGGCCGAACCTGGTGCCGCCAGGCCGTGCGGCCGGGCCTGGTGGCGGCGCGCCGATCGGCCGGGGCCGGTGTCGCCGCGCCGTGCGGCTGGGCCTGGTGTCGCCACGCCGTGCGGCCGGGCCCGGTATCGCCGCGCCGATCGGCGCCGCGGCAGGCCGACGCCCCGGGAGCGTCACTCCTCGCTGGTCACGTCCTGCCCGGACCCGGTGTCGACCAGGTACACCTGCTCGCCCGCCCGCGGATCACGCGCGTGCAACGTGTGGAACACCGGCGAGAACGGCCCGCCCAGGTCGACGACCGTTGCGCCTGCGCCGAGCACCCCGCGTACCAGATGGGGAGGCGCGGTCAGATCGATCCGGGTTACCACCCCCGGCGTCACCCACACCGGGATGCCGGCCAGGAAACCCGACAACTGCGAGTGGTAGTGCCCGCACAGCACCGCCCGGACATCACTGCCGGCCAGCACCTCGGCCAGCCGCTCGCCGTTCTGCAGGTTGACCCGCGCCATCGACGGCGACGCGCCGGTCACGATCGGCGGATGGTGCAGGGCCACGATCGAACCCGCCGGCGCCGGCTGCGACAGCAGCCCACACAGCCAGGCCAGCTGCTCCTCGTCGACGAATCCGTGCACCGAACCGGGAACGAGACTGTCCAGGGTGATGATCCGCAGCCCGGACACCTCACTGACCGCCGTCCGCTGCGGCCCCGGCGATCCGAGATCCACGCCGTCCGGCCCGAGATGTGCGCTTCCGAAGACCTTCGCGAACGGCTCCCGGGCATCGTGATTACCGGTCGTGTACACGTGCGGGATGCCGCGCTCCCGGGCGAACGCGCCGACCCGCTGCAACACGGCGGCACACCCCTCGGCCGACCCGTCATCGGCGATGTCCCCGGTGACCAGCACCAGGTCGAGATCCGGTACGAACCGCGCGTCGTGCAGGATCCGGTCCAGCGAGCCCGCCGCGTCGACCCCGTCCTCGTCGAAGCCGGAACCTGTGACGTGCGTGTCGGACAGATGCAGAATGCGATGGGTGATCACGGGCAGCTCCTCATCCAGTGATGGATGAGCACCCAGGCGGTCGATGCCCCCGACGTCACTCCCCGGTGGTGACCCACCCGCGCCAGTCGTGTCCGCCCAGGCTAGGCCGGTGGGGGAGCCGGCGGCAAGGCGATTCGGGGTCAGCCCATCCAGGACGCGTCGAACAGGGTGACGTCGCCGTACTCCAGCCGGACCGCGATCAGGTACCTGCCGTCCGGGGTGAACCGGGCCTGCGACGGCACGAACCCGGCCCATGCGGCGCGGGCGACGACCGACCGGGTGCCGAGGTTCCAGATCCGCAACGGCTTGGCGACCAGCCACCCGCCGTCCGGGCTGAACGCGACGAAGTCGGTGCTGCTGTCGGTCTTGCCATCCAGTGCGGCGGTCCGCTTGCCGGTGCGGACATCCCACAGGTGAACGCGGGCGCGGGTGGTGCCGGTGGCGACGGTACGCCCGTCCGGGCTGAACACGGCCGTGTAGGCGGGGTCGTCGTGGGCCAGATGCGTGCGCCGCCGTGAGGCCACGTCCCACAGGGTGGCCCCGGCGATCCCGGCGGCCGCGATCGTCCGGCCGTCCGGGCTGAACTCGACCGTGTTCAGCCAGCCGCCCCGGCCGTTGGACAGGGTGCCCAGCGATCTGCGGGCCGGGACGTCCCACAGGGTGACCTCGCCTTCCCAGTGTGCGGCGGCGAGCCGCCGGCCGTCCGGGCTGAAGTCCAGGGCGGACACCGGGTCGGGCCCGGTCAGGGTGCGGCCCGACGGCTTGCGGCCGGCCACGTCCAGCAGCTGCAACCGGCCGTCCTTCCCGCCGACCGCCAGCAGGGTGCCGTCGGGGCTGAGCGCCACCGACCAGATGTCACCGACCGACGTGGCCAGCGGCCCGCCGAGTGACCGGGGACCGGCCAGATCGAAGAACCGCACACTCTGCCGGTCATGCGTGACCAGGACCTTCCCGTTCCGGCTCACCGCGAAGTCCCAGGTCTCGGCGATCCCGGATGCCAGCACGAACGGGTCCGTGGCGATCGCACTCGCCGCCACCGAAGGCCGCGCCCCCGCCGTGGCCGGAACAGACGGCGACGACCCCGTGGACGGCGTCGCCCCCAGCAGCGGCTTGAGCACGCCCGGCCAGACAGCGGCGACCGTACCGGCCACGGCGAGGACCACGAGCACGACGCCGACACTCACCCGGCGCCGCCAGCGCCGCCGGACCCGAACCCCGGCAACAGGCGCGCCCGGCCCGCCCGTTTCGGTTGGCCCGCCTGTTTCGGCTGGCCCGACAGGTCCGCCTGGTCCAGCCGTTTCGGTTGGCCCGCCCGTTTCGGCTGGCCCGCCCGTTTCGGCTGGCCCGACACGTTCGCCTAGCCCAGCCGTTTCGGTTGGCCCGGCCGTTTCAGTTTGCCCGTTTGTTTCGGTTGGCCCGTCTGGGAAGGTTTCGGATCGGGCGGGCGCCGCGTCATCGGCCGGAGCGGTGGACCGGGCCGCCGGGCGGTGCTCGGTCGTCGCGGCGAGGGTCGGCGGCGGCGCGACGACCGTCGGCGGTGTGTCAGCCACGGCGGAAGTCGCACCCGAGGCCATCGTGGACCGTGGCCTCCGGCGCCACCACCGGGGCGCGCGACGCTGCACGGGCGGCGCGGCCACCGCTTCCAGGAGCCGCAGCGCCTGCTCGGCGCCCAGACGCCCAGCCGGATCCTTGACCAGCAAACCTTTGATCACCGGCCAGAGCCGTCCGGCGTGGGCCGGTGGATCGGGTCGGCTCGCCAGAACGGCGGCCAGGGTGGACGGGGTGTCGTCCCGGCGAAACGGTGAACGTCCGGTCGCCGCCGTGTACAGGGTCACCCCGAGCGCCCACAGATCGGCGGCCGCCGTCACCGGCTTGCCGTTGATCCGTTCCGGCGACAGATATCCGGGGGAGCCGACCAGTTGCCCGGTGGCGGTGAGCGCCGTGGCGTCGTCGACGGCCGCGATCCCGAAATCGGTCAGCATCACCCGGTCACCGTCGAGCAGGATGTTGGCCGGTTTCACGTCCCGGTGCACGACACCGCCGCGATGGGCGGCCCGCAACGCGAGCAGCACCTGCCGTCCGATCTCGGCCACCCGCCGCTCGGGCAGGAAGCCGTGGTCCTCGATGGCCCCGGCGAGGGATCGTCCGTCGATCAGCTCCATCACGATCCACGGCCGGTCCGCCTCGGTGACCACGTCGTGCACGGTCACGATGCCGGGATGCCGCAGCCGCGCGACGGCCTGCGCCTCCCGCAGCGCCCGCCGGACCACGGCCGGTGCCGGCGGTGCGGTCTCCTCGCCGGGAGACCAGATCTCCTTGATCGCCACGTCCCGGCCCAGCAGGGTGTCGTGGGCCCGCCAGACCGCACCCATGCCACCGCGCCCGAGCAGCGCCAGCAGCCGGTAACGGCCGGCGACCACCCTCTCCATATCGACGAACTTACCGCTCCGGCGCTCGTCCTCAGCGCCACGAAACGGACCGATCTGTCCCGATCAGCCGACCTCGGACCGAGCGGCACCCCATCGTCAGGACCGGCCGGTCCGCACCAGGATGGCTTGCTGCTCGCGGATCTTGCACGATTCTTTGCCCTCGACTTTCGCACTTTAGAGCCGAGTCCTCGCTGGTAGGGCGCGCCGTAGCGATGGATCTTGCGTTTGTCGAGGTCAGCGCGGAGTCGCGATATTCCCGGCGTTGAAGTCCGCGACCGGCGTCACCTGCGGAGACTCCGGGGGCGGGGTCAGGCAGCGGCTTCACAAAAGTGCGAAAGTCAAGTTTGCCCCTCGCGCCGATCTTGCACGATTCATCGCCCTCGCGCCGATCTTGCAGCCCTTTCCTCGTCCCGGCAGGAAGAAAGCTGCAAGGTCTCCCCGGCGCAGTGGACCTTGCACGACAAACCATGCCCAGACGTGAAGAACCATGCAAGATCGCCGCGAGTATGGAGAAACATGCAAGATTTACAAGGCTGGTCGGAGGACGAATCCGCCGTGAAGTGGCTATTTCCGGCGGGTGATCGCGGTCTCCAGACGTAGCCCGGACCCGATGACCACCAGCACGCCGGCGAAGAAGTACCCCTTCGCCGGAGTGGCATCGGTGACCAGCCCGATCAGGGTGATCAACAGTCCGACGCCGATGGCCATGGTGCCGACGATGCGGGCGGTGTCGGCGCGTCGCTCTACCGTGTTCACCCGGCGAGACGGTACAGGGTGAGGGCGGCCAGCGAGGGGGCGTCGACGATCTCCCCGCTGCGGATCATGGCGGTGACCTCGTCGTCGGTGAACGCACGATGGATCATGTCCTGCTCGGTGGCCTCCCGGTCGGGCTCGCCCTCGGCCAAACCGGTCGCCAGGTAGACGTCGAAGCCCTGGGTGCAGTACCCGTACGCCTCGTAGAGATGTCCGAGATGGATCATCCGGTCGGCCCGCAGCCCGGTCTCCTCGGCGAGCTCCCGCCGGGCGAGCGCGGCCTGATCACCCTCGCCGCCGGCGCCCCAGCTGCCCTGCGGGAACTCCCACGCCCGCCGCCCGACCGGATACCGGAACTGCTCCACCAGCCAGAACCCGTGCTCCCACCGGGGCAGCACCAGCGCGAAGTCGGGTTTCTCGACCACGCCGTAGATGCCGGGGCTGCCGTCCGGGCGGCGGACCTCGTCCTCCCGTACCGTCATCCACGGGTTCTGGTAGACGACGCGGCTGTTCACCTGCTCCATGGAGGACTCCGATGCTGTTGACGGTCTCCGGTTCGAGCTGTTCCGGAAAGACGACCACGGTCCGCGCCTGCGGCCCGGTCGAGGGTCTGGTCTGGCACGACTTCGACGAGATCGGCGTGCCAGGCGACGCCGACGTGGTGTGGCGGCAGCGCAGTCTGGAAGGCTGGATCCGGCGGGCCCTGGGCTACCAGGCCGCCGGTCTGGACATGCTGCTCACCGGCCAGTCCCCGCTCGGCGAGGTGCTGGCCTGCCCGTCCGCGCCGGAGCTGAATGGCATCGCCGCCTGCCTGCTCGACGTGGACGACGAGGTGCGGCGGCAGCGCCTTGCTCAGCGTGACCCCGGTCGGTGGGATGCCGGCGCCACCGAGGCGTTCATCGGCTGGGCGCAATGGCAACGGGCCCACGCCGCCGACCCGGATCACCGGCCGGAAGTGATCATGAACGGCGGGTGGGACCAGATGCGCTGGGCACGTCCGGAGACCTGGTCGGTTTCGGTCATCGACACGACCGGCCGGACGGTCCAGGAGTCCGCCGCCGAGCTGCGCCGGTGGATCGACGGGCAACGTCAGCCCGCGAACCAGGACATCGCCTGACCGTGGCCGCGGGCCCAGGCCAGCGGCACCCCGTCCAGGGCGACCACGTTGTGCAGCGTGTCGTCCGGGGCCGGCGGCAGGTCCTCGAACGGGACGACCCCCGGCGCCTCGACCGAGATCCGGTGCCCGGGCAGCGTCCCGACCAGCTTCTCGAACGCCTGCCGACGCTCGTCCGGCACCTGGTACAGCACCGAGGTGTGGAAGATCACCAGGGTCGCCCCGGCCGGTGCCTGCGCCGCCAGGCCCGGCAGGTCGTCGACCAGATCGCCACGGATCAGGTGCGGCGGATCGGCGGCGGCGATCGCGGCGGCCGCCTTCAGTCGCGCACGGCGATGCTCGTGCTCCGGCCAGATCAGCGCATCCAGCCAGGCGACATCGTCGGAATCGGTCACGCGCAGCGGGTTGAGGTCGAGCCCGGCCCGCCACACCACCTCCGGCAGCCGGTCCGCCGGTTCGATCCCGGTCAGCTCGCACTCCAGGACCGGATCTCCGGCCCCGATCCGCCGGTCACCGTAGCGGTAGGCGTACCGATCGGGATAAAGCCCCAGGCCGGCCGATGCGCCGACCTCCAGCAGGGCGAGGGGTTGCGGCAGCCTCTGCAGTACGGGCAACAGCAGCGCACATCGGCCGGGCTCATTGGTCTGGGTCGCCCGGGACCGCAGGTTCGGTGCGATGTCGGCCCAGCGCGCCACCGTGAATTCGTGGAACGCCTCCGGGTCGTCGACTGGTCCACCGAGCAGCCGCACCACCCCGAACAGCAGGTTCGGCTGCCGCTTGGCCTCCGGAACCGCCGCCAGCAACTCGTGGATCGCCGTGTCACCGGCGACGGCCCGGGCCAGGCGCTCGTAGGTGGGGGAGATTCCGTGGGCTTCCCGGGCGGCGAACTCGGCATACAACTCAGCTGTCGTCACTCAGACGATCTTGGCACAGGCGCTCGCGGAGTGCCGCCCCGTCACCCGTGTCCGATTCCGGTCATCGCGGAGGCAGATTGATCTGGCCACGAGATGCCAGAAATGCTCCGTTATGAGGGTACCGTCGTCGTTCGTACCCATCAGCGGGTTTGCAGATTTTGATCGGCGGTTTCCCGCGCGGTCAGCGGCGCGTCCAGGAGGTGGACCACCGCCGTCGCGACCACGGTCACCGCGGCCAGCGCGAGCCACGGCACAGCCGGGCCGCGGGCGTACAGGAGCGTGAAGAACGCCGGCGCCAGGATGCTCGCGAACGCGAAACAGTACTGGTAGACGGCCAGATACCGATCCCGCTGCGCGGGTGGCGCGGCCGCCGCGGACAGGGCGTTCGACAGCGGCGCGTGGATCAGATCGGCGGCCGCGAAGAAGATCAACCCCACCATGAGGTACGGGACGAGCGCCGCCCCCGGCACCTTGACCGCCGCCGCGAACAGCAGCGCCCACACCACCCACAGCACACCGGCCAGCGCCAGGCCCCGTGGCCGTGACAGCGGCCGGACCAGCCGGACGGCCAGCGCCTGCCCGGAGGCGAGCAGCACCGTGTTGGCCGCGAGCAGCGGCCCGACCAGCCAGTCCGGGGCGGGTAGCGCCTCGATCAGGTAGACCGGCAGCGCCACCCCGATGAACACGCTGCACAGCGCGAAGATCGTGTTCACCGCGATCAGCAGCAGATAGGGCCGGTCCCGCAGCATCGCCCGGTAGCCGCCCACGGCCGCACCCGCGGGCACGGCCGTCCGGTGGCGGGGGACCAGCGTCAGGAGCACCGCCGAGACCAGGAACGACGCCGCGTTGAACCACATCACCGGCTGATCCCAGCCGTACGCCACGACCAGCCCGCCGAGCAGCGTGCCGGCGCCCATCGACGCCATCTGGATCATGCCGGTGAGCGCGTACCGGCGGTCGGTCCTCGCCCGGTCCTCACCCGGTTCGGCCAGGCCGGCGACCACCGAGAAGAACGACGACCAGAACAGCCGCTGCCCGATCGCCGCGAGCATCGCCACCGCCAGCACCGCGGCCGGGGTGTGCGCCCAGCCGTACGCCGCGAACGCCGCCCCCTGCACCACCTGCGCCAGGATCACCCGGTCGACCGGCCGGAACCGATGCACCACCTGCCCGACCAGCAGCGGCACCGGCAGCGACCCGATCGCCGCCACGCTCAGCAACACACCGACCGTGGCCAGCGGCAACCCGGCCACATGGGTGAAATACAGCAGCGACACCGGCAGGAACAGGCCGCTGCCGAACATGTCGACGGCGAGCGCCAGAGCGAGCGGAATCAGTCGTCGGCGTCCGGGCATCGAAACTGTCTAACAGAACCGGCTCATCGAGTCCGCTGAATTACTCGGTGGAGTCGATGGTCTGGTCGATCAGGCGGACCAGGCCGAACGAGTCGTCCGGGGCGTGCAGCCGGACCACCACGTCGGCCCGTGCCCCCGGTTCCCACTTCGGGCCCAGGCGTGCACCGGCGGTGATCTCGCGGGTGAGCCTGGCCGGGGGATACGGTGCGGCCAGCGGCGCCACCCACACCTGGTCGCCGTGCGCCACGAGGATCCGGTCCGCGCGCAGGTAGGGCGGGAGCATGCCGGGCTTGGGTGTGCTCACCCGGACCGACGCGGTGAGGCGACCGTGGGCGTCGGTGTCCTGGATCAGCGGATCGCGGGACAGGATCCCGGCCGAGAGGTTCCGGTTGAGCCGTACCGAGACGGTGACCGGGCAGCCGTTCAGCACCGCTGTCTTCTGCGGCGCCTGGGTCATCAGGAGCAACGGCACATCGGCGGCCGGCAGCACGGTGCCCATCGGCACCTGGTCGATCCACTTGAACGCCCGCTCGACCGCGGGGGTGGCGGTCGCCGGCTGTCCGCCGAACCGTTCCTGTTCCAGCGCGCGGACCGGCACCGCCGCGGAGAACACCGCGTCGAGCAGCATCCGTACCACCCGATCCCAGTTCGTGCCGTAGACACTGTGATAGGTGAGCGCACCGGCCAGCACGTCGACGATGGTGTCGATGTCGGTGTCCGGCGGCAGGTCCCCGCGGGTGATCCCACGTTCGAGCGAAGCCTTGAGAACGGCTCGCCAGCCGCCGTCGCCGAGTTCGCGGATCTGTTCGGCCCGGGTGTTGTCATAGGTCGGCGTCAACGCGAGGCCCAGCAGTCTCCTGCTGGTCGGAGACTGGCCGTGGTAGTTGCCGGCCAGCCACGTCAGGATGCGGGCGAGATCGCCCCGGGTGCTCGGGTGATCCGGTTCGTCGAGGATCTCGCGGGTCCGGCCCAGTTCCCTGGCGTAGAACAGGTCGGGATCGGGGCAGATCCGTTTCAGCTCGTCGACGTCCATGTTCAGCCGCCTGGCGACCGCCTGCACCGGGAAGGCCCGCGACCCCCAGCGCGGGCTGTACTCGGCTTCGACCGCGTCGACGAAGGCTCGAACGAACTCCGGGTCAAGGTCATCCACGCGATCGAAGCTATGGACCCGGCGCAACCGGGCCGGGGGTCAGTCGATGGGGGTGTACCAGCGGGCGCCGGTGACCAGGATGCGCTTGGCCTGGTCGCGGTTCCAGACGACCTGCATGCCGTGGTCCTGGAGGATCGGGAAGACCACCTCGTCCATCAGCTTCTCCAGGTCGGCCTGGTAGGTCGCCTGCTTCTCCTGGTCGGAGAGCTTCTCGTAGGCGTTCTCGTCGAAGTCGACGGGCGGGTAGACGCCGTAACCCAGGTACACCGAGCCGCTCGGGTCGGCGATCAGCGAGTCGGTGTCCTGCTGGTGGTACCAGACGTAGCCGTGCCAGTGCCGGGAGTCGTCGCGTTCGTCGTGGATCTCGGCCGACGCGCAGGTGCCGCAGCAGCTGAAGTTCTCCCGGGCCAGCACACCCACCGAGTTGAGCTCGTCGAAGGCCCGCGTCAGGTTGCTGCGGACCTCACCCCATGACCGTTGCTGATCGCGGCGGGCGGTGAGCGCCGTCTCGTACGCCGCGGTCAGCTCCTCATCGGTGAGCCCGTGCCGCTCCTCGTCGTCCTCGAGGTAGTCGACGAACTCGGCCGGGTCGTCCTCGCCCCGGACGATCCAGGTCCAGATCTCCTCCTCGATCTCGGTGCGCGCCGGACCGGTGATCCGGGCAGGCAGGAAGCTCACACCCTCGGGGCGGTCGTTGTAGACCCAAGCACTCATGCCGGTGATGATGACACAGCGTGATCGCGGCCCGGCGAGGGCACCGGGCCGCCCGAATCAGATCAGCACCCGGCGGCCGTTCCGCGCCGGATCAGCGCGCGACATCGGTGCCGCGTCGGATCAGCGCTGAATGGCCGTACCGCCGAGGAAGCCGGACCAGCGCTCGCCGCCGGACCGATGCTCCGGGGTGAGGTGTTCGCCGTCCCGGAAGGCGCGGAACGCGGCGCCGGGAAGGCGGACCGGGACCACCCGGCGGTGTTTGCCGATCCGCGCGAGGTAGTCGCGGAACAGGTCGGGCGCGTAGAGCACCTCGGGTCCGCCGAGATCGTCGGCGCGCCCGGCGACCGGCTGGTCGACGAGTTCGGCGATACGGGCGGCGACGTCGTGGGTGGCGATCGGCTGCACCTTGACGTCCGGCGCGAGGACCATCGGGAGTTTGGCGGCGATCCGGGCGCCGGCCAGCACGAAGTCGTGGAACTGGGTGGCCCGCAGCGTGGTGCCGCCGTAGGCCTCGATCAGTCCTTCGGCTTCCAGCTTGATCCGGTAGTAGGGGTACGGGATCCGGTCGACGCCGACGATCGAGACGAAGACGACGTGCGGCCGCCCGGCCCGGGCGGCCGCGTCGAGCAGGTTGCGGGTGGCCTGGATGTCGGTCTTCCCCTGCCGGCGGGTGTCGCTGGCGCAGTGCACGACCGTGCCGACGCCGTCGAGGGCCGCGTCGAGCCCGGCTCCGGAGGCGAGATCGCCCTGGTAGGCGCTACCGGGACGGCGGCTCAGCCCGCGGACGTCGTGGCCGAGGGAGGTGAGGAGTTCGGCCACCGGGCGGCCGAGGGTGCCGGTGGAACCGGTGACGAGGATGCGCTTCATGCCCACAGGACGGACCGGCCCGCGGAAATGTGACAGTCTTCGCCCGGTGGATCGTGAACAGGTGGTGCGCGGCCTCGCCCGGAACCCGTCGGTGCCGGCGGCCGCCCTCCTGCGCCTGCTGCCGGACTGGCCGGACGCGATGAGCTGCGGACTTTCCGTTCGGGCCACCCTGCCGAGGCCGGTGCAGGAGGCGATGGCGGTGCACCCGTCGCGGAAGATCCGATCCGCCCTCGGCACCCATCCGGCCGCCGATCTCACCCTGCGGGCGGCCCTGCGTTCTGGACCACGCTGCACCTGCCGTTGTCACGCGAGTTGGCCGAACAGGTGGCGGCATCCGGCGACCTGTCGGCGATGGCGTCGGTCGCCGCGAACCCGACCACCCCGCCCGACCTGATCGACACCCTGTCCCGGCACCCGCACGCCCCGATCCGGGAGGCGCTCACCGGCCAGGACCTCACTCCTGAGCAGGTGCGGCGGCTCGCCCTCGATGAGGACCCGGCGGTCCGCCGGGCCGTTGCCGCCCGGCCCGGCCTGCCCGATGATCTGATCCGGTCGCTGGCCGCCGACCCGGACCAGGCGGTCCGCATCACGATCGAGCAGTATGCCTATGTCAGCGACGACGACCGGGCCGCACTGTCGCTGCCCGAGCCGGATCTGCCGCGCGCGATGCGGTGGGCGCGATCGGACAACCCGCGGCTTCGCCGTCGGGCCGCGTCGGTCACCGGGTTGCCCTCCGATCTGGTTGCGGTGCTCACCGACGACCCCGATCCGGCGGTACGGCGAGAGCTCGCCACCACCCACCCGGGCGTCCCCGGCGAACTGTTGCTGCGCTGCTTCCTCGACGGCCAGGCGAGGCACGCGCTGCCGGCCCGGCCACAGTTCCCGATCCACGGCCTGGCCCGGTTCGCCGTCCACGACGACGCCGAGGTGCGCTGCCTCGCCCTGCGCGACCCGGCCCTCGATCCGGCCGTCGCCGACCTCCTGACCCGTGACCCGGCCGGACGGGTCCGCGCGGCGGCGGCCCGCTGCCCGCGCCTGCCCACCGGCCGGATCACCGCCCTGCTCGACGACCCGGGACTGGCCACCGACGCCGCCGCGAACCCGTCACTGGAGTGGGAAGCAGCCCTCGAACGGATCGGGTAGCGCCCGCCAGGCCTCGAACCCGGCGGCCACCTCGTCGTCGGTGAGCAGGCAGGAGCTGAGCAGCCCGATCAACGCTGTGTCGTCGAGGCCGAAACCGATCAGCGCGAGCACCGTGTTGCGGTCGCCGTAGTAGGGGTGCCAGGACAGGTCGGCCGCGATCCGCCGCTGGCCGCCGGCCTCCATCCACCGGTCGGCGGGCAGGGCGTCCAGCCAGTAGCCGAGGCTGCCGAAGCTGAGTCCGCCGCCGGCCGACTCGAACGCGATCACGGTGTCCGGCTGGCTGGCGATCCAGAGCTGGCCGCGCCCGCGGATCGCCTCGGCGGTCAGTTCGTCGAGCGCGTCGTGCAGGCGCTGCGGGTGGAACGGCCGCCGGGCGCGGAAGACCACACTGGTCTCCGGGTCGTGCACGCCGATCGCCCGGCCCTCCAGCGCGAGCCCGAGCAGGCCGGGCCGTTCCGGGTCGTGCCGGCGGGTGCCGCGGACCAGGGTGGACAGTCCGCCGATGTCGAGGCTGTGGGTGGTGCCGGTGGGGATCTGGACGGCCCACGGCGCGAGCCGGTGCACCAGCGCGCCGAGCCGGTCGAGGTGGTCGGGATCGCTGCCGGGCCGGCTCCACAGCACGACCGTGTCGCTGAACTCCACCTGGTGCACGACCACGTCGGCGACTGCGCGGTGGTCGTCGTCGGCGGCGTGCAGCCCGCGATGGCGCAGGTCGTCGGTGCTGACCAGGTCGTCGAGGAACCGGTCGGTGTCGACGACGGTGACGTACGAGTCGAACCGCACCTCGGCCAGCGGGGTGCAGGCGGTCGCGACGGCTTCCGGTTCGATCGTGGGCGGCAGGACGAGCAGCAGATCATGTCCGGGTCGTCCGGTGGCAAGGCGGGCCAGGGTGGGTACGACGTCCTCGCGCAGGGTGCACGCGACGCACCCGTGTTCGATCCGGACCGTCTCGTGTTCGAGGACCTCGGTGGCGGTACGAACGGTCCGCAGCACGATCCCGTCCCGGATGCCGGTGATGTCGTGGCTCACCGAGACGAGCCGGTCGTCGGCGAGCAGGAGGGCCTGGGCGGTGGCCTGGACCGCGCTCGGGACGAACCCGGACAGCACGGTGACGGCGGTGGTGGTCAGTTGGACGCTCACCGGACCATCTTGTTGGAAACGGTTTTCATTGTAAAGTAGCGGCATGTCGCCGAGTCCAGCTTCGGCAGCCACGCCGGACGCCTCCGGCGTGGGCGTCACACCCGGTGCACGACCGTGCCGGCCGCGGCGAGGGCGTCGGTCTGCTCCTCGGGGGCGTCGTCCGTGGTGATCACGACGTCGAAGGCGGAGACCGGCGCGACGAACGCCAGCGCGGTCCGGGTGAACTTCGCCGGGTCGGCCAGCGCGATCACCCGGTGCGCGGAGGCGATCACCGCGCGCTTGATCGCGGCGTCCTCCAGGTCGTAGGCGGTCATGCCGTCGGGGGTCAGCCCGCAGCAGCCGATGATCGCCGTGTCGAACCGGAGCGCCGCCAGCGACGCCAGCGCGAGCGGGCCGGTCAGCGCGAGCTCGTGGGGGCGTGGCTCGCCACCGGGCAGCAGGAGCCGCACCCCGTGCTCGCCGATCAGTACGTCGACCGAATGCAGCGACATCGGCATCACGGTCAGCCGCCGGCCCGGCAGCAACCGGGCCACCTCGACACAGGAGGTGCCGCTGTCCAGCACGATCGCCTCACCGTCGGCGAGCATGCCGACCGCGGCCGCGGCCATCCGGCGTTTCGTCTCCTGACCGTTCTGCGCGCGTAGCATGAACGGTGGCTCCTCACCCCGCAGCGTCAGACTGCGGGCCCCGCCACGAAACCGCGTGATCATGCCGCGCTCGGCGAGTTGCTCCAGGTCGCGGCGGACGGTCATCTCCGAGGTCGCGGTCAGCCTGGACAGCTCCCGGACGGTGATCGTCCCGTCCTGCTTCACCGCGTCGAGGATCTGCCGGTGGCGGTCGGTGAGAGTCATGCCCGTCATTGAACCGTAAAGATGGCCCCGTCACAACGTTTCGAACATCAGATCTGTTTGTTATGTTCGAAAACATGTTCACAACCGTACGGCCGGAGACGGTCCGGGCAGCCACCACGGCCACCTACGTCGCCTTCATCGGCTCCGGCTTCGCGTTCGCCAGCTGGGCCTCCCGCATCCCGCAGGTCCGCGACCAGCTCGGCCTCGACCCGGCCGCCCTCGGCCTCGTCCTGCTCGCCATCGCCGCCGGGTCCCTGCTCGCGCTCCCGCTCTCCGGCCCGGTCGTCACCCGGATCGGCTCGTCGCGCACCGTCATGGCGATGGCCCTCCTGCTCGGTGTCGGCCTGACCACCGCAGCCCTCGGCTCCCTGGCCGGCGTGGTCCCGGTTGTGATCGGCCTGTTCCTGCTCGGCTTCGCCAACGGCGCGTGGGACGTCGGCATGAACGTGCAGGGCACCGTCGTCGAACGCCACCTCGGCCGCTCGATCATGTCCCGCTTCCACGCCGGGTTCAGCCTCGGCACCGTCGCCGGCGCCCTCCTCGGCGCCGGGATGGTCGCCCTGCACGTGCCGGTCGCCGCCCACCTCACCGGCGTGACCGTGCTGGTCGTGGCGGCCGTCGTGTGGCAGGCCCGCCACTTCGTCGCCGACCACTCCCACGACGAGACCACGCACGACGCGTCCGAACCGGCGCCGAAGGTCAGCGCCCTGACCGCCTGGAAGGAGCCGCGCACCCTGCTGATCGGCGTGTTCGTGCTGGCCTTCGCGTTCACCGAGGGCGTCGGCAACGACTGGATCAGCATCGCCGCCATCGACGGCCACCACGTCTCCCCGGCGCTCGGCACGCTGGCCTTCGCCGGGTTCCTCACCGCGATGACCATCGGACGCTGGTACGGCCCGGCGATACTGGACCGCCACGGGCGTACCCCGGTGATCCGTGTCCTGGCCCTGATCGGCACCGCCGGAGTGGCCCTGTTCGTCTTCGCCCCGAACCCGATCCTCGCCTACGCGGGCGCCCTGCTCTGGGGTTTGGGCGCCTCCCTCGGCTTCCCGGTCGGCATGAGCGCCGGCGGCGACGACCCGACCCGCGCCGCCGCCCGGGTGAGCGTGATCGCCTCGATCGGCTACTGCGCCTTCCTGGCCGGCCCACCGGTGATCGGCTTCCTCGGCGACCGGATCACCGTCCTACGTGCCCTGATCCTGGTAGCGGCCCTGCTGGGCCTGGCCGCCCTGATCGCCACCGCGGTCCGCCCCCTCCCGATCCGAGAGCCCGCGGTCAAGTCCCCGTCCCCCCACCAGTAGAGACCGTCGGCGGCCCGCCGAGCCGAACCCCGCTTCGGGCCCGACGCGCAACTGCTCATTGCCGCAGGTCACCACGCTGCCGGGCCGGCCAGCCCGCGTGGACGTATGTGGTTCGGATCGGGCCGCGGGTCACCACGCTGATGGCGTCGCGGTGGGTGGGTGAAGTCTGGGGGTTAACCGGGGGCGGGCGGATGCCTAGAGTTCGGGAGTATGGCGGGCTACCGGCTGCGGCCGTTGCGGGTGGGGGAAGCTGTCGGTGAGCGGCTCGGGCCGGTGGAGTGGTCGCTGGTGGCCGACGCTGATGACGGGACCGTGGCGGGGTGGGCGTCGTTGCGGTCGTGGACCGAGGATGACGGGGTTCATCTGTTTCTGACCCACGGGCATGTTCGGGCCGGTGACCGGCGGCGTGGGCTCGGTGGGCTGCTGCTCGACGCCAGTGAGGCGGCCGCCGCGAGGCTCACCGAGCAGCGGCGGCTCGGTGGGACGGTCATGCTCGGGGGCAACGCCGACGACGGGGAGGACGACCGGGCGGCGCTGCTGGCCAGCCGGGGATATGCGCGGATCTTCACGATGGTCTGGATGCGGCGGGAGGCTTCGCCCGTACCGAAGAAGGATCTGCCGGAAGGGATCGCGGTCCGGAACGCGACCGTGGACGATGCCGGGGATCTGTGGCGGCTCGCGCAGCGAGCGTGGGCCGGGCGGCCGTTCGTGAGCCTGCCGTCGCAGGATCGGCTGCGGGACTGGCTGCATCGGTCGGATCGGTCGTCGTTCCTGGTGGCGACGTCGGGGGAGCGGATCGCCGGGTTCGTGGCGGTGCACGGTGACGAGGTCGAGGACGTGGCTGTGGACCCGGATTTTCAGCGGCGCGGGCTGGCGTCGGCGCTGCTCACCCGGGCGCTCGCGGAACTCGGCGGGCCGGCCCGGCTGCGGACCGAGGCGCACGATCCGGCCGGTGCCCGCACGCTCTACGAGAAGCTCGGCTTCCGGGTCGCGACGAGCCACCACCGGTATCGGAAGCCGCTGCGATAGGCGACCGGGCCGGCTTGTCAAAGCGACAGTGCCGGCCTCTCAAACGCGAGAAGGGCGGCCGATCAGGCGCGGTAGGCGGCGCGGGCGGCCGCGATCTCCGGGGCGTGGGCGACCGCCCATTCGCCCACCGCGAGGATCAGCGGGAGCAGGGAACGGCCCAGGCCGGTGATCGCGTACTCGACATGGGACGCGGTGATCCGGCGGCTGACCAGGCCGTCCTCCTCCAGGCCGCGCAGCGTGCGGGTGAGGATGCGCCGGCTGAGCCCTTCGACCGTACGATCAAGGCGATTGAAGCCGGACGGGCCGCCGTCGCGGAGGATGACCAGCACCAGGACGGTCCATTTCTCCCCGACGAGCCGAAGGATGTCGGTCGCCTCGCACGACTCCCGCGAAGCGGTGGTGACGGGCAGCGGCAGGACCGGTGACATAAATGTGCCTTCTTTCGGGCGCGTCCGGCGGCGTCGACGATCCCAGTATGCGCACTGTGGTGATCGCGGGCGGGACCCGCGGAATCGGCCGGGCCCTGGCCGAGTCGACAAGGGCGAAGGCGAACGTGATCGCGCTGGGCAGCGCCGACGCCGACCTGACGTCGATGCGGGCGACCCGTGAGCTGGTCGGCCGGCTGCCGGACCGGATCGACGCCCTGGTTCTGTCGGCGGGGCAGTTCTCCCGGCGGCGGGTCGTGACCGCCGAGGGCCACGAGCGGACGTTCGCGATCGGTGTGCTGGCCCGCCACCTGCTGGCCGACGGCCTGCGCCCGGCCCTGGAACGCAGCCCGAACCCGATGATCCTCAACCTGTGCGGCGTCGGCGGCATCCGGGCCGGCCACGTCCACTGGGACGATCTGACGCTGACCCGCGGCTACTCCCTGTTCGCCGCGACGATGCAGGTGGCCCGGGCGAACGACCTGCTCGGCGCCGGGTTCGCCGGCCGCTATCCGGGCACGCCGATCCGGTACATGCTGTACAATCCGCTGTTCGTCGACAGCGGCATGCACCGCAACTTCGATCAGCCGGCGCGGGCTCTGATCGGCGCCGCCGCGCGGGTGTTCGGCGAGTCCACGGGGAGGGCCGCCGCCCGGCTGGAACAGCTGCTGGAAGCCCCGCCGGCCGCCCCGCTGACGGCGTTGCGGCGCGGAGAAGCGGTGCCGCTGCCGGATCCGGCTGATGCCGCCCGCATGTACGACGTGATCCAGCACACCCAAAAATGACACACGTGTGTTATTTTCCTGCCGCGGTAGCGGAAGGAAGAGAAGCAAATGGGCTGGAGCACGAAACTCGCCTATGGCTGGGGGAGCCTCGGCAACAACATCATCTACGGGTTCGTCGCCACGTATCTGGCGCTGTTCTACACCGATGAGCTGGGCATCGCGGCCGCCTCGGCGTCGCTGCTGTTCCTGATCGTCCGGGTGGTCGACGCCCTGTTCGACCCGGTCATGGGCATGCTGGTGGACCGCACCTCGTCACGCTGGGGACGGTTCCGGCCCTACCTGCTGTTCACCCCGCCGGTCCTCGGCCTGCTCACCGTGCTGGCGTTCTCGGTGCCGAAGCTCGACGGGTCGGCCACCCTCGCCCTCGCCTACGTGAGTTACCTGCTGTGGGGGCTGTCGTTCTCGGCCATGGACGTCCCGTACTGGTCGATGTCGGCGGCCCTCACCGTGGACGCGTCCGAGCGCACCTCGCTCGTCATGGTCCCGCGCACCCTGGCCAGCATCGGGTTCATCGGCGTCAACATCGTCACGCTGCCGCTGGTGGCCGCGCTGTCCTGGCAGGCGGTCTCGGTCGTCTACGCGATCACCGCGATCATCCTGACCTGGATCACCTTCGCCCGGGTCCGCGAGCGCGAGGACTACGTGCCGTCGCCACGTTACGGCGCCCGGGAGATGCTGGCCCTGTTCGCCCGGAACGGCCCGCTCCTGCTGCTGCTCCTGGCCATGCTGCTGACCGAGATCGCGTTCACGATCCGCAGCATCATCCCGGCCTACTACCTGCGCTACAACTTCGACGCCGAGGCCCTGGTGCCGGCGTTCATCGGGGTCTTCGCGATCACCACGGTCACCGGGTCGCTGCTCAGCCCGGCGGTGGCGAAACTGTGGGGCAAGCGGCGGGCGGCGCTGGCCGGGCTCGCCGTCACCACGGTCACCTCGATCGGATCCTGGCTGACCGGATACGAGTCGCTGACCCCGATGCTGGTGTGGATCGCGATCACCGGGCTCGGCTACGGCGTCACCAACATCACCCTGCTGTCGATGCTGGCCGACACCGTCGAGTACGGGCAGTGGCGCACCGGACGGCGTACCGAGGGACTGGTCTTCTCCAGCAACATCTTCAAGACCAAGGTCGCCTCCGCGCTCGGCGCCTCGCTCGGCCTGGCCCTGCTCGGCGTCTTCGGCTACGTCGCCAACACCGACCAGACCCGGGCCACCCTGGACGGCCTGCACGCGACCATGACCATCGTCCCGGGCGTCATCGGCGTGCTCGCCGCGATCCCGCTGATCTGGTACCGCCTGGACGAGAGCCGGCACGCCGAGCTGGTCCGGGAGCTGGAGCTCACGTGAACCTGGACCGGATGCGCCGCGACGTCGAGGATCCGACGATCGTCGGCTGGGGACGGATGCCGCAACGTGCCGAGCGATCAGAAGCGGACACCATCGAGCGGATCAGCCTGCGCGGCACCTGGGCGTTCGCCTGGAGCCCGACCATGGCCGAAGGCCCGTGGGGTGAGACGGAGGTTCCCGCGGTCTGGGAACTGAACGGCTACGGCACCCCCTACTACCTGGCCTTCCGCTACCCGCCGGCGATCGGCAAGGACGGCCGCCTCGACCCGCACGACCGGCCCACCGGCATCTACCGCCGCCGCCTCGACATCCCCGGCGACTGGGCCGGCCGCCGCGTCACGCTGCGGTTCGAGAGCGTCAAATCCGCCTTCCACCTGCTGCTCGACGGCGAGCTGATCGGCTACAGCGAGGGCTCGATGACCGGCGCCACCTTCGACCTGACCGATCGGGCCACCACCGGCAGCGAGATCACCGTGGTGGTCCATCGCTACTCCACCGGGACATACCTCGAAGACCAGGACATGTGGTTCCTCTCCGGCATCACCCGCGACGTCTGGCTGGAGGCCGAACCCGCCCACGCACCCTGGGACATCGTCGTCACGACCGATTTCGACCATGTCGAGAACCGGGGCTCGCTGCGGGTCGAGACCGACGCCCACGTCCAGGTCCACCTCGGCGACGATCTCATCGCCGAGGGCGCGGGGTCACTCGAGGCGGTCGACCTGCGGGTCAGCCCGTGGAGCGCCGAGACCCCCATTTTGTACGATCTCCGCGTCACCACCACCGCGGACGACGGCACACGTGACGTGCGGCACCTGCGAACCGGCTTCCGGCGCGTCGAGATCGTCGGCGAGCAGCTGCGAGTCAACGGCCGTCCGATCGTCCTGCACGGCGTGAACCGCCACGACTTCCACCCCGAGCGGATCTGGGACGTCCCGGCCGACGTCCGCGAACACGACATCGCCCTGATGAAGGCCGCGAACGTCAACGCCCTCCGGCTGTCTCACTACCCCAACCCGGACCAGGTCTACCGGCTCGCCGACGAACACGGCCTCTACGTCATGGACGAGGCCGAGGTCGAGTCACACGGGGTGCGCCGCCGTGGCATCCCCGGCGACGACCCGGCCTGGCAGCCGTCGGTGCTGGCCCGGGTCGAGGCGATGGTCCGCCGCTCCCGCAACCACCCGAGCGTGATCATGTGGTCGCTGGGCAACGAGGCGGGCGACGGCGAGGCCTTCCGCGCCGCCAAACGGGCGGTCCTCGCCCTCGACGACGGCCGCCCGGTCCACTACGAGGGCGACACCACCCTCACCACCTCCGACGTGTACTCGCTGATGTACCCGACACCGCAGCTCGAACGGCGCATCGGCGAGCACCGCGACGTGCGGATCAACCTGATCCAGAAACTGTTCAACAAACTCGCCGGCGACGACAAGGCGTTCCCCGCGGCGCGGTACACCGGCCGGCCGGTGATCGCCTGCGAGTATGCGCACGCCATGGAGAACAGCTTCGGCAACGTCGCCGACCACGTCGAGAACTTCCACCGGTACCCGAACTGGGCCGGTGGCTTCGTCTGGGACTGGGTGGACCAGACGATCGCCGTACCGCTGAAGGATGATCTCGTCCGGCAGGCCTATGGCGGCGCCTTCGGGGAGACGCCGACGGACCGCTGGTTCTGCGCGAACGGCGTCGTCGCCGCCGACCGCACCCCGCACCCCGCCTACGATGAGCTGGCCAAGGTCTACCAGCACGTGGTGATCACCCGCACTCCGGACGGGGTCCGGCTGACCAACCGGCACAGCTTCGACGACCTGACCGGCCGGGCCCTGTGCTGGCGGCTCGAACGCGACGGCGCCACCGTCGCGTCCGGGCAGGTCAAGGACATCGTGACCGCGCCCGGCGCGAGCCGCGAGGTGCGCCTGCCGATCATGCCGGTCGCCGGGCCCGGACTGTGGGCGCTGATGGTCGAGGTCGGCGACACCGCCTGGGAACAGTTCGAACTGGCCCGCATCCCGGCCACCGGCTTCTCCGAATGGGCCGCCGTCGACACCCACGACGGCGCGATCACCTCCCTGCGGTTCGGTGGAGTCGAGTTCCTGAGCAGCCCGCTGCGGCTCAACCTGTGGCGCGCCGCGACCGACAACGATCGTGGCCTGGCCAGCTTCGCGCCGGTGCTGACCCCGCTGACCGGCGTGTCCGCGTGGCGGCGGGCCAACCGGCGCGCCCGTCCCTACCGCTCCGACCGGGGCCGCAGCCGCTGGCGGGTGCGCGGCGCCGACATCAGGCTCGCCGTCGAGGCCACCGACCGTGGCGTCCGGGTCGAGATGTGGGCAGCCGCCGGCCGTCGTGAACTGGTCCGGGCCGGGCTCACCGGCACCCTCGACAGCCGCTTCGACCACGTCGAATGGATCGGCCGTGGCCGTGGCGAGAACTACCGCGACCGCTGCTCCGGTTCGCCGCTGGGCCGGTGGTCCCGCTCGGTCGAGGAATTCCCGCACGCCTACGCACATCCGCAGGAGAACGGGAACCGTACCGGTCTGGAGAAGCTGACCCTCACCGGCGGCGGCCTGACCCTGACGGTCCGGCGCATCGCCGGCAACCCGTTCGAGGCGTCGGTCCGCCCGTACACGCAGGAACAGCTCGCCGCGGCCGCGTACGCTGACGAACTTCCGGCAACCGGACCGGCCACCCTGTCGCTCGACGTCGCGCACCGCGGGGTCGGCGGCGACAAACCGGGTGACCTGCGGCTACAGCCGGCCGCTCGCCTCGCCCGTGGACGAACCTGGCACACCGCCTGGCTGATCGAAGGGATGACGAAGTGACCGAGTGGAGGCTCGCCGTCCGGCGACGCGGCACCGTGGCGCCGATCAGCGCCACCGACGCGACCGTCACCACCGGCGGCGACGGGCCCGGCTTCTGGCTCGACGTCACCCCCGGCACCGGCGAACTCGAACTCGACCACCTGGTGATCCGGCTGCCGGCCGAGGTCTCGCCCGGCGAGCTCGCCTGGCTGTCCGGATACCAGACCTGGTCGGAGTCACAGGTCCGGCCGCTGCGGGCCGGGCGGCGGCCCATGCACCCGGTGGGCCGGCTGTTCAAATTCGACAGGTACGGCGACGCCGCGATCGCCACCGGCCAGCGGGACCCGCGCGCCGAATGCTCCCACGAGGTCCTCGCCGTCCAGAACGCCGACGGCGCTCAACTGTGGGGGTCCCGGCTCGGCTTCGACGCGTACACGATCATCGAGGTCGGCCGGGGCGAGCTGCGGATCGTCGTCGACGTGGCCGGCTGGCGCCTGGAACCCGGCCGCACCGTCCGGGTCGCCTGGATCGACCACCAGCGCGGCGAACACGCCCCCGAACTGCTGCGCGCCTGGGCCGGATCGGTCGCCACCGCCCGCCCGGCCGGCCCGGTCACCGGCTGGACCAGCTGGTACCGGTACTACAACGACATCGACGCACAGAGGCTGACCGGCGAGATCGACGTGCTCGCCGGGTCCGGGGTGCGGTTCGACGTGTTCCAGATCGACGACGGCTGGCAGACCCGGGTCGGCGACTGGACCACCTTCGCACCGGGCTTCCCCGACGGTGTCGCCCCGCTCGCCACCTCCGCCCGCCGCGCCGGGATGCGGCCCGGCCTGTGGCTCGCCCCGTTCGTCGCCGCCCGCAACAGCGACCTCGCCGCACAGCACCCCGACTGGCTGCTGCGCGACGACCGCGGCCACCGGGTGCCGGCCGGCTGGAACCCGGGCTGGAAAGGCACCTTCCACGCCCTCGACCTGGAACATCCCGAAGTCGTCGAGCACCTCGCGGGCGTCATCCGTACCGCCCGCGACGTGTGGGGTTTCGACTTCTTCAAACTCGACTTCCTGTACGCCGCCGCGCTCGACGGCCGGCCCGGCGCCACCCGCGCCCAGCGGATGCGGCGCGCCATGAACCTGCTCCGCGAATGGTGCGGCGACGCTGCGATGCTGGGCTGCGGGGTGCCCCTGGTCAGCGCGGCCGGGCTGGTCGAGTACTGCCGGGTCGGCGCCGACGTCGCCGCGAAATGGGAGGACCCGGTACAGCGCGCCCTGCGCTACCCGGAACGGATCTCCACCGTGTCGTCGATGCGCAGCAGTGTGGCCCGCGCCTGGATGGACGGCACCTGGTTCGGCAACGACCCGGACGTGGTCATCCTGCGCACCGACGACACCCGGCTCACCGACGCCGAACGCCGTGCCCTGTTCACCGTCAACACCACCCTCGGGTCGCTGGTGTTCGTCAGTGACGACATCGCCGGCTACGACGACGCCACCACGGCGCTGCTGGCCGGCTGGGACCCGCCGGGCGCCGCCGTGGTCCGGCAGCACTCCCGGGCCGGGGGAGTGGACCACCTGGTCACCGACCGTGGGGCGCTCGGCCTCGCGCTCGGCGACGGCACCGGCCGCGTGGTCGGGTAGTCGTGGGCGTACGGGAACGACGCCGTGAGGCGCTGATCGCCGCGGCCCGGGAGCTGTTCCTGGAACGTGGTGTCGACCAGGTGACCATCGACGACATCGCCGACCGCTGCGACGTGACCAGGCGGACCGTCTACCGCTACTTCGCCACCCGCGAGCAGGTCGCCCTCGCCGTCGAGGTGGACGTGCTGCACAGATGGGGGCGGCTGCTCGACGAGTACCGCCCCCGCTGGACCGGCACCGGCGCCGAACGGCTGCGGTCCGCGTTCGCCGACATCGAACAACTCGTCGACGACGCCGCCGACGAGGTCCGCTTCACCCGCGTCTTCGACGCCCAGCCCGGTGTCAACGTGACCGACGAGCTGGGCCGGCAGTTCCACGCCGCGGTCCGCGAGCTGCTCGCCCCGATCGTGGAGATCCTCGACGCCGGCCGCCGGGACGGCACGCTGGTCTACGCGGTGCCGCCGGAACTCATGGCGTCCACCATGACCAACGCCTACCTCGGGCTGGCCCAGCGGGTCTACGGCATGGGCGACCGGCTCTCCGACGAGCAGGGCATCGAGCCCCGCCGGATGCTGACCGAGCTGGGCCGGCTGTTCCTGACCGGGCTGGGCGCCGTCTAGGCTTTTTTCAAGGCAGGACCACACATCGGCGGCAGCGGGCCTCATACGTGTACGTCCCGTCGTCGGGCAGCGCCGTCGACGGCGCCAGCTCCCGGATCATCGGCTTGCCGTGCTCCAGCACCTGCGTGTGCGTCGCGTCCAGCGACCGGCACACGTCACAGACCGCCCGCCGGTAGATCACCTCGGCCGGCGCCAGCTCGAACAGCGCCCGCACCGGCGCGAACAACTGCCCCCGATGGTCCAGGTCGATCCCGGCGACCACCACCCGCACCCCGGACCGCACCGCCGCGCCCAGGACCGCGATGTCGTCGACGGTGAACATGTGGATCTCGTCGACGCCGATCACCTCGACCCCGCCGTCGGCCGCCCCGGCCAGCGTGTGCACCTTCACCGTCTCCAGGCTGCCGCCCGACCGTGACGTCACCGCGGTGTCCCGCCCGTGCCGCGCCGACTGGAACACCCGGTGCGGAATGTTCGCATATTGCAGCGGCGACAGCAGGCTGATCATCTCCAGCGACTTGCCGCCCTTCATCGGGCCGAGGATCACGGTCAAATCCATGCCGCACACCGTGCCATCCCACCCGGCCGCGCTTCAAATCATGATCGGGAAAATTATGATCGGGACAGCGTGGCCCACACCACTTTGCCGTCCCCGGTCGGCTGACTGCCCCAGTGCGCCGACATCGCGTCCACCAGCAGCAACCCGCGCGGCGCGGCCGGATCAGCGAACGCCGGACCGGGCAGACGCGGCACCTCAGCCGAACCGTCCCGGACCGCCAGCAGCAGATACCGCTGGCTCAGCGTCAGCCGCAGGCTCAGCATCGTCCGCGCGTGCACCACCGCGTTCGTCACCAGCTCACCGGCGATCACCGACGCCGGATCGATCAGGTGCGGCAGCGCCCACCGCAGACACGCGGCGGCGACCACGTCCCGAGCCCGGCGGGGCGCACCGGTGACCGGCAGCAACATGTCGCTGATCGCCGGCAGCCCCGGACCCGGCTCGGCGATCATCGCCGCGTCGACCGTGTCGAACACGACCAGCCGGCCGAAACCGCCGCCGACCAGCAGCCGGGACATCGCCGGAACCGGCGCCGCCAGCAGCAGCGGAGTGCCGGGCCACACCGCGGCCTGCCGGGACACCGCCAGGAACACCGCTGCGGCCGCCGACTCGGCCACCGCCATCCCGGCGAGATCCAGCACCACCGCGTCGGGCTGCTCGATCAGGCACTTCATCAGGGCCAGGCGGACCTGCGGCGCCGACGACACGGACAGCTCGCCGGTGACCCGCACCAGCAGCCGCGTGCCGATCGACTCGACGTCGCATCGGATGGCCGTCACCCGCCCATTGTCACTCAGTCCTTTCGGCCCCCGCGCCATTTGCCACCGGGAGCGAAGCCCTGGTCACGGCCAAGTAGTCCACCAGCTCGGTCACCCGGAGAACCTGGAACACGATCGGGGACACCTCAGCCACCGACAGGCTCGCCCCGGCCTTCTCCGCCAGGTCCCGACACTCCAGCAGCGCCCGGATCCCGGCCGAATCGAGGAAGGTCAACTCGGCCGCGTCGAGCGTGACGTGCCGGGGAGCAAGGCGCTCGACCGTGTCGGACACCGCGTCCCGGAGACGGCCGGCCTCGTCGTGGTCGAGCTCGCCGATCAGCGACACCCGGACCTGCCCGTCAGCCTCGAGCGGGCCTGCCAGGACGGTGAGCCGAATGGTGGAATGGCCGAAATTCATCAGGACCCCTGTCAGGCACGCGGCGGTGGCCCCTCACTGCTGAAGGTGTCACCGCCACCCTACGCCCGAACGTCAGTCGAAGTCGTAGACGGTCACCGGAATGTCGCGTTCACACAGCGCGGCCACGATCATCGGCTCGATCCGCTCCCACTTGCCGCCGGACAACCCGCACCCGATCCGCGGCATGTGCACCGAAGCCCTCAGCTCGGCGGCATGATCGGCAACCGTGTGCAGGCAGCGGCCGATCGCCTCGTACCGCACCGGCGGGCCGCCGCTGCCCGATCTGATGCCCCGCTGGCCGACCATGTTGGCCACCCACACGTCCGGCTGGACCTGCACCAACTGCGTCGCCCCGAGCCCGAAGTCGTTGCCGGCGCGCTCCCGGTGCCACTGCCGGAACGCCCGTTCCGGCTCCTTCCAGCGCCGGGAGATCGCCACCACGAACCCCTTGCCCCATCCACCGATGTCATTCGACACATGCGCGATGATTTTGGGGCCCTTGGCCTGCGGACTGGTGGCGTCACCCTTGACGAACTTCAATTCCAACACCAGACGATCTTCGCGTACGGACGCCGAGCGCCGCGACCGCAATACGACCCCGCGGCCGACGCATCACGCCGGGATTGCCGGGATCCGCGACCGCTGCTGTACAGCCGTGTCCACTGAACGGCGCTCAGCATGCGCCCAGCTGACACAGTGGATGGTCAAGCCGTCGGACTCGTCTCCCGTCAGGGGTGATCGGTGTGTCAGAGAACCGTCAGTTGAAAAGCCCGTGGCTCCCGCCACGCTGGGTGATCCGGACCGCCTGGGCGGTGCACCGGGGCCTCTACCGGATCACCGGCGGCCGGTTCGCCCTCCAGCGGGCCAAGCCCGAGAAGTGGGGCACGATGCGGGTCACCGTGACCGGCCGGAAGAGCGGCCAGGAACGCCCCGTCATCCTCGCCTACATCGAGGACGGCCCGAACCTGTCCACCCTGGCGATGAACGGCTGGGGCGAGGGCGACCCCGCCTGGTGGCTGAACCTGCAGGCCAACCCGGACGCCCACGTCGTCTGGCCGGGCGGCGAGGGCCTGGTCCGGGCGCGGGCCGCCGAGGGCGCCGAACGCGAACGCCTCTGGGACCTGTGGCGCACCACCAACAAGGACCTCGACGCCTTCGCCTCCAACCGGACCACCCCCACCGCCGTCGTGATCCTGGAGCCCCGAGCCGGGTGACCCTCGCGTTTTTGTCGGTGGGGCGTCCTATGATCGGCGCCATGTTGGGAGTGCACTACGCGATCACCGCCGAGCAGGAGAAACTGCTGCTCGACGCCGATGGCGACGACGACGCGGTCAGCGAGATCATCGGCGCCCTCGAGGAGGACTGGGCCGACGACGCCCTCAAAGCCGACACCGACAAGGCGTGGGATGCGATCCATCGCTGCCTCACCAACGGCACGCTCGACCCCGACGGCGGCACCCAGCCGCTCGCCCTCGCCGTCGTCGGCGGCCGCCACCTGCACGACGAGATGTATGTGGTGTATGTGGCGCCCGACGAGGTCCGGGCCGTGGCCGAGGCCCTGGCCGACATCGACGAGCCATGGCTGCGGGCACGCTTCGGCGACTTCGACGACGACTATGACGGCGCCGCCGACGACGACGATTTCCACTACACGTGGGACGGCCTGGTCTGCCTCAAGGGCTTCTACCAGCGGGCCGCCGCCGCGGGCCGGTCCGTCATCTTCACGGCGATGTGAGCGAGGCACCGTGACGAGCTGGCAGATGACCGTGGTGGCCGCCTTCACCAGGCTCGCCTACCAGCGGAAATTCACCACCGAGGAAGCGGGGCTGCGCACCCTCGCGCGCCCCAAGGGCCCATCCAAGCCGCCTTCGGCGATCCTCCGGGCGTACGCCGTGAGCACCACCCGTGACCACGGCTTCGACCTGCACCGGCTCCGCCCGCCGGGCCCCGACACCGGCGTGACCGTCATCTACCTGCACGGTGGCGCGTACACGAGCGAGATCGTCAGCCAGCACTGGTCGCTGATCGCCCACATCGCCGACCGGACCGGCCACCAGGTGCTCGTCCCGATCTACGGCCTGGCCCCCACCCACACCGGCCTGGAGGCCCTGGCTTTCGTGACGGCGGTGATCGCCGCCGAGACAGCCCAGGGCCGCCGCTGCTACCTGGCCGGCGACTCAGCGGGCGGAGGCCTGGCGCTGCTGGCCGCCCAGGCCGCAGCAGGCAACCCCACCCCACCCACCAACGCCACCGCCGAAACCGGCGTGGCGTTTGACCCAGCTACCGTCGCGCTCGGCGTTCCGCCTGACCCAGCTACCGTCGCGCCCGGCGGCACTGACGGAGCGCTTGACCCGTCCGCCGATGCTCCCGGCGGGACCGGCGGAGCGTCTGGCCTATCCGCCGTCGCGCCCGGCGGGACCGGCGGAGCGCTTGACCGGTCCGCCGATGCTCCCGGCGGGACCGGCGGAGCGTCTGACCTATCCGCCGTCGCGACGGCTGGGACCGCCGACCCGCCTGACCCAGCCGTCGTCGCGACCGCTGGGACCGGCGTTTTCGGGGGAGCGCCGGGCGGCACCGGCGTTCTCGGGGGAGTGGTCGGCGTGACCGCGATAGCCCCCTGGCTCGACCTGTCGATCAGTAATCCCGAGGTCGACAAGGTCGAGCCGCACGACCCGTGGTTGCGCCGCCCCGGCCTGCGCCCATTGGCGGCAGCCTGGGCCGGCGAGATCCCGCTCCAGGACCCCCGGCTGAGCCCGCTGTTCGGCGACCTGACCCGTCTGCCCCCGTTGCAGATCCTGGTCGGCACCCGAGACATCACGTTGCCCGACTGCCGCCTGCTCCGCGACCGCCTCCCGCCGACGGTGCCTCTCACCTACCACGAGGAGCCGGGCGCCGTGCACGTCTACCCACTGCTCCCGGTCCCCGAGGCCCGCCCCGGCCGCCAGGCGATCATCGACCACATAGTCGCAACCACAGCCCACCCACCACAGTGACCTTGCCCTTGCCGAGTCACCACAGCACCGTGCCGCGTAAAGCCAACGAGTGGCCGGGATCCGCCGGCTCCCTTCCCGCCGTGACCGTGGGCCGTCGCTGAGCACCGGAAGTGGGAGTGGTTTCCGGGGCTGGGTGGCGGCTGAGACCGTGCAATGCCACTTAGCTTAAGTTGATCAAGGCTGTGACCTGTAGGTTCTCGGCGAGAGTCGTCGGCGTCCGGCGGGGCCACAATTCATGCCTCAGCCGCATGCGTGCAGGTCAAGCCCCTGGAACCCGAACCCTGGAACCCGAAGTGCGCCCGCGCAAGATCGACTTAAGTGGCATTGGAGACCGTGAGCCGTCGCCCACCACTGGAATGCGGGTGGTTTTACCGGTCTCAGCGACGGCCGGTGGTCCGCTGCATGTTCTGCGGGCCTCCCGCTGTCGGTTGCGTGATGTTCTGCGGGGCCCGCCGCTGTCGGTTGCGTGCCTCCTTGGCCAGCAACGTTGACCAGCGCACACGTTGACGTTTCGTGCGATTCTGTCGTTGCCGGAGCAGGGGCCGGAGCACGCGTACGGACGATCGTGAGCGTTCGTCCACGCTGGGACGGTGACGAGCGCACGCGCAACGTCAACGTGTGCGCTCGTCACAGCTACGGTGAGGACTGCCGGGTGGGACTCGACGCGCCACGTCGTGAAGTTCGGGCGGATGGGCCCCTGCGGAGGGTCTCCAGCGGAACCGGGGTGCTGCCTCGGGCTGTGCCGCCGGGGATCAGGGGGTGCCGGCGCCGTTCAGGGTGCCGACGACGGTCAGGAAGAACAGGATCGCTCCGGGGATCACTGCGAGATAGCCGAGGGTCAGGCCGGCTATCGCCAGGCCGCGTCCGCTGCGGGTGCCCGAGTTCGTCTCGGCCAGGCCGATGTGGCCCGCGACGATCGCTATCAGCGAGGGGACTCCGGCCAGGCACCAGCCGACCAGGATTCCGACGACGCCGAGGACCAGGGACGCGGTTGCCCATCCGGACGCCGGCGCGAACATCGGCTGCTGGTAGCCGAAGACCGGATGCGGCCGGTAGTGCCCGTGGAAACCCGGAGGCGGCTGGTGGTGCCGGAGATGGCCCGGATGCGGCGGGTGGTGACCGTGATGGCCCGGAGGCGGCGGCGCGAACGGCTGTGCCGGACTCGGCGGCAGGTAGGTCTGGGGCGGATACACCGGATCCGGCTCAGGCGAGTACGGCTGCGGCGGAAACTGCGGCGGCGGCGTCTGATACGGGTCGTGGTTCGGCTCATACGGGTTGTAGCTCATCGCCGCCCCCTCGATCGGTGCTGGTGAGCGTCCCGGCCGCACCGTCCACGGTTCAGAACCGCCTGGCCTGTGCGATCGCCGCCGATAGTAACGCGAGCAGCCCAGCCCCGGCGCAGCCGAGCAGTCGAGTCCTCGGCCCTAACCGGATGGCGTAGCCCTCGGCCCTAGCCGAGCAGTCGAGCCCTCGGCCCTAGCCGGATGGCGCAGCCCTTGGCCTAGCCGAGTCGCCCAACTCTCGGCCCTAACCGGATGGCGCAGCCCCCTGGCCCAGCCGGGCAGTCCAGCCCTCGGCCCAGCCGGGTAGTCCGGTTCGTTGGCCGGAACCCACCGACCCGGCCGAGCCCGTGGGCTCGGCCGGGTCCCCTCGATCTGACCGGGCCCCCCTCGGTCTGACCGCTCTCCCTCAGTTCGGCCAAACCCCGTTGCCGGGCCGGCCGAGCTATCGCCCGGGCGTTTACCCCGGCCGTCCATCTGTGATCGACCAGCGTATTTCGGCGTGGTCTTGTTCCCTGTTTGCGGTGTCGCGTCGGGGCTCAGGCGATCGGGGTCAGTCCGCCGTCGGCGTTAGCCAGGGCCTTTCGCTTGTTGAATGCTGCCGTCACAGCCGTGCTGGCGGTGGCGGTCACCGCGGCCTCGACGAGTTTCACGACGTCCTCGTGGGAGAGGTCGCCGAGTTCGTCGGCGAATTCCGAGACCAGGTCAAGGACTCGATCGGAGACGTCGGCGGTCACCCCGATCAGCCCGATCAGGATCTTGTCCATCAGGTCAGCGTCGATCACTTCTGCTCCTTGGGAACGGTGAACGTGATGCCCGGGCTCGCGCACGATGCCCGGTGACTTTGCTTCGGATTGGTGGTCCGGCCGGGGAACGGCCCCGTGACGGCCCGCAGCTGCCCCAGCGGAACCACGGAAGCGGGCGATCTGCGGCGCCCGCAGTGAACCGCCTGGTTTGGTCAGCCGCCGAACCAGCCGCTGACCAGCGAACCAGTCACGGATCAGGGGCGGCGGGCGAACCGGCCCGGCCGCCTGGGAGAAGTCACGGGTGAGGACTCGGCGATCCGCGTGCGGACATCAACGCGAACAGCGGCACACTGCCTACGTCGAATCCACTCTGGATCACCGATGTGATGATCCAGTTCGCCTTCTCAACCGGTGTCATGTACAGAAGGAGGGGCCAGTGTCCACCCTGATACATCCAGGGGGCGGTGACTTCATGGCCGATCCCACCCCGCCGACCGGTCCGACACCGCCGGCCGACCGAAGCCCGCTGTCCGGAAACGCCCCACCGGACGGCGCGCCGTCGTCCGCCGACCAGCCGCCGGTCACACACGCGCCCGAACCGGCAGACCCCGCGCCGGCCCCAGACGTCCTCACACCGGCCGAAGAGGCGATGGTCGCAGACGGCCTCCCATCGGCTGAAGGGGCAATGGTCGGGGAGGCCCTCGCATCGGCCGGAGAGGCAATTGTCGCGGAGGCCCTCGCGCCGGTCGAAGGGGCACTGGCCGTAGAGGTCCTCACCTCGGCCGAGGAGGCGCTGGTCACGGACGGTCTCGCATCGGCTGAACAGGCGCTGGCCGCAGACCGTCGCATACCGGCCGGACCAGCGCAGGCGCCGGACATCCTCGAACCACTTGATCGACTGCCGCTGGCGGAGGCCCCGCTGATGGTTGAGCGGGTGCTGGAGGCGGATGACCTGCGGGCGATCGACGGGCCGGTGGCGGTGGACGGCCGTTCGCTGGTCGAGCAGGTGCTGGCCGCGGACGACGCGCCGGCCGACGCCCGGTTCGCGGGCGGCCCGCCGGCAGCCGACCAGCCGCCAGCAGCCGACCAGCCGCTGGCCACCGACCAGCCGCCGGCCACCGACCAGCCGCCGGCCACCGAGCGGGTCCCGGACTCCGGCGGGCTGCACGAGGTCGCGGCGGAGGCGATGCGGCTCGTGCACATCGACCCGCGGGTGGCCAAGGGCCAGGCGCTGCGCCTGCGGGCCACGGCCCGGCGGGCGGGTGACGCCGGGGCCGAGTCGGCGGCCGAGCGCGTTCTCGGGCTGGCGGCCCGGGAGAGCAACCGGATGCGTTCGGCGGCGCTTCATCTGCGGCGGGCGGTCGCGGTCGCCGACCAGGCGGGGCTTCCGGTTCCGGCGGCGCGGGCGAGGATGACGCTGGCACTGGTTCGGGCCGACCAAGGCGACATCTCGGGCGCCGTACGGCTGGGGGAGGCTGCCGCCGTACACCTCGAAGGTCTGGAAGCGGCCCGCCTGCGTCATCAACTCGCCGTCGTCGCGCAGCGACGTGGCCTCCTCGAGGAGGCACTGAAGGAGTACGGCGGCGCGCTCGCCGTGTTCCGGCGCGAAGGTGACCTGCTGTGGCAGGCGAAGGTGCTCAACAACCGGGGCGTGCTCCAGGCGTACCGGGGGCGGCCCGGCCCGGCTGAGGCGGACCTGCTGCGGGCTGAGGAGCTGTACGGCAAGCTCGGCCAGGATCTGGCGGTCGCCGACGTGCGATGGAACCGTGGGTTCGCGGCCGGGCGGGCCGGGCAGGTCGTGGCCGCGCTGACGCATCTGGCCGCGGCCGAGGAGCACTACGTCGGCAACCACCTGTCAGCGGCGCTGATCATGATGGACCGGTGTGACGTGCTGCTGTCGGCGGGCCTGCACGAGGAGGCCCGGGAGGTCGCCGCCGCGGCCGTCCGGGAGCTGGCCCGCCGCCGGATGGCCGCCGACCTGGCCGAGGCCCGGCTGCTGCTGGCCGCGGCGGCGCTGGCCTGCGGGGCGACCGGCGAGGCACGCAAGGCGGCGCGGCTGGCCGGGCGGGCCTTCGACCAGCAGGGACGGCCGGGCTGGGCGGCAGTGGCCCGGTACATGCTGATCCGCACCGACTGGGCCGCCGGCCGGCACGGCCCGGACCTGCTGCGAGCGGCGGTCGCCGGTAGCGAGGAACTACGGGCCGGCGGGTGGGCCGTGGCCGCGGCCGATGCGGCGCTGATCGCCGCCCGGTGCGCGCTGGCGGCCGGGCGGACCGAGGAGGCCACCGAGCTGCTGCGGCACACCGGCCGGGCCCGTGGCGCGGGAAGCCCGGCCGCCCAGCGGGTGAGCGCCTGGCACGCCGAGGCGCTGCTGCGGATCGCCGGCGAGGACCGGCGTGGCGCGCACGCCGCCCTGCGGGCCGGACTGCGTGCCCTCGACGAGCACCGGCTCACCCTCGGCGCCACCGAGCTGCGGGTCCGGGCCGCCGAACACGGGCTGGACCTGGTGCGTACCGCGATGGACGCGGCGGTGGCCGACGGGTCGGCGCTGGCCCTGCTCACCTGGGCGGAACGTGGACGGGCGGCCGCCCAGCAGGCCCGGCCCGCGCTTCCGCCGGCTGACGACGGGTTCGCCGCCGAGATCGCTGAACTGCGGGCGGTGGCCGCAGACCGGGAACAGGCGCTGGCCGAGGGCCGCGACGCCCGCCGCCACAGCCACCGCCAGGCCCAGCTGGAACGCTCGATCCGGGAACGGACCCGCCGCGCCGGGCCCAGCCGGTCGGCCGGCGACTCGGGGCGGGCCGCCGGGTGGGACGTCCCGGCGCTGATCTCGTGCCTCGGGGACCGGGCGCTCGTCGAGCTGATCACCGTCGGCGACATGATGTACGCGGTGGTGCTGGCCGGCGGCCGTCTGACCCGGCACGACCTGGGACCGGTGACGGCGGTCGACGCCGAGGTGCGCGGGCTGCGGTTCGCGTTGCACCGGATGTCGCTGCGGCCCGGTGGCGGCGGCGCCGGCGGGGAACGGCTCGACGCGATCCTGCTCGGCCCGCTACGGGACCGGATCGGGGACGCCGACCTGGTCATCGTGCCGTCCGGGCGCCTGCACGGCGTACCGTGGCGGCTTCTTCCGGCTTGCCGGGATCGGACCCTGTCGGTGGCGCCGAGCGCCGCCGCCTGGCTGCGGGCCGTCACCGCCGAGCCGTCCGGGGACGCGACGGTGCTGGTGGCGGGACCGGGCCTGCCCGGCGCGGCCGACGAGATCAGCGCGCTTTCCGGGCGGTACGGCGCGACGTCCGCGCTGTCCGGCGCCGACGCGCGGGTTTCGGCGGTCCTTGCGGCCATGGACGGCGCCGGGCGTACGCACATCGCGGCGCACGGAACGTTCCGGGCGGACAACCCGCAGTTCTCGGCGTTGCGACTGGGTGACGGGCCGTTGACCGTGTACGACCTGGAGGGGCTACGCAAGCCCCCGGGCCTGGTGGTGCTGTCCGCGTGCGACTCGGGCATGTCCACCGTGCACCGCGGCGACGAGATCATGGGATTCGCCGCCGCGCTGCTGGCGATGGGCACCCGTTCGGTGATCGCCACCGTCGCCCCCGTGCGCGACGGTGCCGCCCGCGACGTGATGCTCCGCTTGCACGAGCACCTACGGTCCGGGAAGTCACCGGCCACCGCTCTGGCCGAGGCCCAGCGTGAGTCCGGCGACGACCCGGCCGCAGCCGCGTACGTCTGTTACGGGGCCGGGTGACCGACCGGGCAGGGACCGGCCACCCGGCGCGCCGCCGCCCGGTTACCCGGCCGTTGGAGTCGGGTGGCCGGACATCGGAGCATGATGGCCGGTCACCTGACCGCGTGAGGTGATCACTGGAGGATGAACCCGGGTGGCGCCGCGACATAACGCCCGTACCCGGCGAACGACCGGGTCAGCCCGCCGAACAGCCGGTCCGCGGCCTCCGCGCACGTCTCCTTCAACGTGGTGTTGGCCGCTATCTGCGCCGCCACGAACGGTGTCGCGAACGACGTGCCGCTCCACGCGACCGCCCCGGTGAAGTCGATCGGGTTGGTCCCGTAGTTCCAGGTGCCGAACACGTACGGCGCGTGTACCCGCACCCCCGGAGCACAGGCGGTGATCCAGTCACCGGTGTTGCTGAACGTGGCGGGCACCTCGGTCCCGGCCGGGTCGGTGGTGTCGATCGCGGCCACCGAGACCACCCCGGGCCGGCTGGCCGGGTAGAAGTTCGGGGTGGCCGCGTCCACGTTTCCGGCCGCCGCGACCACGACGGTCCCGGCCGGCAGGTCGTCGAAGACCGCCTTGAGCGCGAGCGGCTCCTCGTCACCGACGTAGGTGCCGCCCAGCGACATGCTGATGATCTCGGCACCGGCGTCACGGGCTCGCAGGATGCCCGCCGCCAGCGTCCACTCGTCGCAGATCCCGTGCACGTTGAGGACCTGGATCGACGTCAGGTGAGCACGCCGGGCGTACCGCGCGATGATCCCGGCCGCCGCCGTGCCGTGACCGCCCATCAGGCCGATCCGCCGGACCGCCGGGTTCTCGTAGACCGCGTCCGGCTCGTGCCGGCCGTGCCGCTGGTGCTGGTAGAAGACCGGAAGCGTCAGTGCCGCCGGGTCCAGGCCGGTGTCGATGACCGCCACCCGCACCACGCGGCTGTCGGTGGCCACGCCGCCGATCTCCGGCTGCGGCGCCGGAACCGGGTCGGTCGCGGTGCCGCCGTGCAGTTTCGGCTGCCCGCTGATCGGGATCGCGTTGGCCGCGAACACGTGGTTGAGCCCGACCCGCGGGCTGTTGCCCTGGGCACGCAGCTGACCCACCACCTGCGGCACGACCGGCGGGTCGTCACCGGTGTCGGGCAGGACGTACCGGTGCACGTATTCGTCGATCCCGTCCGGGGCCTCGCTCCGCTGCGCGCCCAGGCCCCGCATGGCGCCGCGGACCATTCCGGCGTCGTCGGCGGCCACCAGGATCTCATTGGCCATGTAGTAGGTGTTGCCAGTACGCCGGACCCGCGGGTCAAGCGCCCACGGGTTCGGGAAACTGGTCTCTCCGGGCATCGTCGTCTCGCTTTCTCGCGGTCAGCCGAGGGCCACCCAGCCGGTGACGATCGGCGCGGATTCGGTGCCCCGGAGCCGCAGCCGGATCGACCGCACCACGGGCAGGTCGGTGAAGAACCGGCCCCCGGTGTCGATCGGCCGGCGGACGGCGCCCCCGTCGTGGAGCAGCTCCGCCTCGGTGTGGCCGGCCGGCTCGACGAAACCGTCGACCTCGAACCCCGACGCGGTACGCGCGAGGCCGAGGTGTACCCGGATGCCGTCGGGACCGGCCGGGCCGAACACCAGCATCCGGACGTCGTCCGGCCCGCGGGTGAGGACCTCGGCGTCGGTCAGCGAATCCCATTCAAGATCGGCGAAGTCCTCACCGTCGGAGCGGAACGCGAACGCGGCGACCGCATACCGTGCCACCTCGGGTGGCATCGGATCCACCCGGGCGATCAGTGCGCTCAGCGCCGCCTCAACGTTCATGTCGTCGGTTTCCCTCTCGGACGGCGGCAGGTCTTCGTCACCAGTCATGACCCTGCTCCGCCGGCTCTGATACATCCGCGATTTTGCGAAGTTTCTCCAGGCACCGCCGGCGGGTAGGGCCGAGGTACCCGATCGGCACACCCAGGGCGGCGGCCGCGTCGGCGTACGAGGGCGGTGGCTGGCCCATCAGTATTCGCAGTAACCGCTGGCAGTTGTCGCCGAGCTGGTTGAGCGCCTGCCACAGCCGGCCGGCCAGGGCGTCGCGTCTGACCTCCTCGTCGGCGGCGACCGCCATCTCCTCCGGTGACTGGTCCTCCCGGGCCGGGCCGATCCACGCCAGGTCACCTGTCGGCACCATGCGGTTGCGGGCGGCCAGCACCCGCAGCGACTCGCGGCGTGCGGTCGTGGACAGCCAGGCGCCGGCGTGGCCGGGGTCGGTCAGCTTGTCCAGGGAACGGGCGAACCGCTCCCAGGTGGTCTGGCTGACGTCCTCCGCGTCGGCCCGGCCCAGCCGGTAGGCGCGGGCCACGGACCAGACGAGACCCGCGTACGCCTGGACGAGTTCCTCCCAGGCCGACGCGTCACCGGCAGCCGCCCGGCGTACCAGCGCTGCCGTCTCCACCGGCTCCATCGAGCCCTCCTTCGTCGTTCCCCATGACCCGGCCCGCCCTGAAACGATTTCACAAATCGTCCGGCCGGGTCGATCAGTATGACGTGGACGCCGGAGGTCAGTTGCTCCAGCAGCCTCGTGCGGCGGGCATCGCCGTGTAGAGGGCGTCCAGGGCGGTGCCGGACTGCGCGCTGACCCACACCCACACCCCGCCCTCGCCGTGGGCGCGCAGCAACTGGCCGGGCGCCGAGTACCAGCGGACCGGCGACTCCTCGATGTCGATCCACATCGGCAGGTCCGGCAGCGGCACCCGGTCGAACGGGGCCAGCGCCGGTTCGACCGCGTCGGCCGGCAGCTCGGCGGCGTTGCAGAGCTCGAATTCATGCTCCTGCACGACGGTGGTGAGGGCGATGTCGACACAGGCCAGGGACACCCGATCGACGTACGGCAGCCAGCCTTTCCCGGTGTCGATGACGACCGGCGGATCGTCCTGGCCGATCATGTCGAGCGGGACACCCCAGCACGTTTCGGTGATCTCCGGGTCGGCGTGGTGGAAGACCAGCACCCCGTCCTCCGGGTACGGGCGGCTGGTGGCGTTCAGGATCGCGCCGAGTTCGTACGCCTCCCGCAGCGCTGCCGGCATCGGCTCGTCGAACGAGCGGCCAGCGCCGGTCAGGTCCCACGCGGCGGTGAACAGGCGCAGGAACTCCCACACCCCGGCGCGGTCGCCGATGCGGGGCCGGAGCTCGGCTGTGGTGTCGAACATGAGACCGGATCCTACGATCAGACAATCCGATCAAACGAGGTACGCGCCGGGGATGACCGCCGACACTGGGGTCATGGGCGTGGACCTGGGAAGTGTCGAGTTCTACACCGGACCGACCGTGCTCGGCGGGCCGGACGATCTCGACGGGGTGATCCGCGAGTTCATCGGCGGCGCGAACGAGACGCTGCTGATCGCCGTGCAGGAGCTGGACTCCCGGCCGATCGCCGAGGCGGTGCTGGCCGCCAAACTCCGCAAGGTGCGCATCCAGATCATTCTGGAGGGCGACTACCTGCGCGAGGATCCGCCGCGGGCCGACCCGTGGGCGGTGGACGGGGCGAACGAGGCCAACCGGGTCATCCACGCCGCTCTGCTGCGGGCCGGGGTGGACCTGATCACCGACCTGAACCCGAAGATCTTCCACCAGAAGTTCATCGTCCGGGACGCCGGGAAGGACACCGCGGCGGTGCTCACCGGGTCGACGAACTTCACCCGTACCGACACCGGGATCAACCCGCCGGACAACCCGGAGCAGCCCGGCAACAACCTCAACCACCTGGTGATCCTGCGCGGGCAGACGGCCGCGAGCCTGTATCTGGCCGAGTTCCAGCGGATGCGGTCCGGCACGTTCGGCGCTCTCCAGGAGCGGGTCACCCCGCGCCCGGCCGAGTTCCGGCTCGGGAAGATCCGGGTCAAGCCGATCTTCGCGCCCTACCACGGGCCGGAGATGGAGATCATGAAGCAGATGCTCAAGGCGGCCGAGCGGGTGGACTTCGCGATGTTCACGTTCGCCCAGTCGTCGGGCATCGACGACACCATGGAGTGGCTGCTGCGCGCCGGCATCCCGATCCGCGGGGTGCTCGACCGGGGTCAGGGCTCGCAGGAGTGGGCCGCCACCAAGCGCCTGAAGGCGGCCGGCGCCGAGCTCTACGAGAACGCCTTCGGCAACGGGGTCCGCAAGGTCCACCACAAGCTCATGATCATCGACCGGCGGCTGGTGGTGGCCGGCAGTTTCAACTTCACCGCGCCGGCCAACACCCTCAACGACGAGAACCTGGTGATCCTCGGCGATCTGGAGGAGACCGATCCGGCCGCCGAGACCGCCCAGCGCCGGCTCGCCGCCTACGCCCTGGCCGAGATCGACCGTATCGTGACCGACCTGTCCCGTCCGGTCCCGGCATAGGGGGATGCGCTGTTCCGGACGGGTGTCACCTTCGACGCCGAGGGCGTCCACGTCCGCGGGTTCGACACCAGGCACGAGTTCGTCCCGTGGTCCGAGATCACCGCGATCGACTGGCGGGTGACCGACTGGCGCCTCCTGCCGATCTACAGCCCGGTCCTGACCCGTGGCGAGGACGTGCTGCCCCTTCCGATGCTCGGCACCTACTCCCAGCGCCAGGCCGAGGAGCGGGCCCGGCGGCTGAACGCACTGCGTGACCGGAGTGTCGTACCCCCTGTGTAGGGTCTCGCAACTGTGAAGATCATGCATTCTCCGGCGGGGGTCGCCCTTGCCGTACTCCTTGTTGCCAGTGGTTGTTCGTCGGCGGAGCCGGAAACGGCGCCGCCGGCGGCGCCCGCGAGCAGTGCCCCGGCCGCTCCCGCCGCCGCGCCCGCCGCGGCTGCCGGCGCCGCGATCGGGGCCAAGGGCAGTGCCTGTGAGCTGCCGTTCGAGTTCCAGACCGCGGCCGACTGGAAGGCCAAGCCGATCGACCTGAAAGAGCTCGGTGAGCTGGCCGACCTGGCGAAGGTCGGCGACTTCACCGTGGTGTGCGAGATCGACGCCAAGCCGGCCGGCAGCATCGGGTTCATCCGGGTGCACGTGGCCGACGGGCTCAGCGGCGCGCCCCGGGAGCATCTGGCGGCGTTCGTCAAGGCGTCCGACCGGACCGGCGCGGGGGAGGCGCCCGCCACCACCTACACCGACGTGCAGATCGGTGGGGCGCAGGCCGCCGAGGTGACCTGGGAGAAGGTCGACAAGGAGCTCGACATGGAGAAGAAGTACACCGCCTTCGCGGTGAACACGAAGGCGGGCGCGGTGGTCGTGCAGCTGGCGCCGTTCGACAGTGACGAGCACGCGTCGATGCTGCCCGCCTACGAGCTGGCCAAGACGTCCGCGAAGAAGACGCATCGTCCCGGGGCGGTGGGTCCGCCCCGGGACGACAGGTCACTTCAGGACGCTGCCGATACTGTCGGCCCGCCACTCGCGCAGCAGTTCGTGGAAGGCGACCGGCCCGGGCCCGTAGGAGAACATCACCGGCCGCGGGTTGCCCTCGCCGTTGTAGTAGCCGGGGGTGCACTCGGACTGGAACTTGAACGTCTTCGGCGCGGTCTGGAAGATCACGCCCGCCCACGCCTCCTCGTCCTCGGCGGTCGGCTCGATCCAGCGGGCGCCCCGCTCGGCGGCCGCACCGACGACCGCGCCGATGTGGGTGGCCTGCTCCTGGAGCACGTGCACGAAGTTGACGGCGGCCGCGTTCTGGAGCGACCCCAGGTGGAACAGGTTCGGGAAGCCGTGGCTGTAGAAGCCGTGCAGCGTCCGCGGCCCGTTGCGCCAGTGCCCGAGCAGCGGCATCCCGCCCCGGCCAGTGACCGGCAGCGTGCCGGACAGCACACCGGAGATGCCGACCTCGAAACCGGTGGCGAAGATGACGACGTCCACCTCGTACTCCTGCTCGCCGACGACGATCCCGGACGGGGTCATCGCGGTGATGCCGCCGTGGTCGGCGGTGTCGACGAGGGTCACGTTCGGCCGGTTGAACGTCTGCAGGTAGAAGTCGCTGAACGTGGGCCGCTTGCACATGTACCGGTACCAGGGCTTGAGCGCCTCGGCGACGGCCGGGTCGGTGACGATCGAGTCGATGCGCTCGCGGATCTCGTCCATCTTGCGGAAGTCGGCCATCTCGTCGAGGTGCTCGCGTTCCTCCTCGGAGATGTTGCCGTCGACGCTGCCGGTGAGCATCTGCCGCTGGAGTTTCGCCGTCGACGTCCACCGGTCGTCGATCAGGTCCTCGTCGGCCCAGCCGCCGGTGACGTTGAGCAGGAAGTTCTCCATCCGCTCGCGCTGCCAGCCGGGCCGCACACTGTCGAGGACGGCCTGGTCGGTGGGCCGGTTGTCCCGGACGTCGACGGTCGACGGGGTGCGCTGGAAGACGTACAGCTGCTCGGCGGCCTCGGCCAGGTGCGGGATCACCTGGATGCCTGTGGCGCCGGTGCCGACCACGGCGACCCGCTTGCCGGCCAGCCCGGTCAGGCCACCCGACTGGTCACCGCCGGTGTAGTCGTAGTCCCAGCGGCTGGTGTGGAAGGTGTGGCCCTTGAACTCCTCGACGCCGGGGATGCCAGGCAGCTTCGGCTGGGTCAGGGTGCCCGAGGAGATCACCACGTAGCGGGCCCGGAAGTCGTCGCCGCGGTCGGTGGTCACCTGCCACTCGGCGTTCTCCTCGTCCCAGGTCAGGCCGGTGACGCGGGTGTGGAACAGGGTGTCGGCGTACAGGTCGAAGCGCTTCGCGATGTTGATGCAGTGCTGCCTGATCTCCTCGCCCGGCGCGTACCGCCACTTCGGCACATAACCGACCTCCTCCAGCAGCGGCATGTAGATGGTCGCCTCGATGTCGCAGTGGATCCCCGGATAACGGTTCCAATACCACGTGCCGCCGAAGTCTCCGCCCTCGTCGATCGTGCGGATCTGCTGCACGCCCGCCTGCCGCAGCTTGGCGCCGGTCAGGAGCCCGCCGAATCCCGCGCCGATCACCACCGCCTCGACACGATCGGTTTTCGGATCCCGTTCGGCCCGCTCCGTGTACGGGTCCTTCGCGTAGTAGCCGAATTCGCCGGCGGCCCGCCGGTACTGCGTGGCACCGTCCGGCCGGATGCGCCGGTCCCGCTCCAGCCGGTAACGCTCGCGCAACGCTGCGAGGTCCTCGGGCTTGAGGCGGTGGGGGATGGGGGTTGAGGGGGACATGCGGGCCCTTTCGCGGGGTTGATCCGGTGGTGCGACCAAACTCAGAGGGCACAATTTAAAGCACTTGTCTTACCAAAAGCGTGCTCGACATCATGGATGTCCGAAAATTCAACTTCAACAAAGACAAGACCCCTTTAAAAAGCCTCATATCGTACGATCGGACGCCACCACCGGTAGCGAAAGAAGCATCGTCAGGTAACCGGCGCCATGAACAGGCCCACGATCGCGTCGATCAGTCCGGCCGCCGTGACATCCCACGCCGGCGCCGCCTCCCGCTCACGTTGCGCGCAGAAGTGCACCAGCAGGGTGTGCGCCATGTGGGTGCGCTCCTGCCGTACCTCCGCGGAGAGCTCCGGCAGGCAGCGCTGAAGCCCGTCGATGACCGCGAGCAGCCCGGCCGCGTCCCGGAACTCCTCGGCCGCCACCTCCAGCAACGCCGGCTCGGTCATCAACTGCGCCGAGAACCGGGCGTACCAGCTCGGATGCCCCAGGTCGGCCAGGTGGTCGGTGATCGGGCGGACCACACACGTCACCCAGTCCCGCAGATCGTCGCTGCCCGAGTGCACGGCCAGCAGCCGGCGCCGGATCCGCTCGGTAGGCACCGAATGGCGGCGGATGATCGCGCGTACCAGATCGTTCTTGGTCCCGAAGTGATAGGCGACCGCCGCGTTGTTGCCCTGCCCGGCCGCCTCGCCGACCTGCCGGTTCGACACCGCGTGCACACCCTGCTCGGCGAACAGCCGCTCGGCCGTCGCCAGGATCAGCGCGCGCGTCTGCTCCGCCTGTCCGGTCCGCGCGCGCCGCCCGCCCGTGCTCATCGTCGAACTCCGTGCCGTGAGGAAAGCGCAAGGATAGGGCCTGTCCCGGCCCGGATGTGCCACCGGAGTCGCCCGTTCACACCTCCGGGTCGCTATATGCTGCCAGAGTTGTGCAAAACGGACCCTTTCGCTTGCTGGGAACCGGACCGCGAGCAGCGGCCCGGCAGGCGGCCCTGCTCTTCGCGGTGGCCGGGCTGCTCGCCCTCGTCGGCATCCCCAACACCCCGCAGCACACCGGGCGGCTGCTCTTCGTCGCGGCCTGCGACCTCACGCTGGCCCTCACCGGCCTGCTGATCCCGTGGCGCCGCCTCGGCCGGCACGCCCCGGCGCTGCTCGGGCTCGCCGGGTTCGCCGTGCTCGGCCTGTCCACCTGGTCGTTCGGCGGGGTGGCGGCCGGCACCGGCCCGTTCCTGGTGCTCCTCTACGCGTGGGCGGCGCTGCACTTCCCGCGCTGGATCCTGGGCCTGTACGCGCTGCCGGCCACCCTCGCCTACCTGGTCCCGCTGATCCTCACCGGCCAGCCGCCACTCGTGCTCGGCAGCGCGTTCGTGCTCATGCCGATCGCGCTAGCCGTCGCGTTCCTCATCGAGGCGCAGGCCCGCCGTCTCCGGGACGACCGGGACCGGCTGTCCCGCATCGAGCAGTGGCGCGCCGCCATGATCAACACGTTGGCGCACGACGTCCGGGCGCCGCTCAGCACCGTACGGCTGGTGCTCGAAGAAATCTCGGAGACCGCGACCGGACCGCAGACCCCGATGATCGGCGCCGCCCTGCGGCAGACCGCGCGCATCGCGCGCCTCGCCGACGGCCTGCTGGACGTCCAGCGCATCGACAGCACCGGCCATCTCAAGCTCGACCGGGCGCCGTATCCGGCGCATCTGCTGGTCAAGGACGCTCTGTCGTACGTCCGGGAGGACGCCGACGTGCGTGCCGAGGTCGACGAGGACCTGATCGTGTACGTCGACAAGCAGCGGTTCGAGCAGATCCTGATGAACCTGATCACCAACGCGCTGCGCTACGGCCGGCCGCCGGTGATCGTCCGGTTCGCCCGCGACGGCACAGGGGACCGGCTCGAAGTCCGCGACCACGGGCCGGGCATCCCGGAAGATCTCCGGCCGCGGCTGTTCGGGCAGTTCGCGGTCGGCGGCGAGCAGGGCGTCGGGCTCGGGCTGTGGATCGTCCGGGCGCTGGCCGTGGCCCACGGCGGCCAGGCGGCCGCCGAGGCCCGCGAACCGGGAGTGGCGATGGTCGTGACCTTCCCGCCCCCACCCGTCCCACCCGCACCTTGACCCGCGCCTCGAATCGGGCCGGCTTCCACGCGGTCGACGCTTCGCGTTCGCCCGATCAGCAGTACCCGGACGGGCACTCCCCGCTGGCCAGCAGCTCGTACTGGCGGCATTTCGGGCAGCGGGGCGGCTCGGGACGTGGCGCCGGCTTCGCCGCGGCCCGTGACTTCGGCGTGGTGGTCCGCTCGGCCTTGGGTGCGGCGGCCGCCCGGACCCGCTTCACCGGCGCCGGCTTGCCCGCGGCCCGCAGCTCGACCGCCTCGACCGAGGCGTCCAGCAGAGCGTCGTAGTTGTCGTCGATGTAGTCCGCCTGCACCGACACCCAGCAGTCCGGGTCGTCCGGGTCGACCACGAACGAACCCGGGATGCCCAGCGCCACATCGTTGGCCCGCTCCCGGTCCACGGCGAAATCCACCCCGCCCGGGTGAATCCGCACCGCCACGCCCGTCTTGCCCTGTGGGCGCACCTGCAACGACTTACCCAGTGTCTTCACGTCGACGGTGGCCCGGCTGCGCAGCTCCAGCAGCAGCCGCGCCACCGAAGGAGCCGCTCCGACCCCGGCGGAATCCGTACCGTACTCGTCCATCCGACCTCCGCTCCGATGCGACCACGCGATCGACACCGCAGTGCCGCACGTGAGAGCCGTTGCTCACCCTACGTCGGCTTTACCCAGCCACCTCTCACCGGGCGGCAACCTTGCGGCAACCATTTTCGGCTAGCGTGGCGGTTCGACACGGACGTCGATCTCTGGGGCTGAGCCGATGACATCGCCGCCGAAACTAGCGCCGGCCGACGACTTCTACCTGGCCGCACACGACGGGATAGGCGGCCGCGCGCTGCTGCCCGAACGGGTGCTGGGCGTCGGCCTCGCCGCGTCCCTGATCGGTGAGCTGATGTTCTGGCGCCGGCTCCTGGTCGACGGAGACCTGCTGCATGTGGTCGACGCCACGCCCACCGGCGACCCGGCCACCGCCGCGATCCTCCAACGGATGACGGGCGGCGGGCCGTACAGCATCGGGCAGTGGATCGGATACTTCTCCACCGGCGCAGAAGAGCACGTTCAACGTCGCCTCGTCGCCGCCGGCGTCCTGCGTGTGGAGACCAGGCGGCGGCTCCTCGGCGCCGGCACCACCACCCTGGTGTTCGCCGACCCGAAGAGCCCAGGCGAGCCGGCCGGCCGGATCCGGACCCACCTGTCCTACAACGAAGACCTCGACACCGCCGATCTCATGCTGGCCGGGCTGATCCTGGCGACCGGCCTCGACGCGTTCGTCCTCGACACCTGCAACCCACGAGACCGGGCCCGCCTCTCCGACCAGTTCCGCCGCCGGATGCCGCCGCCGCTCGCCCAGCTGGTGGCACACACGCGGGCCACCGCCGCCGACGCCGTGCCGGCACCCGCCCGCTGAGCGAATCCTGGCTGCCAAACGGCCGGGAAGGGGCAGCACCACGCCGATTCCGGATTCCTTTCGCGCCTTATGCCCGGAATTTCCCGCCGATCTTGTGGAGTTGCCCGAGACTCGATTTTCGCCATTTTGCGCCGTGACATTCCAGGTCAGGGTCACAGCTGAAGTGAGTCTTGCATTCGTCCTGGTCAGCGTCATCCTCAGCCAACTCTGCAAGATCATCGTGAGGTTTGATGACCTTGGGCGGCCGTGCAGAGGCGATGCCGGGAGCGGGCCGCCGAGAGCGGGTCCGCCGGCCGCAGCGATGGCCGGCGCGCACGTTCGCCGGGCCGCAGCGGTGGTCAGCGCACACGTTCGCCGGACCGCAGCGATGGTCAGCGCACACGTTCGCCGATCGTGTGCGCCTGCTTCGTTCTGACGGGGACGGGAGCACGCGTTGTGCCGTCCGTGTGCGCCTGCCGTTGTTCCGGCGAGGGTGAAATCGCACGTTGCCGCATTGTGTGCGCTGGTCGTCGCACGCCGGCGACGGCGTCGGGCCGAGCACCGGCGACGGCGTCGGGCCGAGAGCCGGCGACGGCGTCGGGCCGAGAGCCGGCGACGGCGTCGGGCCGAGAGCCGGCGACCGCGTCGGGCCAAGCGCTAGCTGGCGGAAGGTCTGCGACCGGGGCTTGCCGAACCCAGGACCGCGGTAACGCCACGACCTGAAGCATCAACAAACAGCCCCCTTCTGGAGCGGAGGGCAAGGTTCGTAGATGCTCCTTCCCACCGTCCATCTCGACGGGCACCCGGTGCGCTGTCACCGTGGGCGGCGGCGTCCACAAGGCCGGCGCGACCGACGCAAACGATCCCCAAATGGCGAAACTCGAGCGCGAGACAGGTTTGTCCGAAATCAACAAGATCGCGGTGGGTGGGCGCAGACCTCGGCTCCGAGAGCTTCCGTCAGCAGGGTCAGGTGCATCCGCCGGGGCTCTCACCACCCGGCGTGGTGACCTTCGGTTCGGATCGGGTCGCAGATGTCCACGCGGGCGGCAGAGCCCGGCGGCGTGGACATGTGGTCGGATGTGAGCGGCAGGTGGCCACCTGGGCTGGCCGGCTCGGCTGGTGCCGCACTGCTCCGGGCCGAGCTGGGTGGTCAGTCCCACCACGTGCGCCAGACTGGGGCGTTCAGCAGGCCGGCGGCCAGGTCGGTCAGGGTTTCGGCGCGGTACAGGTCGTATTCGCCGTCGTTGTACTGGCGGTACTCCCAGGCCAGCGCAATCGCCTCCGGGCGGGTGGACGGTGGACGGGCGACCGCGTAGTCGAGCGTGGTGCCGGTCCACACGACCGGCTCGGCGCCGTAACGGTCCAGCCAGTGGCGCATGATGGCGGCGTGTTCGGCTGGATCGGGGTACTTGTTCCAGCCGCCGTAGTGCAGGGTCACCGGGACCAGCCAGGGTTCGGCGGCGGGCACCAGAGCGACCGTGATGGCCAGCGGGCGGCCGTTCCAGTCGTGGCGCAACCCGAAACCCGGCTGCTCCGGCTCCTCGGGCCATTTTCCCTGGCCGGCCAGGTCGGCTCGTAGCTCGGCCGCGTACTCCGGTGAGCTCTCCCGCAACGAACGCTCGCCGGAACCGGCCAGCAGAGCAGCGCCGTCCAGGGTGTGCGCGCGGGCCAGGGACTCCTCGACGGTGGCGTACGTATACGGATCCTCCAGGTACTCGCCGGCGTCGGAATCCATCAGCAACGGCCACAGGCGAGTCTCCGGATAGATCTCCCGCAACCGTCGCCACCAGGTCAGGGCCGTGTCGCTGTCGGCCTGGAAACCGACGATCTCCGCCCCGGACGGGGTCACCACGACACGTTCGACAGGTGGCATGTCCGGGACGCGGGTCGCGAGCACACCAAGATCAGGTGAGGTCATGTCAGCGCCTTCAATTGCTGGAGGATCGACGGGTCGGTGATGCGGTCGTCCTCGGACAGCAGGAGGACCTTGGAGAGGATCACGCTTGTCATCCGGTCGTCGTCGGCGAACGGCAGGAACAACCGGGGGTGACCGGTGGCCCCGAAACCGGCCGGGACGACACACAGGTAGCCGGCCGGTTCGACGTGGATGCTGCCGCTGGTCAGGTGCACCCGGTAGGTGGCCCGGGTGCCGCGGACGATCGCGGCCGCGCCGTCGACGGTGACGCCGGTCAGGCCCAGGTCGCTGATCAGGGCGGCCAGCACCCGAGCGCGGGTCTCCGCCTGCGGCGGCGACCCCCAACGCTCCGGCGTGGTCCCGGCGACCGAGACGGCCAGGTCGAGGTCGCGCATCACCTCGGAGAACACCACGGACGGTACGCCGGACAGCGCGATCGGCCGTCCGTCGCGCAGGAACCGCAGGCCGCCGAGCACCACGTCGCCCATGCCCCAGTAACCGTGCAGGTCGGCGCTCAGTGCTGCCACGAGACCGTCGCCCGCCGGGCGGGTCGCCTGGTGATCGCCGTACTCGTGGCCGGTGCTCCAACCCCGGCCGGACAGCAGTTGGGCGGCGACCCGGCCGGTGACCGTCTGCCCGGCGAACCGTTGCGACACATCGACCGCGGCCCGTTCGGCGGGAGTCAGCACATACAGCTCGCGGAACACCTGTTTCACCGGCTGCCGCAGCCTCCGCCGCACGACCTCCTGCTGCCAGGCAGCCAGCGTGCCCTCGGTGAGCAGGTCGAACGGGTGCACGGCGCGGACCGGGCCGGTGGTGTCGACGTCGTCGAGCAGGCCGACCGTACCGCCCTGGTCACGCCAGATCAGGTCAGGCAGCATCGCCGCGCCGGCCGGCAGTGACCGTAGCCGGGCCAACTCGTCCGGGGTGAGCGTGGCCGCGGTCGCGACCAGGCGTTCGATCAGGCCGGTCCGCATCCGCCGGGCCTGCTCCCGCAGCCGGTCCTGGTGCTCGCGTAACTCCCGGTAGGACGGGTCGGCCCGGACCGCCGCCGGAACCGACTTCAGCGGCTTCCCGGCCCGGCTCACCGCAAGCAGTGGCTCGGCGCCGTCGAAGCGGAGCTCGATCCGGTAGTCGCCGGCGTCGGCGGCGGTGGGTGTCTCGGCGGCGATCCGCGCCTCGCAGTCCCACTCGAGGCGGCTCGGGTCGGCCGCCCCGGTCACCTGCGCCAGGTGATCGAGGGCGACGTCGACCGCCGCAGCGTGCGAGATGCGCCGGTTCGGGCCGAGGGCCGGGCCTCGTCTGGCGACCTCACGCAGCGCCAGGTAGCGGTCGAGGACCGTCTCCTCCGGCGCGAGCGGCAGCATCCCGAACGCGGCGATGCCCTGGAGCGCGTTGTTCTTCACCCGCTTCAGCACGGCGGCCCGGTTGTCGCCGAGGACCGCCGACACCAGCTCGTGCGGTTGCCGTTTCAGCAGCTGCCGGGCGGTCTCCACACCGACGGCCTCGACGACGGCAAGCAGCTCGGCCCGGTCCTGCCGGAACGGCTCGTGACCGTCGGGCATCGCCTGGATCAGGCGCAGCAGCGGCGCCGCCGCCTCCAGGCCGAACGCGGGCAGCAGCGCCTCGGCGTCACCGGCCGCCACCCGCCATCGCCAGACCCGTTGCCGGTCGGCCTCCACCCGGTCATGCGGTGAGGGCAGGGGCGCGACGCCGGGCTGGTCGTGCGGCGAGGTGACAGGCAAGTCGTGTTGCGGAGTGAGGGGTGCGGCTGGGGGCTGGTCGTGCGGCGAGGTGACAGGCAAGTCGTGTTGCGGAGTGAGGGGCGCGGCGCGGGGCTGGTCATGTGGCGAGGTGGAGGGTGTGGGTTGCGGCTGGTGGTGCCGGGAGGTGACGGGTTCGGCCGCTGGCTGGTCGTGCCGTGAGGTGACGGGTTCGGCCGCTGGCTGGTCGTGCCGTGAGGTGACGGAATGGCCGACGTGCGGCGAGGTGGCGGGATGGTCGTGGCGTGGGGTGGTGGGCTCGGGCGGCGAGTCGTTGCGTAGCAGCGTGATGAGTTCGGACTGTTCGGCGGAGGTGAGCTCGGCCCGGCCCAGGTGGTCGGCGACCTCGCGGTCGCCGGGCCAGGTGAGTGCGGCCGTCAGGAAACGCAGGCCGCGTGGGGACGGCCTTTCGGGGAACTCCGTCCACGGCGGTGGCTCGGGTGCGGTCACCAGGCGCCACACGAAAGCATCCAGATGGTCGCGGACCGTGTCGGCGCAGGTCAGCCCGGACCGGCCGTCGATGCCGTCCCACAGGTAGCGGTCTGCGGTGAAGGAGCGCTCGACGGCCGCCGCGTCCAAGGCGCCGGCCACGTGGAGGGCCTGCAGCAGCCGGGCCCGGGAATGCCGGGCCAGGCAGCCGAGCGGAGTGTGGACCAGCACGCGCAGCAGACGCACGTCACCGGCGGCGATGGCCTGCTCGGCGGTCTCGTCGAGCGGGACCAGCCGCCCGCGCTCGACGCCGAGCGCCCGGGACAGCAGGGCGTGGCGGGACCCGGTCGGCCACGGGATGTCCAGCAGGTCGCGCAGGTCGCCCGGATCACCGACCGGGAACGCCGCGTCGAAGATCTCGTCGAGCTGAACGATCAGGTGGCCGACATGCGCCCTCAGATGGCCGCCGGCCAGCCGATTGCCCCGCTCGATCCGGCGGGTGATCTCGTCGGCCAGGATCGCCAGCGCGGCCCGGTCGGCGACCCGTGCCGTCTCGACCAGCTCGGACAGGGCGGCCCGCTCGGAGTGGATCACGGCGGTGGAATCCATGATCAGCCACCCACCAGCGCGACCAGCCGCAGGAACACCACCGGCTGCCCGAGCCGCACGGTGACCGGCTCATCCAGCGAGTGCACCTGACGGCCGCCGTTGAAGATCACGAACGTGCCCCGGCGGAACGCCTGGTGCGCCCGCGCGACCTCCGCCTCGGCGTCAGGCGTGACCGCTGGCCGGGACGGCATGCGGATCACCCCGGTGGCCGCCTGGGCGCGCAGATCGTCGTCGGACAGGAACTGCCGGTCCAGCGCCTGGCGGCAGCGGACCGCGTCGGCCCCGGCGAGCCGGATCTGCTCCTCGACCGCCCGGCGGATCAGCTCGCGCGCGGTCGTGCTCTCACCGGCCAGCCGCACCAGCACCGGCGGCAGACCCCCGGCCGTGCCGGTGACCCGGCTGCGCACTTCCACATCGACCGTGCCGGAACCGCTGGGCACTTCCACATCGATCGTGCCGGAACGGCTGGGCACCTCGACATCGATCGTGCCGGAACCGCTGGGCACTCCCACCTCGACCATGCCGGAACCCTAGAACAGGGGTACGACATTTCTCAGTACGCCCAGGTCAGCAGCTGCCCGTCCCGGATCGCGGCCAGCACCCCGGCGTCCCGGTGCTGGTGGGTGGGCACGAACCCGGGGACCGTGCCGGTGCGTTCGCCGGTGAACGGGTCCCAGATCGTCAGCCCGTCCGCCCCGGCCGCGTACAGCCGCCGCCCCGCACTGAACAGCGCGCCGCTCGGCCCGGCGAACGTGTTCAGTTCCAGGCCCGTCTCGGCGTCGAAGATCCGGGCTCCGGGCAGCATCGCCTCGTCGTCGGCGCCTATTCCGCTGACCGCGAGCAGGCTGTCGCCGATCCAGCACATCGGCTCGTTCCAGAAGTAGAACCGCTGGCACAGCCGCTGCCGGCTGGGCCCGTCGTCGGACTCCCACACGTTGTCGCCGGCCCAGCGCCGCAGGTCCCAGACGTAGGGGATGCCGGCCGGCGCCCACGCCCAGCTGTCGTCGGCGATCCACCGGCCGTCCGGCGACACCCGCAGCTCGCCGTGGAACAGGCCGGCGATCCGGTCCTGGGCCCGCCCGGTCAGCAGCTGTCCGGTGGCCGGATCGCTGATGTCGAGACGATTCCAGTCCGTCCGGTGTGCCACGAGAGTGCTTCCCGCGTACCGGAAGAAAACGAGGGAGAGCGGGACCTGATCGCAGTGGTAGGTCCCGCCGTCGAGTTTGATCGTCGCCTTGCCGGAGGCCAGGTCGTAGACCCGGCCGAACCGGCCGCGGTCGTTGACGACCGCGGCGAACCGGCCGTCCGGCGAGACGTGCAGCCGGCGCTGGGCGTTCGCCTCCGCCGGGACCGCGACCGGGCAGACCCGGTGGTACGCGGTGTCGCGCGGTGAGAGACGCAGCAGCCATTGCCCGTCCTCGCCGAGCACCAGCCACGACGGCTCGCCGTGGGGTGACGGCAGCGGCGCCAGATCCAGCACCGGGCCCGGCAGGGGAGTCGCGGTGACCGTGCCGTCGACCGGCTCCGGCCGCTCGACAACGCCCGGCTCACCCCGCCAGCCCTCGAAGTATCCGGACTCGTCATCGTCGTAGAGGGCCACGCAGCCCTCGCAGACGACGGTGAGCTCCGGATCACCGTCGCGGTCGCAGTCGAGGCAGCACAGATCACCGTCCAGGCCGTTGCCGGCGAGCAACCGGACGTACGCGACGTCCTCGTTCTCGGCCGGGTTCAGCATGTGCGGGCAGACGCGTCGGGCGCCGGGATGGGCGACGTGACCACAGGCGAGGGTCTCCACGGCGGACAGTCTGCCCGACCGGCGCCACGGTAGGATCCGTCGATGTCCGATTCGGTGGTTCTGCCGTCCGGGGTCGTGTTGCGCCCGCTGCGGGAGGACGATGCCGCCGCGATGCTGGACGTGCACGTGCGTAACCGGGCGCACCTGGCGCCGTACGAATTTCCCCGCCCGGAGTCGTTCTTCACCCTCGACGGCCAGCGTGACCGGATGCGGTCGATCGTGGCCAAGGAGCGCGACGGCGAGCTGATCAGCCGGGTGATGGTCCGCGGCGGGACGGTCGTCGGGTTCTCCTGCCTGACCCGGATCACGCCGGTCCCGCTGTGCGGCGCCGATCTCGGCTACTGGACGGACGCCGGTGAGCAGGGTCGCGGCCTGGCCAGCGCCGCAGTCGCGCACCTGCTGGAGGAGGCGGGGGAGCGCGGCCTGCACCGGATCGAGGCGGCGACCTCACCGGGCAACGTGCCGTCGCAGAAGGTGCTGGTCAAGAACGGCTTCACCCATTACGGCACCGCGCACGGCCACCTGTTCCTCAACGGCGGGTGGCAGGACAGCTACCTCTACGAGCGCATCCTCAACGACGACCCGCCGATGTGAGGCGGCGGGCGGAGAGAGGCGGGGCTAATCCTGGAAGTGTGAGAAGAAGGAAGCCCCGCGATGGCCGCCCGCCGTCGCCGTCGATGATAGGAACCGTCAGGCTCCGGCGCACCTGAGTTTCAGGGGACGGCCAGGATGACCGCCGGATCACCGTCGGTCCAGTCGCCGGGCAGGACGGCCAGGCTTCCGGCGGCCGCCGCGGCGTGCAGGCCGACCGGGCCGGCGGTGCCGAGATCACCGTCCGGTCCGACCGGGACGATGCGGACACCGCCCGGCATCAGCTTGGCCGGGCCGGTCACCGTCGCCGTCGGCAGGGACGTGGGCGGGCGTCCGGCGAGTGCGGCCACCAGCGGTTCCAGCAGGGTCAGGACGGCGACCAAGCCGGCGTACGGGTTACCGGGCAGACTGACCACGAAACGCCCGTCCGGCAGCACCGCCAGCGCCTGCGGGTGCCCGGGACGGCAGGCCACCCCGCGCACCAGCCACGTCGCCGTCGCCTCGCCGAGCAGCCGGTGCAGATGATCCGCGGCCCCCGCCGACGACGATCCACTCACCACGATCACGTCGGTGCCCGCGGCGGCGAGGGCCGCGGTGAGCGCCGCCGGATCGTCCGGCAGCCGCTGCGACGTCGCGAGCCGCCCGCCGGCCCGGGCGGTGACCGCCGTGACCAGTCCGGTGAACGTGTCCCGCACCTGGCCCGGCCCCGGCGAACCAGCCGTGATCACCTCGTCGCCGGTGACCAGCATCGTCACCGTGGGCGACCGGTGCGCGAGCACCTGCTCGGCCCCGGCCTGGAGCGCGGCCGCCGCGACGGTGGCCGTGACGACCCGCCCGGCCGGTGCGATCAGCGTGCCGGGGCTGAGCGCGTCACCGGCCCGCCGGATGTGGCGTCGCGGCCCGATCACGCCGATGACCAGGTCGTCCTCGACGCGGCAGTCCTCGTAGGGCAGCACCGCCTCGGCGCCCTCCGGCAGCAGCGCGCCGGTGGCGATCTCCACCGCGGTGCCCGGCGCCAGGGAACCGGCGGCTGCCGAGCCGGCCAGCACCCGCCCTCGGATCGCCCACGGGCCGTCACCGGTGACTGCGTAGCCGTCCATCGCCGCGTTGTCGAACGCCGGGACCGGCCGCTCGCAGCGGACCGCTGCGGCCAGCACCCGCCCGGTCGCCGCCACCACCGGTGTCAACTCGGCGGCCAGCGGTTTCGCGGCGTCCCGCGCGATGGCATGGGCGTCCGGCCACGACTTGTGCACCGCACGAGTAGATCCGCCCCCGGTGTCGGCGGTGTGCCCACCCTGATGCCGGTGTGCGACCAAAACCTCACCCACTGTCTGCTCCCGTTGTGACCCGATCCTGCCTCTATGAGACAGGTGTCACCCGGCCGGGCTCCAGACCCCGCGTGCGGCGGCGTCGGCGATGTAGCCGGCGATGTCCCGCCCGGGACGGCCCAGCACCTCCTCGACCACGCCCGTCGGCTCGGTGTCGCCGCGGGCCCGCAGACGGCCGTAACCCTCGATCAGGGACTCGACGATCCCGTCCGGCAGGCCGTCGGCGCGCATCGCCGCACGATACGCGCCGGGAGAACCGTCGAAGGCGACCGGGCGGCCGATGGCGGCGGCGATCCCAGCGGCCACCTCACCGAACGACAGCGCCCGCGGGCCGGTCACCTCGACCAGCCGGCCGAGCAGCCCGTCACCGGTCAGGGCGGCCACCTCGACCGCGGCGATGTCGTCGGCGTCGATGAAACCCTGCCTGGCGTCACCGACCGGCACGCACAGGCGGCCGTCGATCACCGGCTGGCGGAAGAACGTCTCGAAGTCCTGCTGGAACCAGTCGGGGCGGACGATGGTCCATTCGGGGGCGGAGTCCCGTACCTGAGCCTCGGCTTTTTGCAGGTGACCGAGACCCATCACGTCCAGGCCCCGATCGGAATGCAGGACCACCCGGCGCACCCCGGCGCGTAGCGCCTCCGGAAGAAATGCCTCCGGCATTTCGGTCTGATCGGGCAGAAGCACAAACATCGTCGGTACGCCGTTCAGCGCGGCCGCCCAGGTGCCGGGGTCCGTCCAGTCGAACCGTGGCCCGGTATGTCGCGACGCCACGCGCACGTCGTGCCCGGCCTGCCGCAGCTGTGCGGTCACGCGTCCGCCGACCGTTCCGGTCCCGCCGATCACCAGAATGCTCATCACCCCACGCTAACCTGGCGACTACGCCCGTGCGGGGGACAGATACGGCGGATCCGGGGCGTTCTGTGCCAGGCCGACGGCTGGTAGGGGCCCGCAACCCTTTCTCGGCGATCTTGCACGACTTTTCATCCGCGCGCCGATCTTGCAGCCCTTTGCGCCTCCCAGCAGGAAGAAGGCTGCAAGGTCTCCCCGGCGCGGTAGACCTTGCACGACAAACCACACCCAGACATGAAGAACCCTGCAAGATCGCGCTTAGGATGCGTCATCGCGCAGGGTCCGCATCCTCGGAAAGGTGCCCGCGCTTCGTTGCTGGGTGACTGCTGCGAGAAGGCTCTAGCGGCGGGTGTACCGGTGCTTTACGCCCCTGGGGAAGAACTCCGGGTCGTCGGCGGGGCGCAACTCGACCCGGGGAGTCTGGTAGCCGGGTGGCACGTAGTTGGCGAACTCGCTGTTCAGGCGGATCAGCTCGGCCCGGATCGACTCCGCCGCGATCCGGGCGCGTTCCGGGGTCGCCTCGGCGGCCGGGGCCAGCTCCACCACCACCGACAGGTGCCGGTCGTGGTCGGTGTCCTCCACGGTGCTCAACACGAAACGGCCGGTCGACCAGGCGCTGATGTCGGGGCGTTCCAGGCCCACCGTCACGTTCTCCGGGTACACGTTGGCGCCGAAGAACGACACGGTGAACAGGGAGCGGCCGAAGACGTACACGAACGGGAGGTCGGGGCCGTCGCCCGGGTCGAAACCGTGCTCGTGGCACAGGGCGACCAGGTCGTCGCGCGGGATCAGGCCGCCGTCGTCGGCGATGTGGTAGCGGACCAGCGGTACTGTGCCGTCGGCGCTGAACGCGAGCGTGCCGTCCGGTGCCGGCTCGAACAGGCGGGTGGCCGGGTCGTACTGGACCAGCGTCGGCAGGCGGGACTCGCCGAACAGCTTCGCCGCCACCTCGGGCCGGGTGGACAGGAAACGCCTCACCCGTACGCTCAACGGGGTCTCGTTGCCCAGCACCCCCGCATCGGCCGTGCCGTACAGCGACGCGATGTCGGTCTCGGGATCGCAGATCCCGGCCCGGGCCGCCACCAGGTCACGCCACTGCTCGCTGAACACCTCGCCGGCCAGCACCAGCTTGACCCGCAGCGACGGCCAGTCGACACCGCGGGACACGCCGGCGTCGATCACGTTCTTCACGAACGGCGGATAGCCCAGCAGGACCGTCTGCTCGAAGTGGCCGCCCAGCTCGCCGACCACCCGCAGGATCTCGTCGATGTCGTTGCCGGGAGCGGCCACCGTCACCGGCAGCTGACGGCAGGCGGCGACCGTATACATGCCGCCGACCCAGTTGCCCAGCGCGAAACACACCACAGCCAGGGTGCTGCGCCGGTCGGCCTGGAAACCGTCGAGGAACACCTGCGCGAACCGGGCCGTCACCGGGGCCTCGTCGGCGATCGTCCGCGGCCAGACCGTGGGGCGGCCCGACGAACCCGACGACACCGCGACCATTGCGGCCGCGTCCAGACGGCCGCCCCGGCAGCGTTGCGGCAGATCGAAGCGCTGATGGTAGTCCTGTTTGGTCATCAGCGGGATCTGGGCCGGCTCGGTCACCGCATCCGGGTCGACGCCCTGCTCCCGGAGGAACGACCGGTAGGCGGGCACGTGCGCGACTGTGTCCCGGAACAACTCCAGCACCTGCATGGAAATCAGATTAGACCCGGTCTGGCAGCATGATCGGGTGCCTGACTCGCCCGCCCTCGCCCAAGCCCGCCGACACGCCGGCACCCTCGCCGGCGCGGGCCGCCTGGAGGACGCCCAGGCGCTGCTCGAACGTGCCATCGAGATCGGGCGGACCCACCTGGCCCAGGGCGACGCCGAGTTGTTGTCCACCATGCGACAGCTCGCCGGGATCCACCTGAGCGCGGACGACCCGATGGCGGCCCGGCGGGTCCTCGAGGAGGCCCTCGAAGTCGGGCACGGCCTGCCGGACACGGATCCGGTCGGGGTGTGGCTCGCCCACGACCTGGCCGTCGTCGCCGAAGAACTGGGCAACCGGCATGTGGCCCGGGCCAACCATGCGAAGGTCGCGGCCGCCGGGCCGGCGGTGCTCGGCCCGGAGCATCCGGCGGTGATCCGGGCCCGCGACTACCTGAGCGCCGACCAGCCCGCGCCTGCGCCGGTCCGTCAGATCCCCGCACCCGCGCCTACCAGGGTCACGCCGTCGTCGGTGCCTGCGGCGAGGTCTCGGTTGTCCTGGATGCTTGCCGCTGCGGCGATCGGCGTGGTCACCATGGTCTCCGCCGGCATCGTCGTCCTTGCGGATGACGATCCCGTGCCCGTTCCGGAAGCTGCCGTCCCATCTCGTACGGTCGATACCGCCCCGAACACCGCGGTCGTCTCCCCGGCGAACGACAGCACCGTCCCGTGGCCGTTCGACGCGAAGTTCGCCGTCTCGGCGGCCGACGCCACCGCCACCAATACGGTCATCGCCCTGTCGATATGCGTCGCCGGACACTGCTACCTGGACGGCAAGGTCGACCTCTACGACGGTGTCGCCGCGCCGTACACCGTCTATCTCGGCTCGACCGAGCCGGAAGGCGCCGGGGTGCCGTGGCAACTGCGCCTGGACCGCCTGACCACCGAAACCTTCGGCACCCTGATCGCCGAACGCGACGCCGCCATCGCCGCCGGGACCTGGGGGAACACCAGCACCCGGATGAACGCCCTGAACCCTGTCCCGGTCAGCACCCTGACCGTGACCAAGGGGAGCCGATAAGCCCTATCACTACGGGCGTTCACGTGGTGACATTGAGTCCGGAGACATCGGCGGACGTCACCGGTGTTCCTGGCCTCATCGGAGGTGACGTGACCATGGCCGCCGTGCTGGTGCTGTTCGCCGTGATCCTGCTGATGAAAGTCGTGGGCCTGATCGCCCTCTCCCTGGTCGATCGCCCACCCACCCCGCTACCGCAACACCCCGACCCGTGCCTGGCCCCGCTGCTGGACCTGCCGCTGCCACCGGCCCCCGATCCGGAGAAGGCTCTGCTGGGGAACCTGCGCGCCGGCAAGATCTCGCGGGAGTCCTACCGAACCGCGATGGCTGCCCTCGCCGCCGAGGAGGCCCAGGTCAATCCGCTGCGAACGCCGGCGGCGCCGGACTCCTGACCGGACGGTCGCGCCGCTACGGTTTGCCGCAGATCGCGTCGACGAGATCGTCGGCGAATCCGGTCGTGACCGGTTGCCGGGTGAGCAGCCGGTAGATGACGGCGCCGACCAGGGCCTGTGCGGCCACCGACGAGGTGCCGGGGCGCAGTTGTCCGGCCTGTTCACCGCGACGGAGCCGGTCGGTGAGGGCGGCCTCGGCCACCGAGGTGTTGCGCTCGTAGAAGCGGCGGGCCACCTCGTCGTTCTCGGCGGCGGCCGCGGTGGCGGCGCGGATGAAGGCGGCGGTGCCCGGGTTCGCCAGCTGTGCGGTGAACGCCCGCAGCCAGGCTCGCAGGTCGCAGCCCAGGTCTCCGCTGTCGTCCAGGGCCGGCAGCGGCCCGAGGACGTCGGCCTCCAGCAGGCAGTCGGCGATCAGTTGGGTCTTCGACGGATACCACCGGTAGACGGTCTGTTTGCCGGCGCCCGCCGCCGCGGCGATGCGGTCGATGGAGAGCTTGTCGTATCCGTGGGCGGCGAGCTCGTCGCGGGTGGCGTCGAGGATCGCCTGGCGCACGGCCTCGTTGCGAACACGGCCGCGGCGGACCTCAACCATGCGGCCGAGGATATCCCGGCCCTCTTTTGCGAGCACCTCTTTTGCGAGACAAAAAGTCTCGTATAGTGAAGGTGCCAGGGCTCAGCAGCGAAGAAGGGCGGAAAACCATGGCTGTCGTAGTGGTCATCGGCGTCGGTGGCATGGGTGAGCAGATCGCACGGCGTCTCGGCGCCGGCCGCGAGGTGCTGCTCGCCGACTTCAACACCGCGACGCTCAAGCGGGTCGCCGAGACGCTGACCGGCGAAGGGTTCACCGTCCGGACTGAGCAGGTGGACGTGTCCGACCGTGCGTCGATGGCCGCCCTCGCCGATGCCGCGGCGGCACTCGGCCCGGTCGTCCAGGTCGCGCACACCGCCGGGCTGTCGCCGATGCAGGCGCCCACCGCTGCCATCCTGCGGGTCGACCTGGTCGGTGTCGCGTACTTCCTGGAGGAGTTCGGGCGGGTCATCGCACCCGGAGGCGCCGGTGTGGTGATCGCCAGCATGGCCGGTTCGATGGCGGCAGGCGCTTTTCCGGCGGAGCTGGAAGGGGCCCTCGCCGCAACCGGAGCCGGCGAGCTGCTGTCGTTGCCGTTCCTCGCCGCGATCGACGATCCCGGTGCGGCGTACGCGCTCGCCAAGCGCGCCAACCAGGTGCGTGTGCAGGCCGCCAGCCTGGCCTGGGGCGCCCGTGGCGCCCGGATCAACAGCATCTCGCCCGGCGTGATCGCCACACCGATGGGTCAGGAGGAGCTGGCCGGTGACAGCGGCGCGGCGATGCGCGCCATGATCGCCGCCTCCGGCACCGGGCGCACCGGCACCGCCACCGACATCGCGTCCGCGGCGGCCTTCCTGCTCGGCCCGGACGCCACGTTCGTGACCGGCACCGATCTGCTGGTCGACGGCGGTGTGGTGGCGGCGGTCCGGTCCGGTGCGCTGACCGCGACGCCACGCTGAGATCTCGGGAGGGCGCACCGAGCGGCCGGGATCGCCGGGCAATCTAGTCGCCGCTCGAACGCTCTGCCGGGCCTCGGCGAAATCCGAAGTTGCTCACTCCCGAGGGGAAGGATCAAGGAGGTGCCGCGTGTACGAGCCCGGCATGACGCTTGAGGGGTGACTCATGGCGACGGGTGGGACCTCGGCTGCCGAAGCCGGCGACGAGGTGCTGTACGAGAGCGACCGCACCCGGGTGGCCCGGGTGTGCCCGGCCGACGGCGCCGGGGTGGTGATCCGTAAGGAGGCCTTCGGGCCCGACGCGGCCGGGCGGCGCCGGCACGAGCGGGCGATCCTGGAACGGCTGGCCGGAGTCGAGGGCGTGCCCGGGCTCGCCCACCACGACGACGAGGCGATCGTCTACCCGGACGTCGCCGGTGTCAGCCTCGCCTCGGCGCTCACCGCGGGGCCACTCGATCCGGTGGAGGCCCTGGACCTCGCGGCCGACCTGGCCGGCATCCTCGCCCAGGTGCACCGCCGCGGTGTCGTGCACCGGGACATCAGCCCGGCGAACGTGCTGCTGTGCGGGCCGCTCCGGCGTCCCGCGCTGATCGACTTCGACCTGGCGACGACGTTCGCCGAGGAACGGCCGGCGTTCACCCACCAGAACCAGATCGTCGGCACCCTGGCCTACCTGGCGCCGGAGCAGACCGGGCGCACCGCCCGCCCGGTGGACCAGCGCGCCGACCTGTACGGCTTCGGCGCGACGCTGTACGAGACGCTGACCGGCGGGCCGCCCTTCGGGTTCGGCGACCCGTTGCGGCTGACCCACGATCATCTGGCCCGTACGCCCGCCGCGCCGGCCGAGGTGAACCCGCTGGTGCCACGGTTGCTGTCGGACATCGTCCGGCGGCTGCTGGAGAAGGAACCGGACCGGCGTTATCAGAGCGCCGACGGCCTGGCCCATGACCTGTCGCGGCTGCGGGACGGCCTGCGCGGCGCCGGGCCGGCCGTGTTCCCGCTGGGCGAGCGGGACTTCCCGGTTCGGCTGGCGCCGCCGTCCCGGCTGGTCGGCCGGGACACCGAGATCGCCCGGCTGCGGGCCGCCTTCGACGAGATGATGGCCGGCCGGGGGCGTGGCGTGCTCGTCAGCGGCGGGCCAGGGGTCGGCAAGTCCAGCCTGATCGACGAGTTGCGGCCGTACGTGACCGGGCGTGGCGGCTGGCTGGTGTCGGGCAAGTTCGACCAGTACCGCCGCGACATCGACGCCGACGCCGGACGGCAGGCCCTGCGGGCGATGTGCCGGCTGTTGCTGGCCGAGCCGGAGGAGGCCATCGCCACCCTGCGGCAGCGGCTGCACGCCACGCTGGGCGCCAACGTGGGCCTGGCCGCGGCGATCGCGCCCGAGCTCGCGGTGCTGATGGACGTGACGCCGGAGGTGACGCCGCCGGACCCGATGACCGTCGAACGGCGGCTGGTACGGATCGGGCTCGACGTGCTGCGGGTCGTCGCCTCGCCGGAGCGGCCGGTGGTGCTGGTCCTCGACGATCTGCAGTGGGCCGGGGCCGCGCAGGTCGGCTTCATCGACGCGGTGCTCACCGATCCGCAGATCAGAGGGCTCCTGCTGGTCGGCGCGTACCGGGACACCGAGATCCACGGGGCGCACCCGTTGTCGCGGTGCCCGGTCCCGGACCGGATCCGGCTGGCCAACCTGCCGCCGGCCGACCTGGCCGTGCTGCTCGCCCAGATGCTGCGACTGGACCCGGACCGTGCAGCCGGCCTGGCCGAGGCGCTGGTCGCCCGGACCGGGGGCAACCCTTACGACAGCGTCGAAGTGGTCAACTCGCTGCGCCGCGAGGGCGTGCTCGTCCTCGGCGGTGACGGATGGCAGTGGGACGCGAAGGCGGTGCGCCGCCACGTCGGCCGGGCGGACGTGCTGGAACTCGTGATGGCCCGCATCGACACCTTGCCGCCGCCCACCCGCGAGCTGCTGGCGATGACCGCCCTGCTGGGCAGCGAGGTCACGGTGGACCTGCTGGCGGTCGCCGCGGGCCACTGCGCCGAGGTCGTCGAGGAGCGCCTGCTGCCCGCGCTCGAGGACGGCCTGCTGCTGATGGAGCGCGAAACCACCGACGCGGTGCGGTTCCGGCACGACCGGGTCCAGGAGGCCGCGTTCGCTCACCTGGCGCCGCCGGACCGGACGGGCCTGCGGCTGACTCTGGCCCGGCGGCTGGCCGCGGTCCCGCGGTTCCGGGGCATCGCGGCGGAACAATATCTGCCCGCGGCCGGCGAGATCGTCGACCGCGACGAACGGCTGCTGGCGGCCGGCCTCTTCCGCGACCGCGCGGCGGCGCTGCGCGTGGTCGACCCGGTGACGGCGGAACGCCTGCTGGCCGCGGCACTGGCCCTGGTCGGCGGCGACCGTCCGGTGGCGGGGGAGGCGCTGCTCGTACGGCTGGAGATCGACCGGCACGCCGCCCTGTTCGCCCTGGGCCGGCTGGCGGAGGCAGACGAGGTCCACCAGTCGATTCAGAGCCGCGATCCGGGCCCGGAAGCGCTCGCCGCCGCCGCGAACACCCAGATCCCCAGCCTGGTCAACCGCGGCCGGGTGAACGAGGCGATGATGCTGGGCCTGGACCTGCTCGGCCGCCTCGGTGTCGCGGTGCCGCCGGCCGAGGCGGTGCGCGCCGGGATCATGGACGGTCTGGCCGCCCTCGACCGCTGGGTGGCCGCCGGCGGACCGGCCGCGGACCGGGACCGGCCGACGGTGACCGATCCGCCGGTGCTCGCCGTCGCCGGGCTGCTGACCCGCGTGATGCCCACCGCGCACGTGGGCGATCCGGCCATGTACGGCTGGCTGGTCTTCGAGGCGTGCCGCCGGTGGGTCGAGCACGGACCCTGCGCCGAACTGGTCGTCCCGATGACCTGCGTGCCCTTCGTCGAGCAGTCGGTGCGCCCGGAACGCCGGTCCGGTTACCTGGTGGCGCGGCACGCCGCCGAGGTCGCCGAGGCGCGCCGGTACGCCACCGCCCCGGTCGCGCTCATGGTGTTCAACACCGGCGCAGCGCACTGGTTCGAACGGCTCGAGGACACCGTCGCCGCAATGCGCCGGGCCCACGACGGCCTGCTGCGGGCCGGGGACCCCTATACCGCGGCCTACTGCCGGGTCGCGCTCGGCATCGCCCTGGTCGACAGCGCGCCCACGCTCACCGACCTGGTCACCGAGGTGGACGCCGCGATCGCCGGCACCGGCGAGACCTGCGACCCGAACGCCATCGACGCGCTGACGCCCATCCGCCAGCTGGCCCGTGCGCTGCGCGGCGAGACCGAGGCCCCCGGATCCTTCGACGACGAGTCGTTCGACGAGCCGGCGTTCGTCGCCCGGCTGGCCGCGAACCCGATCGTGGCGATGACGTTCCACGCGATGCACGGGATCGCCCAGCTCCTCTGCGGCGGCGGGCCGGGACTCACCGTCTACGCGACCGTGCTGACCGCCCTGCTACCGGACAGTCCGGGCGAGTACTGCACGGCGATCGCCCAGCTGGTACGCGGTATCGCCCTCGCCGAGCAGGTCCGGACCGCACCTGCGGACGAGCCGGCCACCACCGCCCTCGCCGCCTGCCACCGCTGGTTCGTGGCCCGCGCCGCGGACGCGCCGGCCAACTTCGCGCACATCGCCCACCTGATCGAGGCCGAGCAGGCGTGGGCTCTCGGGGACACCTGGGCGGCGGCGTCCGCGTTCGATGCGGCGATCCGCACGGCCGGGACGACCCGGCGGCCCTGGCATCGTGCGCTGATCCACGAACGTGCCGCCCAGTTCCACACCGCGCACGGACTCGAACACACCGGCCGGACCCTGCTGGCCGAGGCCCGCGCCGGGTACGAGACGTGGGGCGCCACGGCGAAGGTCCGCCTGATCGACCTGGCCCACCCGGGCCTGAACGGCTCGCCCGCCGAACCCCGGGTGGACGGCCGGCACAGCACCGGCGACCTGTCCACCGACGCCATCGACCTGCTCGCCGTTCTCAACGCCTCCCAGGCGCTCAGCTCGGAGACCAGCCTCGATCGCATCCGGGCCCGGGTCAGCGGGGTGCTGAGCGCCATGACCGGCGCCACCGCCGTGCAGGTCCTGCTGCGCGACGATCAGGACGGCAGCTGGTGTCTCCCGGTCCCGCCCGGCGATCCCGGGGTGACGGTCACGGCCGAGGAGGGCGCCGCGCGCGGTCTGGTGCCGATGTCGGTGGTCCGGTACGCCGAACGCACCCGCGAGCCGCTGCTGGTCGACGACGCGGCACACGATGACCGCTTCGCCCGGGATCCCTATCTGACCAGTCTGGCCTGCTGCTCGCTGATGGTGTTGCCGATCTTCGCGCAGGGCGTGCCACGGGCCATCCTGCTGCTGGAGAACCGGCTCGCCCGTGGCGCGTTCACCGCCGACCGGCTCGACGCCGTCCGCCTCATCGCCGGGCAGCTGGCCGTGTCGGTCGACAACGCCCTGCTCTACGCCTCCCTGGAACGCAAGGTCGCCGAGCGTACCGCCACCAGCGCGGCCCTGGTCGCCGAGCTGCAATGGCGCAACCGGGAGCTGGAGGCGTTCTCCGGCTCGGTCTCACACGACCTGCGCGGGCCGCTCCAGGTGATCAGCAGCTACTCCGAGCAGGTGCTCGAGGACGAGCAGGGCCGGCTCAGCCCGGAGAGCCACCGCCGGCTGGGCCGCGTCCACGCCGCCGCCGGACGGATGGCCGAGCTGGTCGAGTCGCTGCTGATCCTGGCCCAGGCCAGCCGCGGCCGGCTGCGCCGTGCGCCGTTCGATCTCACCGCGACGGCCCACCAGGTGATCGACGATGTCGAGTCCCGCAACCCGGAGTTCAAGGTCGACTTCACCGTGCACGACGCGATGACCGCCGACGCCGACGAGGGCCTGGTCCGGGTCGTGCTGGAGAACCTGATCAACAACGCGGTGAAGTTCACCCGCGACGCCGAACGGCCGGCCGTGGAGATCGGCTGCACGGCACGGGGCTTCTTCGTACGCGACAACGGTGTCGGTTTCCCGGCCGGGAAGGCCGCCGAACTGTTCCAGCCGTTCGCCCGCCTGCACAGCGCCGAGGACTTCCCCGGCACCGGGATCGGGCTGACCACCGTGCACCGGGCGGTGGAACGGCACGGCGGGCAGACCTGGGCCGAGGGCGCGGCCGGACAGGGGGCGACCTTCTGGTTCACCCTTCCGCAGGTGGTCCCTCGGTAGTAATCCGGTGTCGATTCCCCCTGAGCGTCAGCGGTCGCCGGGACCTTCCGAACTGACTGTCACCAGCGGACGCGATCCTGCGCGGCCGCCAGTCGGGAAGCAGGTGTGATGGAGCCGAGGTCGACGGGTGAGCCCACGAGCGGGTTCGAATCGAGGGGCTGGCTGGGGGACCGGAGGGTCGGCACGAAGATCCTCTCGGCGGTGCTCGCCGTCGCCGTCGTCGGTGTGGGCGTCTCGTCGTACGCGGTGACGAAGATGGCGGAGATCAACCGGGGCACCGACGAGGTGTACTCCGGCACTCTCCAGCTGGAGACCATCGCTGAGATGCGCAACGCCTTCAACCGCGTCCGCATCGACTCGCTCAACCACTTCATCACCGACGACCCCGCGGTCCAGGCCGACGCCGAGAAGGCGATCAAGACCGACCTGGCGGCGCTTGCCGAGGCCGAGGACCGGTTCAAGGCGTACGAGCTCGACGCGGAACGGATCGACGCGCTCGCCGAGTACGACGAGGCGTGGTCGCAGTACGTCACCCTGCTCGACGGGACGCTGCTGCCGCTGAGCCGGGACGGCCGGGACGCCCAGGTCGCGAAGGTCCGCAAGGAGCAGATCGATCCGCTGGTGGCCACCGCCCGGCACGACATGGACGTGCTGTCGGAACGGACGATCGCCCACGCCCGCGAGGTGCAGACGGCCGAGAAATCCGCCTACGCCACCGCCCGCAACCTGGTCATCTCCCTGATCGTCGCCGGCATGGTGATCGGGGTCCTCGCCGCCCTGGGCATCGCCCGGCTCATCACCCGGCCACTCGCGCGCTGCGTGAAGGTGCTGACCGCGGTCCACGACGGCGACCTGACCGTCCGCACCGGCCTGGGCGGCAAGGACGAGGTCGGTGTGCTGGCCCGGGTCCTGGACGAGTCCACCGACTCGATGGCCCGCATGGTGCGGCAGGTCGCCGACAACGCCCGGCACGTCGCCACCGCCTCCGAGGAGCTGTCCTCGGTGTCGATGCAGATGTCGTCGGCCGCCGAGGAGACCTCCGCGCAGGCGGGCGTCGTGTCCGGCGCCGCGGACATCGTGTCGCAGAACGTCCAGACCGTCGCCGCCGGCGCCGACGAGATGGGCGAGGCGATCCGGGAGATCGCGACCAGCGCCACCCAGGCGGCGGAGGTGTCGAACCAGGCGGCGCAGACCGCCGAGCGCACCAACGGCATCGTGGCGAAACTCGGCCGGTCCTCGGCCGAGATCAGCAGCGTGGTCCAGACGATCACCAGCATCGCCGAGCAGACCAACCTGCTTGCCCTCAACGCCACTATCGAGGCGGCCCGCGCCGGGGAGATGGGCAAGGGCTTCGCCGTCGTCGCCTCCGAGGTCAAGGACCTCGCCCAGGAGACCTCACGGGCCACCGACGACATCACCCAGCGGATCGGCTCCATCCAGGAGGAGACCGCGCAGGCGGTGCTCGCGATCGGGGACATCACCGAGGTCATCGCCCGGATCAACGACTACGCGGCGACCATCGCGGCCGCCGTCGAGGAGCAGACGGCCACCACCAACGAGATGGCCCGCAACGTCTCCGAGGCATCGTCCAGCGCCGGCGACATCGCCTCCAACATCGCCGGCGTGGCCCAGTCGGCCGGCTCCGCGGCGAGCGGGGCGACCGAAACCCAGTCGACCGCGCAGGAGCTGGCCCGGATGGCCGAGGAACTGCACCAGACGATCGCCGTCTACAAGGTGTGACCGATGACAGTGCGGCCGGGCCGGGTGGCCCGGCCGCACTGTTTCACCCGGCTTCGGAACGGATCTCCGGGTCGACCGCACCGTGGCTGGCGTGGAACCGGAACCCGTCGGACCACTCGGCGGCCGGCTCGTCCAGGCTGTGCAGCCGCCAGACGGCCGGCCGGCCGGGAGCGGCCGAGCCGGCGTGTTCCACCCGGAGGGTCACCGGAGGTTCGGTGATCACGACGAATCCGGTGTGCGGCCACCACCAGCCGGACCAGGTGCCCGGCGCGTCGTCGGCCCAGTGGGTGAAACGACCCACCACATACCGCCCCGGCCCGCGCGGATCCGACCAGTCGACAGCTCGCTCGACGGCCCGGTCGACCTGGACGAAGTCGTCTCGGTCACGCGTTTCCGGCAGTGCACGCGCCAGCCGCCGGTGCACCGGATCGCGGAAACGCAGCGGACCCGGCGGATAGATCAGCCACAGGCGCACGATGCCGCCGATCGTGCCGGCCACGATGACCGGCCCCATGATCCATCCGAGCCGGAGCGTGATCCACGCCGTGGTCGGCGGGCCGGATCCGTCGGAGCTCAGCGCCTCTCCGGCCACCACCCCGATCAGTGCCAGCGGGATCGCATACAGGCACGTGAAGAGCCCGGAGAACAGACCGATGACGGGGGCGAAGACGACGTGCGTGACGGTGCCGATCTGGTGCCAGTCGTTCTTGTCCCCGGCCCAGACCAGTACCGGCGTGACGAGCAGGCCACCGACGGCCCCGCCGATCCAGACCCCGGGCTCGGGATCCGGCGGGCCGGGCTGGTAGATGACGGCCGTCTCACCCGTCAGCAGCAGCAACAGCAACAGCGTCAAGCCGCCGCAGAACGCTGCCAGGGACAGCCCGACATGGAAGACCCCGATCCACACCGGGCGGGCGGCCCGCAACACATACCCGGCCACTCCGGTGAACCGGTCACGTCGCCGGGCGTGCCGGCGGGCCAGCTCCGCGGTGATCACGCGACCCTGCCGTGGCGACGCCGCCCAGACCACGTTGCCGTGCCAGCGCAGACCGGCCGCCTCGTAACGGCGGCGGATGCCGTCCACCAGGCGTGCACGCTCGGCTGGCTGCGTTTCGGTCGTCTGCGCCACGGGGCACCCCCTCCGGCCTGAGTCCATAGTGGCAGGACGGCGCCCGTGCCATAGTTGCCGTTGTCTGGAGGGTGCGAATGGACATCGCCGACAGGGCGCTCACCCGGAGGTTCATGACCGTCGTCGCGATGGCCGGCGGATTCGCCGACGCGCAGGGGCTGCTCGCGTTCATCGACCACAACCGTGAGGTCCTGGACCTGGGCGTGGCCGCCGTCGCCCGGGCCGTCCAGCGTGGCGAGATGCACCTCGGCGACGCGTTCGCCCTGCTCGACTGCGTCAAAGGGCTGTCGGCACGCCACCTGATGTTCGAGTCGCAGACCGGCCACAGCGGCTCCACGGCCGACGCCCGGATCGCCGTGACCCACCGTTCGGCCGTCGAGAGCTATCTGAACGAGCGGCCCCGGCCGACCGCGGCCGTCTCCTTCCACCTGGTCTCCGGCGAGCAGCTGCTGATGATCTCGGCGGCCAACTATCCGATGGGCGGCCAGCCGGGCGACGGCCGCGTCGAGTACCGCTGCGCCGTGATCAACCGCATCGACGACGGCCTGCTGGAGTCGGTGGCCGCCTTCAGCCGGTCGGTCGACCGCGGCGCGCCCGACCTCGCCCTGCTGAGCAAGCCGCTCGCCGAACTCGGGTACGCGGTCGGGGCGCTGCTCGGCGGGCAGCCGGTGCACGAGGTCATCTTCGTGCCGCACAAGGCCCTGCACGCGCTGCCACTGCACGCCCTGGTCCTGCACGAGGCGAGCGGCCTGTACCTGCACGACGTCGTCAACTCGATCCGGTTCTGCTCGTCGCTGTTCGACGCGCTCACCTCCGGCACCTGGGTGGCGCCACCCGGCCACCCGCAGACCGGGCCACGGCTGGTGTCCGTGATGGAGCGGGACTCGCCGCTGCCGGGGGTCGAGCTCTACCGCAAGATGCTCGACGCCCTCCGGCTCCAGCTCGGCGGACAGATCCGGATCGACGATCTGCACCGTCTCGGCGACCTGCCCGGCGGCTTCCAGACCGGCGACACCTGGGTCAACTGGCACGGGCACGGCCGTTCCAGCCCGAACGCGTGGGGCGCCAGCTACCTGACGCTCGGCGACGATGTCGTGTCCGGGCGCACGATCGCCACCACCTGGCGACTGCCGGGCCGGCCGCACGTCGTGCTGGCCTCCTGCCAGAGCGCGGTGGACGGGGCGCTGACGCCGGTGGTCGACGAGTACTGCGGGCTCGATGTCGCGTTCCGGATCGCCGGGGCGCGATCGGTGGCCGCGTCGATGTGGGATCTGGGTGATCCGGTGGCGACCTTCACCGCCGTACGCCTGACCTCGTCTTTCCTTCAGGCGGGGAAGCCGCCGGCGCACTCGCTGACGGCGTTGCAGCGCGCGTTCCGCAATTGTTCGTGGAAGGCCGCGCTGTTGCGTCCCGAGCAGCTGGCGGCGCTCCCCGCCGAACAGGCCGAGCTCCTGCGCGAGTACCAGGCGCCCTTCGAGCGGCTGCCCGGCGACGCTTTCGCCGACCCCCGCCGCTGGGCCACCATGCGAGCACACGGATGACCCTCAGGGAGGATCAGTTGGCACAGCCGGACCCCGACGAATGGTTCGAGATCGACCGGAGACCATCGTGGCCCGACTATCTCCCACCCGCGGTCGAGATCGGCAAGTGGACCTCGGGGGTCCTCGCCTCGGGCGTGCTGGGCAATGCGTCGTACGACGGGCTGAAAGCCCTGACGCGCTGGCTGCGCGGGCGGAACAGGTCAGGCCCGGTCGACTCGTCGGAGGTCGACATGCAGGCGGCGCTGGAGGCGCTGGCGAAGGTCAGCGCCCGTCAGCGGGCCGTGGAGCTGGGCTTCGCCGCGTCTCTCCCGGATCTGCGGGTGACGTCCACCGTCGGCGGCTCCGAGTCGACCACGGCCGTCGTCACCGGCCCGGCCTTCCGGGCCGAGGTGCGCCTGCCGCATCACGATCTCACCGCGGAGTCGATCGAGGTGACCATCCGCGGGATCGCCCCACCGTCAGCGGAGCTCACCGTCTGATGTCGAGCCGTACCGCCGAGAGCGGGCAGCTCACACAGGCCAGCACGGTCCCGTCCGGTTCGGTCTGCGTGACGTCGCCGCTGGTCAGGTGGACCGTGCAGGAGCCACAGCCACCGACCGTGCAGGAGTACGGCAGGGGCAGCCCGGCGGCGAGCCCCGCGTCCAGCAGCGTCTGCCCGGGCGCCACCACGGCCGTCCCGACGAGACGCCCGTTCTCGGTCACGGTCATCTCCTGCGGCTCGGTCGTCACGGTGTCCGGGCCGCTGACGAAACGTTCGCTGTGCACCTGCCGGGCGGGGACGCCCAGCCCGGTCAGGACGGCCCGGACGGTGCCGGTCAGCGCCTCGGGCCCGCAGACGTAGTAGTGGGCCGCCGGGTCCGGCGCCGATCCGGTGACCCAGCGGCGGATGCCGTCGGCGTCGAGGCGGCCGTCCCGGCGCGACGACACGTGGGTGACCGACAGCCGGTCCGGGTGTTCGGCGGCGAGCCGGTCCAGGTCGGCCCCGAAGATGATCTCGGTCTCGTCGCGGCTGCTGTAGAGCAGGGCGATCCGGCCGCGGTCCGGGCCGGCGAGCCGGGTCCGGATCATGCTCATCATCGGGGTGATCCCACTGCCTGCCGCGACCAGCACGATCTCGGCCGAGGCCGGCGGATGGAAGGTGCCGGACGGGCCGCGCAGGGCCAGCCGGTCGCCGGCCCGCAGCCTCCGGTGCACGTGCGTGGAGAACCGTCCGCCGTCGACGAGTTTGACGGTGACCTCCAGCCGGTCGGCGCCGGGCGCCGAAGAGGCGGAGTAGGCACGGCGCACCGGACGGCCGTCCACCTCGGTGACGACGGTGAAGAACTGGCCGGGCCGGAAATCGAACGGCTGACCGTCGGCCAGCACCACGGTGACCGCGGTCGGCGTCTCCCGGCGGACCTCGGCGACCCGGACCTCGCGCAGCACGCCGTCGGCGTACCCCTCCTTACGCAGCCCGGAACGGTAGGCACGGTTCATCACCCGGCGCAGCAGCCGGCCCAGTCCCGGGATCGCCCGGACCGCGGTCAGCACGAACCGGGGCGCGGTGTTGGCCGCGAGATGTTCGCCGGCCAGCATCATCAGGTCCGGCGCCTCACCCGGCCGGACGTGCCCGGCGGGCGACCACAGCCGGGCGCCGGCCACCGCCGGGCCGGTGGCCAGTTCGGCGTGTTCGACGTCGATGAGCAGCGCCGCGTGCGGTGGCGAGCCGCGCAGCGCCAGCGTCTCCAGCCGTGCCGGGTCGGTGGTGACGGCGCCCCGGCCACGCAGGTGCAGCACGTCGGTGCGGCCCGGCACCAGCGCGGCCAGCGCGAGCCGGTCGTCGCTCATCAGGTTGTGCAGCGCGTCAGCGCGCTTGTTGCCCCGGCGGTCGGCGATGAGCAGCGTCCGGCCGTCGACGACCCGGGCCACCGCGCCCTGATCGCCGCGCGGGCTGGTGTCGCTGCCGCCCCGGCCGTCCCAGGTGGACAGCGCCAGGAACGGGGCGGCGGCGAGGAAGGCGGCCACCCCGGGGCGGGCCAGCGGACCGTCGCCGGTGACCCCGTCGACCGGGCCGGCCGGCGCCGGAGGCTGCCACAGGCGGGACCGCAGGACGGCCTGCGCGCAGTGCACGAACGCCTCCTCGACACCGAGGACGCCGTCGGCGGTGATGGTGCCGTTCACCCGCAGGACCTCGCCGACCCCGGGGAGCAGGAAGAACAGCGAAGCCGGCCCGAGCGCCGCCGGCGGCGCGGAGAACGTGAGCCGGGTGGGCGACAGCATCCGCGCGAACCCGGGCCGCCCGCCGACGAACGTGGTGACGATGGTCCCGCCGGCGTCGCGGTAGCCGAACGCGGCCACCGGGCTGCGCGCGAGCACCGCCCGGCAGCCCTCGTCGAGCGCGCTGATCTGTTTCCGCAGCACCGGCGCGGGGGCCCGGCCGATCAGTGCCTCGACCTCGTCGACGGTGGTCAGTGACTTCGCGTTTTCCCAGTTCACCCTACTATTGTGAGTAATAGCTCAGCTATTCTGCTACTCGCTTTCCACCGCCTGAGGAGGCACCGGGATGCCATCGGCCGACCGCCGTCTTCAACCACGTCGCAAGCCGCTTCAGGTCCGCGCGGAGCTGACCCGCGAGCGGATCCTGACCGCGGCTGCTCACGTTTTCGCCGAACACGGATACGCCGCCGGCACCACCAACCGCATCGCCGAACGGGCCCGCATCTCGATCGGCTCGCTGTACCAGTACTTCCCGAACAAGGACGCGATCCTGGCCCAGCTGCTGATCCGGCACATCGACCGCGGCACCTGGACCGGGGCCGACCGGCTCTCCCTCGCCCCGGGCACGCTGCGGGAAACAGTCCAGGCCCTGGTCCGCGACGCGATCGACAGCCACAGCGAGGATCCGCAGCTGCTGCGCATCATGATCGAGGAGGCGCCACTGTCCCAGGACCTCCTCGACGCCATCGAACGGCACGGCGCGGTGCGTACCGCCCAGATCCGCGACCTGCTCACCAGACATCCGGACGTCCGCGTCGGCGACGTCGGCACCGCAGCCGACCTGATCCTGTTCACCATCGAGATGAACACCCACAAGCTGATGGCCGCGCCCGGCTCGGTGCCGGTCGAGACCTTCGCCACCGAACTGGCCGACATGGTGACCCGCTACCTGCGCGGCGACTGATCCCGTCCGGCTTGTCCGTCCGGACCTGCCGATGGTCCCGGGCAGGCGGGTCGTTGTGGCCTGCCGGGGCGGACCGGTCCGCGCCTAGCGTCGGTGGCGGAGGGATCGAAGATGAGGATCTGGCATGTCAGTGACGTGATGACCAGCGATGTCGTCACGGTCGGCCCGGCGGCGCCCTACCGGGAGGTGGTCGCCCTGCTGGCGGCCTACCGGATCAACGCGGTGCCGGTGGTCGACGCCGACCGGCGCGTCCTGGGGGTGGTGTCCGAGTCGGACCTGCTCCGCAAGGTCGAATACGCCGGGTCGGACCGCCCGCAGTGGTTCGAGATCCGAGGGCGGGCCGCGCGGCGCAAGGCAGGCGCCCTGACCGCAGGAGAGCTGATGACCGCGCCGGCCGAGGTGGTGCTGGCCACGACCGGCATCCGCACGGCGGCCCGCCGGATGGACGAGGCACACGTCAAGCAGCTCCCGGTGGAGGACCTGCTGGGCCGCCTGATCGGCATCGTGAGCCGCAGCGACCTGCTCAAGGAACACCTGCGCCACGACGACGACATCCTCGTCGACGTGCACGCCGCGGTCCACGAGGCCACCCTCACCGAACGTGACGGGAGTGTCAGCGCGACAGTCGAACGCGGCCAGGTCACCCTGACCGGACGGGTCGAGCGCTGGTCCACCGCGATCCTGGCCGAACGCCTGGTCCGGCTGGTCGCCGGCGTGGTCTTCGTGGACTCCCGGATCGCCTTCGACGTCGACGACCACGACCTGGCCGACCCGGCCCCCGCCTACTTCGTGGCGTGACGACAGCCCGCGTTCGGGCCTCCGAACCGGAGGCCCGAACTTTGCGAATCAGGTCAACCCCGCCAGCTCCGCGACCCGCCGCATCGGCGCGGTCCGCGGGGCGCGGACCACGACCACCGGGCCGCGGGCATGATGCAGCAGCGTCTGGGTCACCGAGCCGAGCAATCCGTGGTACGGCAACTCGCCCCGTGCCCCCACGACGACCAGCGACGCGTCCCGGGAACGACGGCGAAGCACCGCGACCGGGTCGCCGGACACGACATCCAGCCGGGCGACGACCCCGCAGGCGTACGCGCGGGAGGCGATCACGTCCGCCAGCGCCCGCAGCCGGTGGGTCGACTCGCCGGCGTGGACGACGTGCAGGTCCACGCCCTGGGCGGCGGCCGCCGCGAACGCGTGCTCCAGCACCGGCGCCGCGCTGGCCGGCCCGCTGATCCCGGCCAGCACCGGCCCCACCGGCGCGGCCTCGCCCCGGACCACCTGCACGGCGCCGTAGGCGCGGGCCGCCACCTGCACGGCGGTGGCCTCACGGGGCAGGCAGACGTGCCCGTCGAGGCTGCCGTCGCCGATGACGGTGAGGGCCGCCCGGCGGGACAGCCGCAGCAGCCCGGTGACCGGATCCCCCTCGATCAGCTCGACCGTCGTCCACAGGCCCGGTGCGGTGGCGAGCGCGATGTCGCGGGCCTCCCGCAGCAGGCCGCCCGCGGAACGGGCCTGGTCGATCACGCCGTGCCGGTAGCGCAGCGCGTGCACCAGCCGCAGCGGAAGCCCGCGTGTGCCGGCTTCCCGGGCGGCCGTCTCGACCGCACGCAGGCTGGCCGCTGATCCACTCACACCGGCGACCACCGGTGTCACTGTCGGGGCGCTCATGGCCGTACCTCCGAAGCTGTCCGGTTTGTCCAACCGTCAGGCTATTGCCGCCGAGGTGGCCGGAACAGGGCCGAACGACCCGCCGCCCCCGCAGGCGGTCACTCCAGGCGGACCGCGCCGACGCGCCGACGCTTGCGGAAGCCGGGGCACTACAGGCGGATCGGTGCCGGGGTGGCGGAAGCCGCAGGTCACTCCAGGCGGGGCAGGGTCTGGTTGCGGGCGTGCCGGAAGATCGTCGAGGTACGGAAGCTGATCACCTCGCGTCGCCGGCTCAGCTTGTTGACCAGGAAGAAGTGCAGGTCCTCGATGCTGCCGACGCCCACGTGCAGCAGGAAGTCGTCGCCGCCGGCGAGCACGTAGACGGCCATCACCTCGGGCATGGCCAGGGCCTCCCGTTCGAACGTGTCGATCACGTCGGCGCTGAGCGGGCGCACCTGCGCCGACACCAGCGCCTGCACCCGCCGGCCGAGCGCGGACAGGCTGATCTCGGCCCGGAAGCCGGTGATCACGCCGCGCTGCTCCAGCCGCCGGATCCGTTCCGAACACGTCGACGCCGCAGCGCCGACGATCTGGGCCAGGTCACGCAGCGGGATGCGGGCGTCCCGCTGGAGTTCGTCCACGATTTGCTCGTCGAGCCGATCCATGTTCGCAGTTTCAGCCATTCGCCGAACATATCCCGGCGCCGGTTGTTCCGGTCCGCGCATCCGTCCAGCATCGTGCTCATGGACCGAACGGAACTAGCTCATGAGGAAGTCCGCACCGCCCGCGGCACGCGCACCGGCGTGCCGGTCGTGGTGGCCGTGCACTCGACCGCGCGAGGACCGGCGATCGGTGGTGTGCGGATCAAGCCGTACCCGTCCTGGCGCGACGGCCTCGACGACGTGCTGCGCCTGTCCGAGGCGATGACCATGAAGTGCGCGCTGGCCGGCCTGGCCCACGGCGGAGGCAAGACGGTGGCGGTGCTGCCGGCCGGCGGATGGGATCCGCGGCGGCGTACCGAGCTGATCACTGACATCGCCGAGGTGATCGACGGGTTCGGCGGCCGCTACCGCTGCGGCCCGGACATCGGCTCGACACCCGAGGACATGTCGCTGATCCACCGGCTGGCCCACGGGAACGCCTTCTGCCGGCCCGAATCCGAGGGCGGCAGCGGCAACTCGTCGGCGGCCACCGCTCGCGGAGTGCTCGCCGCCCTGCGTGCCGGGCTGCGCCACCGGCACGGCGACGACCGGGTCGCCGGCCGCCGGATCGGAGTGATCGGGTTCGGTCACGTGGGCCGGCTCGTGGCCGGGGAACTGGCCGGCGCGGGCGCCACCGTGCTCGTCACCGACGTGGACACCGCGCTCGCCGGCCCGGCCGAACGCGCCGGGGCCCGATGGACGACCGCCGACCTGCTCACCGAAGAACTCGACGTGCTGGTCCCGGCGGCCACCGGCGGCCTGCTGACCGAGCGGGCGGCCCGCAACTGCCGGGCGGAACTGATCGTCGGCCCGGCCAACAACCAGCTCGCCGACGACAGCGTGGACCGGGTGCTGCACGATCGGGGGATCACCTGGGTGCCGGACGTGCTGGCGTCGATCGGCGGCATCGTCCACGCCGTCTCCCGCGAGGAGGCCGGCCTGGACGAGACCGCCGCCAACGCCCGCGTCGACCGGATCGGCGAACGGACCACGGACCTGCTCGACCTCGCCGCCGACCGCCGGATCACCCCGCTGACCGCTGCCTACCGGATGGCCGGACCCACGCCGGCTCCCACGCCACCGGCCGGTCCCCGTCCAGCTTCAGTGCCTCGATAGGCGGCGCCACCGGACACGGCTACCCGTCCAGCTTCAGTGCTTCGATAGGCCGGCTCCACCGGATACGGATATCGGACAGCGATTCCACCGGGCAGACGCGCGTAGAGTCGCCGGTGACAATGGACACCTCACGCGCGGGCGGCGGTGGTCGGGCGTGACGGTTGTAGTCGGGGTGGACGGCTCCGGGCGTACCCATCGGCTCCGCATGCTCGCCGCAGCCGCGACCGGACCGGTCGTCTGGTTCACCGCGCCGCCCGTCTCCGACGGGCATCTGATCCTGGTCGACGACGCCCACCGGCTCGATCCGTCGGCCCTGAAGATCCTGGCCGCGGCCGCCCGTGCAGGCGCCCCGATGGCCGTCGCCCGCCGCCCCACGATCACCGGGCCGGAACTGGCCGACCTCGACGAAGCCGCGGCCGCCGACGGTGTCGAACTCCTCGCCCCGCTGGATGCCGACGGCGTGGCCCGGCTGGTCGCCACGGTGACCGGGCGGCCGGTGTCGCCGGAGGTCGCCGCGGCGGTGTTCGAAGCCTCGGCGGGGCTTCCGGCGCTCGTGGTGGCGCTCGCGGGCGCGGGGGCGGGCGTTCCGGCGGCGTTGGTGGCCCGGGTTCAGCGCCGGTTCGCGGTCCTGGACCCGGCGGCCGCCTCGGCCGCCCGGATCCTCGCGCTGCGACTCGACCTCACCGACCACCTGATCGCCACCGCCTGCGGCATCGAAGCCCCGGACCTGGCCCGGATCATCCGAACCCTCCGTGACGAAGGCCTGCTCGCACCCGCCCCAGCGGCGACCCGCGGCCGCGACCCTGATCCGGGCGTTCCGGCACCGCCTGACCCGGGCGTTCGGGCGCGGCCTGGCTCGGGTGTTCCGGCGCCGCCTGGTTCGGGTGTTCCGGCGCGGCCTGGTTCGGGCGTTCCGGCACCGCCGGGCGGGGAGCGGATGATTCCGGCGGTCGCCGAGGCGATCATGGCGGAGCTGCCGGGCGCGGAACGGCGGCGGATCCATGACGCGGTAGCCGGCGCGATGATCACCGCCGGCACTGATCCGGTCGCGGCGGCCGGCCAGCTGCGGGCAGCCCGGGCGATGACACCCACCGCGGCCGCCGTCTATCGAGAGGCTGCGGAGCGGTTGCGGTTCACCGATCCCACCATCGCCCTCGGCTGGTACGAGGACGCGGCCGACGCCGGAGCCGACCCGTCGAGCCTGGCCCCGGGACGAGCCGAGGCCGGTCTGCTACTGGGCCTGCCGGTCGATCTCGACGATCTGACCCCGGCCGAGTCGTTCCCGCCCGCGGCAGCAGGCCGATTGTCGCTGGTCGCCGGCGCTGTGGCAGCCCACGACGGCCGTGCCGCCCGTGCCGCCGAACTGCTGCTCGCGGCCCCCGCCCCGGGCCCGGCGCTGGCGGTCCCATTCCTGATCGGAATCGGCCAGCCCCACCTCTCGCCCCAGATCTGGCCCGGCCCCTCCCGCGATCTTGTGGAGTTCCGGCACACCGTTCTCGCGGAACTCCACAAGATCGAGACGCCGGCCGCAGTTCTCGACGCCGACGGCGCTCTTGAGGACGCGTCGGCCAATCCGCCGATCGGGGAGGGCGTGTGGGAGGGCCCAGCGATCGGGGAGGGCGTGTCGGAGGGCCCAGCGATTGCGGAGGGCGTGTCGGCGGGTCCGGCGGTTGCCGGAGGTTCGGCGGTAGGCGGGGAACGGGCGGTGGCGGCGGGACAGTCGGCTGGGCGTGGGCGTGGGCGTGAGCGTGAGCGTGAGCGGGTGCCGGTTGCCTTTGCGCTGTTCGCTGAGGGGGTGGCTGCCGCGGGGAAGCCTGAGGTCGCGTTGCCGCTGATCATCGAGGCGGCGGAGGCGGTGGAGCGTAGTTCGGCGCAGGTTGTCCTGCCGGATACGCCGCATGCGATCGGGGCCGTCGTGGCGGTCGCCGCAGGGGATGTCGGGTCGGCGGAGCACCTGCTGGACCGGGCCCGGACCGCCGACGTCGGGGGGCCGGTCGCTGAGGTGCGGCATCGGCTTCTGCTGGCCTGGGCGCGGATGCGGGCCGGCCGGCACGAGACCGCGCTGGAGGAGTTGCGCCGTCCGGGTGGGGAGATGAGCGGGCGGGACCGGCTGCTGCGGGCCGCCATCGCCGCTGGGATCGCCCGGCGGCGCGGGGACATCGCCGGGCTCCGGGACGCCTGGGCCGGTGTCGAACCACTGCTCGCACGCCGGGCCGTCGACCTGTGGCAGCTGGAGGCGGTCGAAGAGCTCGCGGTGGCCGCCGCCCGCCTGCGCCGGCTGCACCGGGTCACCCCGATTCTCGAACTGCTCGATCAGGCCGTCGCCGGGCTGGGCCGGCCGCCGGCCTGGCAGATCGCCCTCGACTGGATCCACCTCCAGACCGCAGTTGCCGCCGATGACCCGACAGCCGCCGCCGAGGCTGCCGCCCGGCTGGCCGACGCCGCCACCTCAGCCGGACTTCCCCTGGGCGGCCGATCCTCCGCGATGACCGGGGGTGAGGAGACGGTGATGGGGGAGGCTGCAGCGGCTGGGGGCGAGGAGATGGTGATGGGGGAGGCTGCGGCGGCTGGGGGAGCGGCGCCGGTCCGGGCGGGTGGTGGCGCTGTCCGGCCGCGGGCGTTGGCCGTTGCCGGTCAGCGGTGGGCCGAAGTGCTCGGCGGAGTGGTCGACATCGAGGCGGTGATCGCAGCCACCGAGGATCTGCAGGCGGCGGAACTGCCCTGGGAGGCATCCAGGCTGGCCGGGCAGGCGGCTATCCGTACCGCTGACGGGGTTGCCGCCCGCCGCCTGCTGGAACGTGCCCGCGAACTCTCCGAACCGGAGCCCGAAGGACCCGGCGGCGGCGGGCTCTCCGAGCGGGAGGTGACCGTGGCGCGGCTGGTGCTCGCCGGGAGCACGCACCGGGAGATCGGCGCTCAGCTCTACATCTCGCCGAAGACCGTCGAGCATCATGTGGCCCGGATCCGGGCGAAGGTCGGCGCGAACACCCGGGCCGAGCTCCTGGCCGTGCTCCGGGAGCTGCTGGAGGCCTGAGCGGCCCACCGGGAACGCCGTTCGGCTGGTCTCTGAGTTGGATCTCGGACACGAGACTGTGGATCCCCTAGCGCACCCCCTATACCACGGGGGACACCCCGATGCCCGGAACGGGTTGCGGGTCGCACGCTGGTGCCGTGCCCGGGTGAAGGAACGGGACGCACCACCGAGCTAGGAGAGAGAAATGACCGCCAGTGCCACCGAACTGCTGAGGGAATTCGTCGTCAACCTGATGTCCGACCGGGAGTTCGCCGCCCGGTACGCGGAGGACCCCAACGGCACCCTGACCGCGCAGGGTGTGACCGATGTCGACCTGTCCGGCGTCGACGTCTCCGCCGTCGTCGGCTCCGCTGCCGCCGACCCGGAGGTTCCGGCCGAGGCCCGGTCGGCGCTGCATCACTACTCCGGCTCGTCGGCCCCGCCGGCGCACTCCGGTGGTTCGCCGTCGGTCGAGCACGTCGTGCAGCACCTCAACTACGTCACCTACGCCACCTACGAGGGCGACGAGACGATCACCCAGAACCTCGACCTGGACGTCACCAACGTCACCGACAACAGCTTCGACCTCGACGTGGACGGCAACGTCTTCGGCGACATCGACGCCTCCAACGTCAGCGCCTCGGGTGACGGCGCGGTGGCCGGCGGCGACGACGTGAACGCTGCCACCGGCGACGGCGCGATCGCGGCCGGGGACGACGTGACCGCGGCCACCGGTGACGGCGCGGTCGCCAACAGCGGTGACGGCGACGTCAACGCGGCCACCGGCGACGGCTCCACCGTGATCGACGGTGACGTCAACTCGGCGTCCGGCGACGGCGCGCAGATCATCGACGGCGACAACTTCGGTCAGGCCAACACCGGCGACGGCGCCGTGCTGGCCGGCGACGACATCTCGGGGGCGGTCAACACCGGTGTCAACACCGGGATCGTGGCCGACGAGCTGGACGACGCGGTGGTCGGCGACGGCAACCAGACCGCGCAGGTCGACGGGGATGTCGACGAGTCGGTGTTCAATTTCGGTGACGGCGACGTGGCGAACCTGCCGGACGCCGAGATCGACGACAGTGCGGTGACCTTCGGTGACGGCGACGCCACCAACGTCTCCGGCAACACCGTCGACGACGGTTCGGCCATCTCGGCCGGCGACGGCGACGCGCGTGGCAACAACGAGGACAACGACACCACCGTCACCACGGTGTCCGACGACGACACCACGATCAACGACAACGACACCACCGTGAACGACAACGACACCACCATCACCGACGTCGACACGACCAACGTCGACACCGACATCGACGACAGCATCGTCAGCGGCGACGACACCGTCATCGGCGCCTGAACATCCACCAGGAGGAACCCGTGGCCGACGTCGCGAAGGCGGTCAACGTCATCGAGCTGGCACTGCGAGCCTGTACGGCGTACGACCGCCCCGACACGGCCGCCCGGCTGACCGCCGCCAAGGAGTCCCTCGCCGACCCGGTCCTGCACGTGGTCGTCGCCGGCGAGTTCAAACAGGGCAAGAGCTCCCTGGTCAACGCCCTGGTCGGCGCGACCGTCTGCGCGGTCGACGACGACGTGGCCACGGCGGTCCCGACCTATGTGCGGCACGGCACGAAACCCGAGGCGGCCCTGCTGTACGAGCCGGGCCGCCGCGAGCCGATCCCGGTGGCCGACGTCCGCAAGCACGTGCTGGAGAACAGCGACACCGACCGGGTGTCGGGTGTCGAGATCCGCATCCCCCGCAAGATCCTCGCCGGCGGCCTGGTCCTGGTCGACACCCCCGGCGTCGGCGGACTGGGTTCGCCGCACGCCGCGGCCAGCCTGGCCGCCGTGTCGATGGCCGACGCGGTCCTGTTCGTGACGGGCGCCGCGCAGGAACTGACCCGCAGCGAGGTCGACTTCCTGCAACGCGCCCGCGCCCTGTGCCCGGTGGTGGCGTGCGTCGTCACCAAGACCGACTTCTACCCGGCGTGGCGGCGCATCCAGGAGCTCAACGAACAGCACCTGGCCGCGCACTGCCCGATGCCGCTGATGCCGGTCTCGTCGACGCTGCGGTCGCGGGCGGTGAAGGCGAACGACACCGCCCTCAACACCGAGTCCGGGTTCACCAGCCTGGTCAAGTTCCTCACCGACCGGATCGGCGCGTCGGCCGCCGACCGGCTGGTCAAGGACGCCGCAGCCGAGGTGCTGGCGCTCTCCGACCAGCTCGACAGCCGGTTCCAGTCCGAACGCGCCGCCCTCGCCGACCCGGAGGCCGCAGCCCGGGTGGTCCGCGAGCTGACCGGCGTCAAGGACCGGGTCGAGGCCCTGAAGAGCGCCGCCGCCAAATGGAACCAGACGCTCAGCGACGGCATCACCGACCTCACCTCCGACATCGACCACGACCTGCGGGCCCGCGTCCGCGTGGTGATCGCCGAGGCGGACACCGCGATCGAGGCGGGCGACCCGGCCGACACGTGGCCGGAGATGGAGGCGTGGATGCAGTCCCGGATGGCCAACGAGCTGCTCGCCAACTACGAGCTGCTGCGCATCCGGGCCAGCGAGCTCGGCCTGAAGGTGGGCGACCACTTCCACGAGGCGTCCACCATGATCATGCGACGGCCGTCGGTGACCGACCCGACTCCGATGGCCTCCGTCGCCGACTTCCAGCACAAGATCGACCTGGAACGGATGCGGATCACCAAACAGGCCATGGTCGCGTTGAAGAGCGCCTACGGCGGCGCGCTGATGTTCATCATCCTGGGCAGCATGATCGGCGTCTCGCTCGGCCCGATCGGCATCGGCATCGGCCTGGTGATGGGCCACCGCGGGCTGCGCGACGAGAAGAAGCGCCAGATCCAGAAACGCCGCGGGGAGGCCCGCAACGCGATCCGCCGCTACTGCGACGAGGTCAGCTTCGTGGCGAACAAGGACTCCCGGGACACCCTGCGCCGGGTGCAGCGCCAGCTGCGCGACCACTACAGCGGTCTCGCCGAGGAACTCAACCGGGCCAACGCCCAGGCGCTGAACAGCGCCGCCGACGCCGCCAAACGCAGCCAGGCCGACCGGGAGAAACGCCTCAAGGACGTGGACGCCGAACTCGCCCGGATCCAGCAACTGCGCCAGCGCGCCGAGGCGGTGGCCAAGTGAACCTCACCGACCGCACCCGCGACGTCCTCGGCCAGGCCATCACCGTCTACCGCGGCACCGCCGACGCCGCCCGCCTCACCGCCGTCCGCGACCGGCTCGACGCCCCCCTGCGCGTCGCCGTCGCCGGACGGGTCAAGGCCGGCAAGTCCACCCTGCTCAACGCGCTGGTCGGGGAACGGCTGGCGCCGACCGACGCGGGCGAGTGCACCCGGATCGTCACCTGGTACCGCGACGGCCACGCCTACCAGGTCCAGGCGCTGATCCGGAACGGTCAGATGCGCAACCTGCGGTTCACCCGCGACGACGGGCCGGTCACCGTCGACCTGGACGGCCTCGACGCCGCCACGATCGACCAGCTGACCGTCACCTGGCCGGCGCGGGCGCTGCGCACCCTGACCCTGATCGACACGCCCGGCATCGGGTCGCTGTCCGACCAGAACTCGCGGCACACCTGGGACCTGCTCGTCCCCGACGACGAGGAGACCCCCGCCGACGCGGTCGTCTACCTGCTGCGCCACCTGCACCCGGGGGACATCGAGTTCCTGCGGGCCTTCCACGACACCGAGGTCTCCCGGCCCAGCCCGGTCAACGCGATCGGCGTGCTGTCGCGCGCCGACGAGATCGGCGCCGGCCGGCCCGACTCGATGGCCTCGGCCCGCCGGATCGCCGCCCGGCTCGGCACCGACGCCAACGTGCGGCGGCTCGTCCAATCCGTGGTTCCGGTGGCCGGCCTGCTCGCCGAAACCGCGGTCACGCTCACCGAGATCGAGGTCGCCCAGCTGCGGAAAGTCGCCGCACTGCCGGTCAAGCAGGCCGAGGAACTGGTGCTCTCCGCCGACCGCTTCGCGTCGGCCATGCCCGAGCTGGGCCTCACCGATCTGGAACGCGTCGCGTTGCTGACCCGTTTCGGTCTTTTCGGCGTACGGCTGACGAGCACCCTGCTCCGGCGTGAGGTGGCCACGACCGCCTCGGCGCTGTCCAAGGAACTCGCCGACCGCAGTGGCCTGACCCAGCTCCGCGACATCATCGGCAGCCTGTTCCTGGAGCGCCGCGACATCCTCAAATCCCGGTCGGCGCTGCTCGCGCTGGCCGAGATCACCCGCGCCCGGCCGCGTCCCGGCGGTGCGGCGGTGTCGGCGGCGGTCGAGGAGATCATGGCGTCCGCGCACCCGTTCAACGAGCTGCGGGTGCTGTCCAGCCTGCGCGCCGGGTGGATCACCGGCAAGCCCGAGGTGGTCGCCGACCTGGAACGACTGATCGGCGGCTCCGGCAGCGCCACCAGCGAACGCCTGCACCTGCCGCCCGACGCGTCAGCCGGCGAACAGTCGAAGACCTGCCTGGACGCGCTGGCCCGCTGGCAGCGCCGCGCCGAGAACCCGCTCACCTCCTACGAGATGACCGTGGCCGCCCGGATCGCGATCCGCTCATGTGAGGGCATGCTCGCCCGGCTGGACCAGCGGCGATGAGCGGCCCAGGCTCAGCCCAGCAGATCGGCGTCCGCGTCACCGTCGTCGGTGTCGTCGTCACCGAACTCCGGCCACTGCTCGGCGGCGGTGTCCTCGCCGAGACCGTCGAGCCCGTGCTCGGCGGCGGGCGCCGGCAGGTCGTCGAGGCCGAGCTCGATCCCGTCATCGTGGACGTCGAACAACCTCAGGTCGTCCACGGCGTCTTCGGAGCCCGTACCGAAGCCGAGGTCTTGATCGTCGGGGCCGGAGGCCTCGGTGCCGACCGGTGCGGAGGCCAGCAGATCCAGCCACGTCTCGCCCGCATCGTCGGCGTCCTCGCCGGCGAACCGCGCGCCGACGAACGGCGCGAGATGCTCGGCGACCTCCAGTGGCGCGGTGTCGGCGAAGCTGACCACCGCCTCGGCGACCAGGTCGGCCGGCAGATCCCGCAGGAAGTCGCCCGGGTCACCGCCGGTTCCGGCGAGCCCGGCGAACACGTCGCGGAGGGGTTCCATGCCTCCACCTTATGAGCAACAGGCGGTCCCGAGCCTCGGGGAAACCCCCGCAGCACCCCCCAACCTGACGATTTGGAGCAAGCGGCGATGTACGCACTAGGCATAGACCTCGGCACCACCTACACCGCCGCCGCCACCTGGCGCGACGGGCACGCCGAGATCGTTCCGCTCGGCAGCCGCAGCGCCGCCATCCCGTCGGTGGTCCTGCTGCGCGAGGACGAGACGTTCCTGACCGGCGAGGCGGCCAGCCGGCGTGGCCTCACCGAACCGCACCGGGTCGCCCGTGAGTTCAAACGGCGGATGGGCGACACCACCCCGATCCTGCTCGGCGGCGTGCCGCAGTCGGCCGAGGCGCTCGCCGCCCGCCTGCTGCGCGCCGTCGCCGACCAGGTCACCGCCCGCGAAGGCGGCAAACCGTCGTCGACCTGCATCTCGTATCCGGCGAACTGGGGTCCCTACAAGACCGACCTGATGCGCCAGGCGGTGCGGATGGCCGACCTGGACGGGCCGATCCTCTACACCACCGAACCCGAGGCGGCCGCGGTCAGCTACGCCCAGCAGCAGCGCATCGACCCGGGCGCGATCGTCGCCGTCTACGACCTGGGCGGCGGCACGTTCGACGCCGCGGTGCTGCGCAAGACCGGCCTCGGCTTCGACATCCTGGGCCGGCCGGAAGGCATCGAACGGCTCGGCGGCATCGACTTCGACGCCGCCGTGTTCAGCCACGTCCAGGCCGCCCTCGGCGGCAAACTCGCCGAACTCGACGAGGACGACTCGACCGCGATCGCCGCCGTCGCCCGGCTGCGCGAGGAGTGCGTCAACGCCAAGGAAGCCCTCTCCGCCGACACCGACACCACCATTCCGGTGCTGCTGCCCAACTTCGCCACCGAGGTACGGCTGACCCGCGCCGAATTCGAGGCCATGGTCCGGCCCGCGCTCTACGGGTCGGTCGAAGCCCTGAAACGGGCGCTGCGGTCGGCCGACTGCACCCCCGAGCAGCTGCACTCGATCCTGCTGGTCGGCGGCTCGTCCCGGATGCCGATCGTCGCGCAGCTGGTGGCCACCGAGTTCAACCGCCCGGTGGCCGTCGACGCGCACCCGAAACACGCCGTCGCCCTCGGAGCGTCCTGGCTGGCCAGCGGCACACCCGCGCAGAGCCGTGGCCCGGCCGCCGGTCGCGCCGCCGCCCCACCGCAGCGTTCCACCCCGGTCGCCCCGCCACCGCCCCGGCCCGCGCCCGTCACACCGCCGCAGCGTTCCGCCCCGGTCACCCCGCCGCGCCCGGCGCCGGTCACCCCGGTCACGCCGCCGCGCCCGGCGCCTGTCACCCCGGTGGCGTCCGCGTCGGCGCCGCCGGTCGCCTCCCGGCCGGTCAGTGTGCCGCCCGCGCCCGTCTCGCCGCCGGCGCCTCCGGTCAACACGGCCGCCACCAGCTACCTGCCACCCAATCCCGTCGTTCCGCCCGCCCCGGTGGCCGGCCGTGCCTCCACCCGGCCCACGGCGCGGCCCCCGGCCGTACCGCCGCGTGGGGTTGACAACGCACCGCCGAGCCGCAGCCGCGGCAATCGCCGCCGGGCGTTCGCGGTGGCCGGCGCCGCCCTCGCCGCCGTCCTGACCGCCGCCGGAATCGCCTACGCCCAGTACGGCTTCGGCGAGAAGCCCGGCGGCCAGCTCACCGGCCAGGGCACCGGCAGCAGCCCCACGCCCAGCGTCGTCACCTCGTCCGCGCCACCCGCCGACGAACAGTGCACCGACCAGATCAAAGCCAACACCCGCTGGGTCTGCCTGACCTCGGCGGTGGTCGAGGACGGCAAGCTCACCATCGACTACGACGTCGACTGGGCCGGCTCCACCCCGGACGTCAGCGGCGGCTACCACCTGCACGTCTACGGCGGCGACGGCACCTACCCGGCCGACCACGACATGGGCTCACACGCCCCGAAGGCCGACCAAGGACAGTGGTACGTCGAGGACCGCAACCCGTCGGTCCTGGACACCGGCGACAAGCGCTACACCCGGGCCATCGCCGACAACCCGAAGGTCTGCGCCCGCATCGCCCTCGCCGGGCACGGGCTGGTGGCGGACGCCGACGACACCTACAAGACCGGCAACTGCGTACCGATCACCCGGAAATAGGACCCCGGAAACAGGCCGAAGGTCCCATTAGCAGAACCCTCAACCCGCCGATGGTCACGGCATCCCAAGGGGTGTTGTGGCCAAAGGAGGCGACAAACATGACGACGACGAATCGGCAGGTCGAGGGTCGGTCCGACGAACGCTGGGGAGTTCTGTCCCCGGCCGATCGGTTCCGGGTCGCCCCGATCACGTACCCGAGCCTGTGGCAATCGGTGGTCTCCAGCTTCCTGATCCTCGGACGGACCCTGGCGATCACGCTGATCGGGTTCGCCCTCCTGATCGGGGTGACCATGCTGATCGCGATCGCGCTGACCAGCGCGCTCGGCATCGTGGGTTTCGACCCGTCGACCTCGTACTGACCGGCGTCTACGGCACCATGGCGGCGACCCGGGCCGCGTCTCCCCAGGACAGGGTGAAACCGGCGCCGCCGTGGCCGTAGCACGCGAACACCGGCCGATCGTGGCCGGTGACCGCCTCCAGCCGCACACCGGACCGGCCCGGCCGCAGCCCGGCCGCCCGGGACCGCACCGGCTGCCCGGCCAGCGCCGGGACCAGCTCGGTGACCCGCCGCAGGATCGCCGCCTCCACCTCCGGATCGGGCCGCTCGTCCCACGATCCGACGTCGCCGGTGCCGCCGCAGACCACGTCGTCGCGGCGCGGCACCACATAGGTGAGCCCGCCCGGGTTGTCGTCGTCGGTGATCCAGTCGGTCAGCCCCGGATTGGCCAGCCGCACCACCTGACCCCGGATCGGGAAACTCACGTCGTCGTCGCCGAGCAGCGCCGCCGACCGCAGCCCGGCCGCCACCACCAGCACGTCCGCGTCGTCCGCGCGCAGCACGTCACCGATCGACGCGAACTCGGCCGTCCGGACGCCCACCCCGAGCCGGGTGACCGTGTCCCGCAGCCAGCGCAGGTAGGTGTTCGTCTCCACCAGCGGCACCGTGCACCGGATCCCGGACGCCCCGGCCGGCAGCCCGTCCGGCCCTACCGGCTCGGTGTGCGGCACCGCCCGCGTCCACGACGTGTCCGCCCCGGCCCGCCGCGACAGCACCGTCCCGCGCCGCAGGTGCACACCGGTCCGCGGATCCGCAGCCAGCCCGGCCAGCCGCCGGTAGGTGACCGCCGCCGAATCCAGCACCGCCGCCGAATGATCCACGTCGTGCGGGAACCAGATGGCCGCCGCCACCCCCGACACACTGTCCACCGCCTCGCGGGCCGCCACGATCCGCACCTCGTGCCCGGCCCCGGCCAGCTCATGGGCCACGCTCAACCCGACGACCCCGGCGCCCACCACCGTCACCCTGCTCACGGGATCACACGATAGGCGCAGCGGCCGGTGGGATGGTCCACCGCAGCGTGGCGCGGCCCTCGACGTTCTCCAGCGTCACCGGGTACGTCTGCCCGAACGACCGCCCCGGCGTGAACCGGCGCAGCTCACTCGCCGGCCAGCCGGCCCAGATCACCCCACAGCCGGCCACCTCGATCACCCCGGCGCCGAGCGGATCCAGCCGGCCCGCCCGCATCGCCAGATGGTGATGGCTGTGCGGCTCCACGAACGCCAGGTGCGCGGCGTGCCCCCGGGTGACCGCCCACTCGTTGATCTCGGCGGCCCGCTCGAACGCCACCGTGACCGGCAGATCCAGCCACCCGTGCAGACGCCGGTCCCGGACCGCGGGCAGCGGCCGGGCGCCGTACCGCGACCAGGCCTCCTCCTCGCCCCGGCCGCTGATCCGCAGATCGGCCAGCCCGTCGACACTGCGCGCGGCGGGCAGGAAACCCACCCACGAGTCGAGCGCCACCGCGTCACCGATGACCATCCCGCACGGATCCACCGGAAGATCGCCCAACGCCACCGGCGCCCGGCCGGCCGATACCGCCGGCCAGGGCAGATCCAGGTCCACGTCGATCGACGCGATGGTCTCGGCCGCCTCGAACGTGCCCGGCCTGGTCTGTGCGGTCACCGTCAGTTTCCCGGGCCCGGCGGGTACGGCCACCGCCTCGGCCAGCCACGCCCGCAGGTGTGCGCCACCCGCCTGCGCCGCCCGCAACGACCTGGCGGACAGCGGTTCGCCCAGTGCCCGCCACTGATCCAGGAATCCGCCGCAGGCCAGCACCACCGCCCGCGACGGAACCAGCAGGTGAGCCAGGGTCGCCGTCATCGTCGTCGATCATCACACCTTCACGCGCTCAGCGGAGCCGACCTGTCGGACATGCTCACGAACGGCGTACACCGCGACCCTAGGATCGGGGCATGGTGTTGCGGCTCGCGATGGTGAACGGCAAGGCCCGCGACACCGCGTCGCTCGGCCGGTTCTGGGACCGCGCGGTCGGCTGGACCGTCTTCAGCGACCGGCCCGGCGCCACCGCCGTCGGGCCGGCCGGGTTCAGCTGGCCCGATCCCGAGGCGCTGTGCCTCGACTTCATCGGAGTGCCCGACCCCGGCGCGGCCCGGGGACGCCTGCACCTCGACCTCGCCACCACCTCGGCCGCGCATCAGGCGCAACTGGTCGCTGAGCTGCTCGAACACGGCGCCACCCCGGCCGACGTGGGCCAGGGTGACGTGCCGTGGACGGTGCTGGCCGACCCGGAGGGCAACGTGTTCTGCGTGCTGGAGCCGCGCGACGTCTACCGCGACACCGGCCCGATCGCCGCGATCGTCGTCGGCTGCGCCGGCCCGCCGGCCCTGGCCCGGTTCTGGGCGCAGACCCTGGGCTGGGACGTCCACGAGTCGACAGATGACTTCGCGCGGCTGCGCTCGCCCGAGGGCGCCGGCCCCTACCTGGAATTCCTTCGATCCTCGGGTACGCGGTCCGCCTTCCACCTGGACCTGCTGCCGTACCCCCGCGCTGATCAGAAGGCCGAGGTGGCCCGCCTGCACACCCTCGGAGCGACCGGCGCCGACGTCGGCCAGGGCGACGTCGCCTGGTCGGTCCTGGCCGACCCGGAGGGCAACGTGTTCTGTGTCCTCGCCGCCTAGGCTCAGGCCACCGTGCCGGTGATGGTGTCCCAGGAGTAACCCAGCAGGGCGAACGCGGCCGCCAGCAGGCCCAGGCTGATCCGGCCGGTGTTGATCGGCAGCGCCGCCACGACCAGCAGAATGATCGCGATGATGTAGAAGAGTCCCTGGATGGACATGTCCGCTCCTAGCGGTGGGGGATGTAGAGCGGCGACGCAGTACCCCCACGGCGCGCGGCGCTAAACCATAGGCTGCCGTCCATGACTTTCGTCGCCGCCCGTACGGCTCTCATCGCCGTGGACCTGATGCCCCGCCTCGTCGACCAGGACATGGGCCCGCACCGCGGCGCCGACGTGGTGGCCCGCACCGCCGAACTGGCCGCGGCCCTGCGCACCGCCGGCGGCACGGTCGTCCTGGTCCGGGTGGAGCGCCCGAACGTCACCGAGCAGCCACCCGGCAGCGGTTTCGTGCCCGAGTTGCAGCCGCAAGCCGGTGACGTCGTCGTGGTCAAGCGCACGATCGGCGCTTTCTACGGCACCGGCCTCGACGCCGAACTGCGCGAACGCGGTGTCGACACGGTCATCATGGCCGGGCTGGCCACCACGATGGGCGTCGAGTCGACCGCCCGGGCCGCCGCCGACCACGGCTTCGAGGTGATCTTCGCCGCCGACGCGATGAGCGGCGTCACAGCCACCGAACACGACCACGCCGTCACCGTGATCCTGCCCCGGTTCGGGGCCGTCCACGACACGAAGCACCTGCTCGCCGTGCTCGGCTAAGATCCACGATCATCATCATCCGGTACGGGGGACAAGCATGACGAAGATGTTCCAGTCACGTACGGCCGCGGCGGTGGCCGGTCACCTGCTGCCCGGGGAGGAGTTCCGGGTCGGCGCCCGTGCGGTCGTCGGTGCGCTCGACGCCAGCCGGCTCGGCACCGCGATCAGCCGTGGCATCGTCCCCGGGGTCGCCGACACGGCCACCGACCTGGTCCTGAAGACCACCGGCAAGCAGGTCGTGGCCGTCACCGGCCAGCGGGTGCTGTTCCTGTCGCAGACGTTCTGGGGCGGCCCCGGCGACGAGCTCCTGATGATCGTCCCGCGCGAGCTGCTGTCCCTGGCCGAGGCCAAGTTCGGCGCCGTCAGCGTCGTGCGGCTGGCCTTCGCCGTCGGCGGTGTCTCCCTGACGTTCCCCCTGATCGACCGGGCCATGGCCATGGCCAAGGCCCTGGCCACCGAACTGAGGACGCCGCCCGCCGCCCGCTGACAGCTCGCCACCCCCACCCTCCCGCCCGCGATCTTGTGGAGTTCAGGCACACCTGGCGAAGTCCACAAGATCGACACGTAGGCGGTGGCGGTGGGGCGGCGGTCAGGACCCCACCGAGTGAGCGGTCACGCCCTTCACGATTGGGGACTCCGGCAGGCCGAGGGCGGTCCGCACCTGGACGGTCAGCGAGCTTGTCACCGGAACCTTCCGCGCGGCTGCGAGATAGTCGGTGACGTTGTCGGCCGCGGCCACCCGCCGGTATGCCGCGGCCCGTTCCTGGAGGTGTTCGTCCAGGGCGCCGATGATCGCCTGGACGTCGGCCGGCCACTGGTTCTTGCGCAGGCCCTGGGCGAACGCGGTGGTGGCCTTGGCCGCGCTTGCCGCCAGCTTCTTGTGGCGGGCCAGGTTCGCCCTGGTCGGTGCGGGGGCGCGCATCCACTTCTCGCGGGCGGCGTTCGACGCGGCGCTGAGCTTCGTGTAGGTCTCGCCGGCTTCCTTGATCGACATCTCCGGCCCGGCTGAGGCCTGCCCGGCTGAACCCGACGCGGCCGGGGGCGTCTCGGCGCCCCAGTGATAGCGGTCGGCGGCACCGATCAGGCTCAGGGTCAGGACGCAGGCAGCGGAGACGAAGTAGCGCTTCACGAAGCGGCCGGCCTCTCGGTAGGCGAAAACTCGCCCGGCACTGTCGGCAGGCCGCCGCTCAGGTGAAGGAGAACAGGTCAGACCCGGCGCAGCACGGAGACGACCTTGCCCAGGATCATCGCCTCGTCGCCGGGGATCGGGTCGTAGGCCGGGTTCCGGGGCTCCAGGAACACGTGACCGGACCGGCGCTGGAAGACCTTCACGGTGGCCTCCTCGTCGATCATCGCCGCCACGATGTCGCCGTTCCAGGCCTCGGACTGCTGGCGGACCACCACGATGTCGCCGTCGCAGATGGCCGCGTCGATCATCGAGTCGCCCTGGACCCGGAGGCTGAACAGGGTGCCCCGGCCGACCAGGTCGCGGGGCAGGTTCAGCAGTTCCTCGGCGTGTTCGGCGGCCAGGATCGGCGTGCCGGCGGCGATCGTGCCGACCAGCGGGACACCCACCGTGTCGTCCGGCGTGCGGGTGGGCTCGGCGGGTTCCAGGAACATCCGGATGTCGACCGGGCGGGACACCGTGCGGCCGCGGCGCAGGAAACCGTGCTCCTCCAGGGTGCGCAGGTGGCGGCTCACCGAGGACGACGACATGCCCAGCGCGTCGGCGATCTCGCGGGACGACGGGGCGTAACCGTATTTGACCGCGGCGTCCCGGATCACCGCCAGGATGCGGCGCAGACGCTCGGGCAGGACGGACGTGTCGAACTCTTCCTCGGGCAGCACCCGAAGATCTTGCCCCATGACAAACGTGAACCCAAATCGCCGCGCCGGGCACTGTAACGGTGTGACTGATGCGGAACGGGACGCGCTGCTCGTGGTGCGGGCGCAACTCGGGGACCGGCAGGCCCTCGGTGAACTGGTCGGGCACTGGCACCTGCCGGTGTGGCGTTACGTGCGGGCGATGCTCGGCGACCGGGCGCGGGCCGACGACGTCAGCCAGGAGGCGTGGGCCCGTGCGCTGCGGGCGCTGCCGCGGCTGCGACAGCCCGACCGTTTCGCCCCGTGGCTGCTCACCATCGCCCGCCGCTGCGTCCAGGCCAACCTGCGGCAGGGGTACGACAACGAGCCCGCCCCGGAGCCCGTCACCGCTGACGAGGCCGTCGCGGTCCTCGACCGTGCCCAGGTCAGCGAAGGTCTGGCCGGGCTCCCGGAACGGGAACGGGAGGTGCTGATCCTGTTCTACCTGCACGATCTGGCCCTCGGCGACTGCGCCCAGATCCTCGGCGTGCCGCCCGGCACCGTGAAGTCCCGCCTCAACCGGGCCCGCCGCCTGATCCGCGAACAAATGATCAAGAAGGGGTATGCGACGTGAACGAGGGACCTGGCTACCGCCCCGAGCAGCTCGTGAAGACGGTGTCGCGGGGGCTGCTGGCCGCCGGGATCGCCGGGTTCACCGGCGCCGCCCTGATCGCGACACTGTGGGCGACCGAACCCGGGCGCCTGCCCACCCGTACCGCCTGGGCCTTCGGGGGGTTGATCTTTGCCGGACTCGCCTGGGCCGTGCTTGCGGCCTGGACGGCCTGGAGGCGTCCGCTGTTCGCCGCCGACCGGGTGATCGCCGGATGGCTCGCGGTCGCCTTCACCACCGCGACCACCCTGGCCACCGCCATGATCGCCGGGCCGCTCGCGGGCGGGCCCGGACTGCTGATGATCGCCGCGGCGGTCGTCGTGCTGGTCCGGGCCCGGTCGTATCGTGATCGGCTTCGGTCACAGGTCGCGGCGCTGGAACGACAGGGCGGCCAGTGACAGCACCAGGCCGGTCCAGATCGCCACCCACGCCAGGTAGGCGCCGGTGAGCGGGTGCATGCTCAGGAACGGCGACTCCTCGACCCCGGAGCCGGTCTGCGCGATCAGGGCCGGGTCCTGGAAGGAGTTCATCGCGCCGCGCCACAGGCCGTCGGTCGGCAGCAGCATCCGCGACACCGTGCCGACCAGTTCGACGCCCGGGTTGCCGAGGGCGCTGCCGACCGAGCCGACGATCCCGGCGATCCACGTCGCCCCGAACAGGCCGACCGCGACGATGCCGGAGGCCATCGGCGAGATCGTGGTGGAGAACAGCAGGCCCAGGGTCAGCAGCGCGGCCGTCTGCCCGGCGAGCAGCGCCAGCCCCGTCACCGGATGCGGCGGCCAGTAGTCGACCGTCGCATGCACGATCACGAACTGCGCGACGCCGGCGACCGTCACGAACCCGGCCCCGAACGCCACGAGTCCCAGCCATTTGCCGGTCAGCACCTGCGCGCGCCGGATCGGCCGGGTCATCATCGCCAGCGCCACCCCCGACTCGACCTCGCCGGACAGCGTCGGGCCGGCCAGGAACGCGGTGCCGAGCGCGGCGATCAGGCTGAAGCCGAACATCACCAGATTCAGCACGATCGACCCGGAGACCTTGGCCTCGCCGCTGGTCAGGCCACCGTAGTCGGCGGAGATCTCGGAGAACCCCCACGCGCTCAGCGCCAGCAGCACCGCGGTCAGCGCACCGAGCGAGCGCAGCACCTTCCGGCGGGCCGCCTCCTGGAGGGTGAGCGCGGCGATGGTCAGCACGATTCTCACGAATTCTCCCGCAGCACTTCGAGCAGACGTTCTTCCAGGCTCATCCGGGCCGGTTCCACCGAATGCACCCGGACACCGCGTTTGACCAGGTCGGCGACGAGCGCCGGGACATCGTCGGGCATCGCGACGGTGTAGGCGTCGCCGTCTTTGGTGAACGGCTCCAGCGCGGCCGACGCCTCGGCGGACACGTCGGTCAGCGACAGCCGCAGCGTCCGGCGGCCGAGCAGTTCGGCGAGCGTCCCGGAGACGGCGACCCGGCCGTGATCGAGGATCACCACCCGGTCGCAGACCCGTTCCACCTCGCCGATCAGGTGCGAGTTCAGCAGGACGGCGACACCGCGCTCCTTCAGCGACAGCAGCAGATCCCGCACGTCGGCCCGGCCGAGCGGATCGAGCGCGCTCGTCGGCTCGTCGAGAACCACCAGGTCAGGGCCCGCGACCAGGGCCACCGCGAGGCCGAGGCGCTGCTGCATGCCCTTCGAGAAACCCCCCACTCGATCACCTGCCCGGTCGGCGAGGCCGACGAGGCCCAGCGTCTGCCGCTGCTCACGGTCACCGACCTTCACCCCCGCCAGCCGTACGTGCAACCGCAGCACCTCCGCGGCCGTGAGCCAGGGCTGGTAGCGGAACAGCTCAGGCAGGTACCCGACGCGTTCCCGGGACCGCGGGTCGGTGTGCGGCCGCCCGAGCAGCATCACCTCGCCGGCGTCCGGCCGGACCAGCCCCAGCATCATCTTGATCACACTGGTCTTGCCGGCGCCGTTCGGGCCGAGCAGCCCGAGCACCTCACCCCGGCCGACGGTGAACGACACCCCGTCCACCGCGGTCCGGCGCCTGTACCGTTTCCGCAGGCCGGACGCCCACACGGCGGGGGAGCCGGTCACTGCGCCCACCGGACCTCCCGTGCCACCCGCAGCACCTCGTCGGTGCTCAGCGACCCGCCGACCGCGTTGATGAACCCGCCCTCGACCCAGAACACCGCCGACAGCGCGCCACCCTCGGTCGACAGCACGGTGGCCGGAGCTTTGCCGACCTTCGTGGTGAAGCTCGTCTCGCTGTTCGCGTTCACGATCAGCGGCAGGGTCCCGCCCTCCTTGGTGAACGCCTTCAACTGTCCCGACAGCGACGCCGGCAGGCCCGGCAGGGACAGCAGGTAGTCGCGGGCGGTGTCGAACGGGACTCCGTTGGAGAACCCCTTCGGCGCCACCACCCGGCCGATCATCAGCGCCGGCGCGCCGCTGTTGCTCGGCCACATCGCGGCCAGGCCGGGTCCCGCGGTCAGCCGGAACTCGGTGGCCTCCAGCCCGGCCGGCGGCTGCGGCAGCGGCCGGCCCAGCGCCTTCTCCGCTTTCGCCCGGTCGAACGTGAACACCCCGAGCACCTTGTCGCCGACCAGGAACCGCGGCTGCCCGGTCACCCCGGCCGGCAGGTTCGTGATCCGTGGGCTGGCCAGCCCGGTCGTCTCCCGGGCGGTCCGCGCGTCCTCGACGTCCCGGATCCGCGGGCGGCTCTCCACCCGCATGGTTCCGAACTCGTCCAGCTCGGGCAGCTGCACCAGATCCGCCTGCGGGACGGTGATCGGGGTGACCTGCTCAGTGCGGAAGATCTGGAACCAGTTGCCGGCCGCGGCCGCCGACGCCCCGCCGAGCAGCGCCAGCACCCCGACAACGGCGATCACCGGGGTCCGCTTCAGCCTGCGGCGCTGCCGGACCGGCCGGGGGGACTCGTGTCCGGCGGCGGCCACCAGAGAGGCCCAGGCCGCGTCGACGTCGACGTCCACGTCGAGACGCAGCGCGCTCTCCACCTCGGCCGCGTCCGCCGACACCGCCAGCAGACGCGACGAACACGTCGCGCACCCGTCGACGTGCGAACGATCACTGTCGGCCACCCCGTCCGGCTCGTCCAGCAGCCGGCGCAGCAGGCCGTCACCGGGATGACGCATGACGGTTCAACTCCTCACGAAGAGCGGATTCGGCGCGCCGCACGGTCGTGCCCACGCTGGCCGGGGACAGATCGAGAGCGGCCGCCACCTCGGCGTAACTCAGGCCGCTGTGCCGTAGGACCAGGGCCACGGCCTGCTTCCGGGGGAGGCGGGACAGCGCAGCCCGTACTCTCTGATGTTCGTCTTTCGTCACGACGGCCTCCGCGACGTCCGGGGAGACCTCGACCCGATCGGACGCCGCCTCCTCCCGGGAAACCCGCCGCCGGCCGGACCGCAGATGGTTGAGCGCGGTGTGCGCCGCCGCCGCACACAGCCAGCCGACGGCCTCACCAGCGGGAACGTTGGTCCGCCCGAAGGACAGGAAGGTCTCCTGCGCGACGTCCTCGGCCTCGTCGCGTGACCCGAGCACCCGCGCGGCCACCCCGACCACTCTCGGGTAGGCCGCCCGGAAGATGTGCTCCAGGTCGGATCGCACGGAGGCCGGCACTGCGTCCTCCCGCTCCTTCAACAGTTGCTTCACATCAGGTAAGCACCGCCGCCAACCCGAATGTGACAACTCCGCCCGGGAAATCCGGCCGGTGTTCCACCTGGTAGGACGGTGTGCGGGCCGGTCTCATCCATAGGTTTCTCCGTTAAGCTCCCCCGGTACTGTCAAACGGGGACGAGCTGATCACTGTGCGTTACCGGATTCTCGGGCCGTTGTCCGTCCTCGGCGCGGACGGGCACGTCGCGGTCACCGCTGGGCGTGACCGGGTCGTGCTGGCCATGCTCCTGCTGCGGCCCAACCGGACCGTCCCGCTCAGTGAGATGATCGAGGCCGTCTGGGGCGACAACCCGCCGGTCACCGCGCGCGGCCAGATGCACACCTGCGTGTCCCGGCTGCGGCGGGCGCTGCCCGCCGACGCCATCCGCACCGATCCGGCCGGCTACGGCATCCAGGTCGGACCGGACGACCTGGACGCTCTGGTCTTCGCCCGGCTCGTCGACCGGGCCCGGGCCTCCGGTGATGCCGGGGCCGCGCGGGATGCGTACCGCCGCGGTCTTGACCTGTGGCGCGGCGCAGCCTGCGCCGAGATCGACGCGACGGCCGTGCGGCAGGCCGCCGCCACCCTCGACGAGCAGTACACCCTGGCCCTCGAGGACTGGGCCGACCTGGAACTCACCGACGGCAACGCCCGCGAGCTGCTCGCCGACCTGGTGCCGCTGGTCGAGCGGTTCCCGCTACGGGAACGGCTGCGCGGCCAGCTGATCACCGCGCTGCACCGGGCCGGCCGGCAGGCCGACGCGCTCGCCGAATACCGGCGCGCCCGCGACACCATCCGCGACGAACTCGGCATCGAACCCGGACCCGACCTCCAGGCGGTGCACCGGGCGATCCTGTCCGGCGCGCCCTCCGGCGCTTCCGGTTCGATCAGATGCCTTCCGCGTACGGTCCGCGACTTCACCGGGCGCACCGATCTGGTACGGCGGCTGCTCGCCCAGATCACCGGCGCGGATCCGGGCGAACCCGCCGTCGTGGTGGTCGACGGCATGGCCGGCAGCGGGAAGACCACTCTCGCGCTGCACCTGGCCGCGCTGGCCGGCGACCGCTTCCCGGACGCACATCTCTTCGTCGACCTGCACGGGCAGAGCGAACAGGACCCGGTCGAGCCGCCGGCCGCGCTGCTCGTGCTGCTGCGGCAACTGGGCCTGCCCGCCGACACCATCCCGGCCGACCTGCCCGGCCGGATCGCGCTGTGGCGCAACGAGGTGGCCCGCCGGCAGATCCTGGTCGTCCTCGACAACGCCGCGTCCAGCGCGCAGGTCGCCGACCTGCTGCCCGCCTCGGCCGGGAGCCTCGCCCTGGTCACCGCCCGGCGGCGGCTGTCCGGACTGGACGGGGTGCGCCCCGAGTCGCTGCCGCTGCTCGACTCCGGCGAAGCCGTCACCCTGCTGGAACGCATCGCCGGTGACCGGGTCCGGGCCGAGCCGGACGCGGCCGCCGAAGTCGTCCGCCGCTGCGGTGGGCTGCCACTGGCGGTCCGGCTGGCCGGGGCCCGGCTCGCCCACCGCCCCCGCTGGCGCGTCGCCGACCTGCTGCGCCGGCTGACCGCCGCCACCCTGCCCGAACTGGTCGTCGAGAACCGGACCGTGATCGACGCGTTCGCCCTGTCCTACGGGCATGTCGGTGAGCCCGCGCGGCGTCTGTTCCGGCTGCTCGGGGTGTACCCGGGCCGCACCCTGGACGCCCCGGCCGCGGCGGCGCTCACCGGTCTGCCACTGCCCGGCGCCGAGGACCTGCTCGACGAGCTCGTCGACGCCCGGCTCGTCGAGGAGCCGGAACTCGGCGTCTACCGGCTGCACGACCTGCTCCGGGAGTATGCGGCGGCCCTCGCCGTGCCCGGCCCGGAACGCGACCGGGCCGTCGTCGGGGTGCTCAACCTGGAGACGCACGCGTTCGCGGCCGCCGCGACCCGGCTCTACCACCCGATCCTCGCCCACGACCAGCGGGACCTGCCGGTGCTGCGGCCCGACCTGGTGGCCGCCGTCGCCGACCCGGCCGCCCGGCTCGAACGTCTCCGCCGTGACCTCGGATCCTTCGTCGAAGCGGCCGTCCAGGCGGGCCGTCCCGAGTACGCCTGGCGGATCCCGCGCGCGGCCTGGTACCTGCTGTTCTACCGGGGCTATCTACGCGATCTCACCGGACTGTACGAGCGGGCCGTCGACGTGGCCCGGCAGACCGGCTCTGACGAGGGGATCGCCCAGACAGCCAACTGCCTCGCGTCGTTCCACTACCGGCTCGGCGCGTACGAGCACGCTCTGCGCCTGCTCAGGGAGAGCATCGAGATCCGCCGCCGGCAGGGGGATCTCACCGCGTTGTCGCAGGCCACCGGCAACCTGGTGGCCATCAACATCGTGCTCGGCCGGTTCGGTGAAGCCGTCGACACGGCTGTCGAGAGCATCCGGCTCGGCGTGCTCGCCGGGTTGCCGTACACGCCGCCGGCGGCGGTCAACATGCTGTCGTACGCCTATCAGACCGTCGGCCGGCACCGGGAGGCGCTGCACCTGGACCGGGTGCATCTGCTCGCCGGCAACCGGGACCTGCACCGGCTGGCCGGCCGGATCGTGCACATCCAGCGCAGCAAGCGCGCCCTCGGCTTGATGAGCCCGGCCGCGGCGCAACGCTACCTGGAGATCGCCCTCCGTCTGTCGGTCCGCGAGCAGCTGGCGTCGCTGGAGGTGGAGACCCGTACCGAGCTGGGCCTGGTCCTGGGCGAGCTGGGCCGGTTCGCCGAGGCCCTGACCGAACACCGCCGGGCGGTCGAGGTCGCCGAACGCGTCAGCGAGAACCGTTTCGGCGCCGACGTGTTCCTGAACTACGCGGCCACCCTGCTGCGTTCCGGTGACGTGGCCACCGCCCGGGCCGTCTACGAACAGACCCTGCGTCGTGTCCGCGGCTGGCGCCAGCCGTATGCGATCGCCCGGGCGACCTGGGGCCTCGCCGAATGCCTGGACCGCGTCGACCCGGCCCGCGCCGTGCTGCTGCGCCGGGACGCCCAGGTCATGTTCGACGAGATGGGCGTCCCGGCCCCGGCCGGCCCGTCGGCGCGGGTTCCGGTCAGTCCGTGAACGTCTGGCCCCGCTCGGTCAGAGCCGCCTCCAGGATCCTGATCGCCTTCGGGCCGACCCCGTGCATCGCCAGCAGGTCGCGGCGGCCGTGCGCGGCCACCTGGGCGAGAGTGGTGATGCCCGCCGCCAGCAGGGCGCTGTTGGCGGGCCGGCCGATGGGTGGCAGGTCACCGATCTGCGCGGGAACGTCGCGGGTGCTCATCAGCCCAAACTAGATCACCCGGCCGCCTCCCCGAACCAGCGGGCCAGCTGGATCTCCAGGTCCCGCTGATCGTCGCCGATCCAGGCGACGTGGCCGTCCGGCCGCACCAGCACCGCCGGAACATCGAGCGCTGCCAGGGGATCGTCCAGGCGGTCGACCCGGTCCGCCCAGCCGTCGACGGCCAGTTTCCCGGTGCGGTCCAGCAGCATGCCACGCCCACGGTGCAGCAGATCGTAGAGCCGACCGCCGGTGACCTCGATGTCCGGCAGGCGCCGTCCGACCGGATCGGGGCCGGCGCCGAAGTCGTACCGGATCCCGATCGCAGTGATCTTCTCCAGCAGGCGCAGGTTCACCTCGTCGATGTCCATCAGCTCGGTGAGCAGCCGCCGGGCCGCCCGCGCGCCCGGTTCCGGAGCCAGCAGAGCCGTCTGAGCGCGGGTGTTGTCCAGAACGTCGGCGGCGACCGGGTGACGCTCGGCCTGGTAGGTGTCCAGAAGCGTCTCCGGCGCCCAGCCCGCGATCTGCCCGGCCAGTTTCCAGCCGAGGTTGAACGCGTCCTGCAACCCCAGATTGAGCCCCTGACCACCGATCGGCGGATGGATGTGCGCTGCGTCGCCGGCCAGCAGCACCCGCCCGACCCGGTAACTGTCGGCCAGCCGGGTCGCATCACCGAACCGGGACAGCCACCGCGGCGAATGCACCCCGAAATCGGTGCCCACCACCGCCCTAAGCCGTTCCCGGAACTCTTCAATCGTCGGCTCTGCCCGGCCGCCGGTTCCGGTCGCAGCCCGAGCTCCGGTCGCGGCCTCGGTCCCGGTTGTGGCCCGAGCCCCAGCCCCGGTCCCGGTCCCGTTCCCGGTCCCGGTCTTGGCGTCGGCTCCGGCCTCAGCTCCGTTGTCGGTTGCGGGAACGATGACTCGATAGACGCCGACTCCCGCTGGTCCGACAAGGAAACGCCTGTCGCGCTGGACGCCTGCCCGAACCGTCGCGGCAACCTCTTCCGGCGGTACTCCCACCTCCATCTCACCCATCAGCGTCCAGTTCCGTGCGGGCTCACCGGGAAAGCCGACACCGAGCATCTTGCGCATTGTGCTCCGGGCGCCGTCGCACCCGACGAGATAGCGGGCCCGGAGCCGTTCCCCACCGGTCTGCGCACCGGCGAGTTCGACTGTCACACCGTTGTCGTCCTGCTCGAACCCGGCCACTGCCAGACCACGCCGGACCTGCGCGCCCAGCGCGATCGCATGCTCCTCGAGAATGTGAACGAGGACCGGCTGCGGGATGCCCAGCAGATAGGCGTGCGCCGAGTCCACGCCGGGGGGTGCCGGTTTGTCGATCGCGGCGAAGTAGGCCCCGGCCGGCCGCTGACGCCCGTGCTCACGGACACGGTCCAGCAGCCCGCGCATGGCGAGAAGTTCGAGACTGCGGATGTGCAGCCCGACGATCCGGGCGAACGAGGCCGGCTCGGTGTCCTTGTCCAGGACGAGTACCCGCACGTCGTGCAGCCGCAACTCGGCGGCCAGCATGGCACCGACCGGTCCGCAGCCGGCGATGATCACGTCGAAATCCATGTGGTGTTGCCTTTCAGGAGTGCCCAGGTGGTGGGGCGCTCCCGGCGACACCTAGCTTGGTCGCCCGACCGTGACGGCAAGGGGGAGCACCCACATCGCTACAACGTTCATGGGTCTCACCTCCTCGGGTGGTGTCGCGGTCTGCTGCAAGTTACAAGGCCGGGCTCCATCTCGTCCAGTTCCCTTCTCGAAGTTTGGTGCGCATGCCCACCCGCCCCCGTGGTGTGCCGACAGGCTCTCGATCAATCGGGCGGCGAGCGGTGCGGGCAGAGACCAAGTAGCCATGATCAACGCGGCGAGCCCGTGCGTTAGCGGGGCCCAATTAGCAATGCAGGCCTCCGCTCACACATCCGTGAGCGTGGTGATCGGTGGGCCAAGAGGATCGCACCGTTTACGCAGCTGTGGGAGTGGATGCCGGTGGTGGTGGGCGCCGATCAGGTAGTTGTGGGTGTGGATGCGGGTGGTGATCGGCGTGCCATGCGGCGGGCGCCGATCAGGCAGCTGTGGATGCGCGTGGTGGTCGGTGGGCCATGAGGCGGGCACCGAGATTTCGGGTGGCGAGACCGAGTTGGGTGGCGGGCACCAGCATGCCGGCAGCCCGGCCGATGCCGCGCTGTTTCGGGATCACCAGGCGGCGGTGGGCGACCTCGTAGCGGTGGACCGCCGTCGCCGGGTCGCCGGGATGCTCGGCCAGGGCGGTGGCCAGGGTGTAGGCGGCTGTCATCGCCATGGTCGAGCCGTCGCCGAGCAGTGAGACACACGAGGCGGCATCGCCGAGAAGGGTGACCCGGCCGGTGCTCCACGCCGGCATGGTGACCCGGCTGACCTCGTCGAAATAGGGATCGGGAATGGCCCTCAGCCGGTCGAGGAGCTCGGGCACCCGCCAGCCCTCCCCGCGGTATGTGCCGTTGATGGCCTCGTGTGGAGCATGTCGGTCGAGGCCTTCGCCGCGGAAGATGAAGGCGACCACGGCCTCGCCGCGGGACGGGTGGATCGACACGAGACGGCCAGGCGTGTTGTACAGCAGGACCTCGCTCGGGGTCTCAGCCGGGCCGCCGAACGGCATCGTCGCCACATAGAGGCCGACCGGCTGGACGAAGGTGGACTCCGGGCCGAACGCCAGTCGCCGGACCGTGGAGTGCAGGCCGTCCGCGCCGACGACCAAGTCGAACCGGCGCGGTGCCGCGCGCTCGAAGGTCACGTCGACGCCGCCGGGATCCTGTCGCAAGGTCGTGATGGTGTCGTCGAGCAGCAGCTCGGCGTCGTCGCGGACGGTATCGGCCAGGATCGCGGCGAGGTCGCTGCGCGGGATCTCGACCTCGTCACCGGACGCCGACATCGGCAGACGTGCCACGGTGCGGCCGGACGGGCCGATGACGCGCATGGTGGTGGCGTGGGTGGCCGACTCCCTCAGACGGGGCAGGATGCCCATCCGTTCGGCGACCGGCAGGGCCGGACCGCGCACGTCGACGGGGTTGCCGCCGGAGCGCAGGGCCCCGGCGCGCTCCACAACGGTGACCCGCCAGCCCTGACGGGCCAGCCAGTAGGCAAGTGTCGGGCCGGCGATTCCGGCCCCGGAGATGAGGGCTTCCATGCCTCGGAACGTTATCCGCACTCAGTGCAGAAATGCAACTGGTGCGGACTTGCCATGGATGCCATACTGGGCCGGTGACACTTCGGGATCGCAAACGCGCCAAGACCCGCCAGGCACTCGTCGAGGCGGCGGCTGAGCTGTTCGAGCGGCAGGGCTACAACGAGACCACCGTGGCGCAGATCGCCGCCGCGGCGGACATCGGGACCCGCACGTTCTTCAGCTACTTCGCGACGAAGGAGGACCTGCTGTTCCCGGAGAGTGACGACCGGGTCCGGGTGGCCGTCGATTGGATCAAGCACCACGGGGAGATCGGCCCGGCTGAGGTCCTGCTCAACGCGTTACGGCAGGTGGGCGACGACAGCGACGACCTGGCGGGCCGGCTGGCGGCCCTGCGCCTGCGGTTGATCCAGACGATCCCGGCGGTCCAGGGGCGTGCACTGCAGATGCAGCTCGACGCCCAGCGGCAGATCGCTCGGCACCTCGCCGAGGCCTACCCCGATCAGCTCGACGAGGTCGGCGCGGCTGCCTTGACCGGCGCCTTCGTCGGGGCCGTCACCGGTGCGCTCCAGGTGGTGCTCGAGCAGTCAGGGGCCGGCGATGACCCGGCCGCGGTCCAGCGGGCCGTGGAGATCGCGGTCGACCGGGCCCTCGCGCCGTGGTTCCGGGAGGATACGTCCCTGCTGCGCCAGCCGGTCCGACCACAGGCCTGACGAGCCGCCACGCGTCCGTGCCTCGATCGGCGTGTCGGCCGCTGCTGGGGCGGTGACGTCAGTGCGGCTGGACCTGGCCGGTCAAGTCGCTGATGCGGCCCATCTGGTCGAAGGTGACGCGCATGTGCGAGCCGTCCGGGTGCCGGCCCAGGACGCCGCCCTTGCTGTCGTCGACCCGCCAGCCCTGCTGGCGGAGGAAGGAGACCACCACGGTCCGGTGATCGACAGCGAAGGCCTGCAACACCTGGCCGAGGACGGTGAACACCCGCTCCGGCGGCACCGCGCCCTGCACCTTCGACGGGAGGTTCTCCAGATGGAAGAAGATCGCACCACCGTTGTACGTGCCCCGGTAGTAGGGGCGGCCGGTCAGCCCCGAGGCGACCAGCGACAGACGGTGACCGTCGATGTGATCGAGCCGCAGCGACGGCTCGTAAAACTCGCGGATGCCCTCGGCGCGGCCGTGCTCCCGCAGCCAGCCGGCGAGCTGGAGCAAGGTCGGGTCGAGATTGCTGGCGCTGTTCGCCCAGGCCCACAACCACGTGCGGTCCGCGTGACTCTCCGTGCCCAGCAACTGCACCGGGTACCGCAAGTCGTTGCCGAACGTGACCAGGCCGGCGTTCAGGTCGAGTTGCCAGCCGCGGTCGCCGAGCAGGTCGGCGAGCGCCAGCTGGCGAGCCATGCCGGTGGCGACATGCTGAGCGAACAGGACTTCGAACGGGGACACGGACCGGCCTTTCGATCAAGGGAGCCGGTGCAGTGTGACATGCCTTTGGGCCGGTGCCGACCCCGCGGGTGGGCACCGGCCGGTCAGACATCAGACAGCGGGGAACGGAAGGATGTCCTGGGTGCACCGGGTTCCGGCCGGCGGCACCTCCCCGTTGATCAGATAGCGCGTATACCAGCTGGTAACACACGCGCTGTAGCGGCTCGCGTGGCCGAATCCGTCCAGGGTCAGCAACCGTGCGTCACCGAGCTGTCGGGTCATCCGCACCGCGAAGTCGTACCGGGTCGCCGGATCGTAGGTCGGGTTGACGACCAGGATCGTCTGCGCGGTCCGGCGGTTCCACGGGCCGTCGTACGCCTCCTTGATCACCGGCCAGTTGGCGCAGCCGACCTCGCTGAAGGCCTCGGCCCGCCCGAAGGTCGGATAGGCCCTCTCGAAGACGGCCGCGAATCCCGGATACAACGCGGGGTCACGGGGCAGCGGCGCATCCGCACAGTTCACCGCGTAGAAGGAGTCGTTGCCGTTGAAGGAGTAGGCGTCACCGAGCCAGCCGCGCGCGGGCGGCGCCTTCGGCAGTCCGGCGCCGGTGGCGCGCAGCGCGGTGGCGTCGCCGAAGATGCCGTCGTAGGCGTTCTGCAGCGTCTGCGCCGCGACCGGGAAGTTGCCCATGTTGTAGAGCTGCTGCCCGATGTACCCGGTCAGGTCGTCGATCGTGACGGTGCCCTCGCCCGGAACCTCGGCCGGGCCCTGCCGCAGCCTGTCCCGCAGCCTGTCGAACTTGCCCCGGGCGTCACCGGAGAACGCGCACGCCGTCCCGGCCTTGTCGCATTCGGCGAGGAACCCGGCGAGCGCGATCTCGAAGCCGCCGGCCCGGCCGAACTTGTTGGCCAGCCGGTGGTTGGTCCGCTGGTCGGGGTCGACGTTCCCGTCGATGATGATCGCCCGGACCCGGCCCGGGTACAGGTTGGCGTAGGTGGCCCCGATCAGCGTGCCGTACGAGTAGCCGATGTAGGTCAGGCGGGCGTCGCCGGCGCCCTTGCGCAGCAGGTCCAGGTCCTTGGCGACGTTCAGGGTGCTCATGTGGGCCAGCAGCGGGCCCATGTTCTTCTTGCAGGCCTCGGTGTACTCCCAGTTCGCGGCCAGCGTCTCGCGGATCTGAGCCCTGGTGATCGGCACGCCGGTGATCCGGTCGAGCACGGCCACGGCCTCGTCGTCGGTGGGGTAGCACTGGACCGGGTCGCTCGCGCCGATCCCGCGCGGATCGAATCCGACCAGGTCGAACCGGGCGAGGACCTGGGGCGACGCGATCCGGGCCGAGGACCGGACCATGCCCCGGCCGGCGCCACCGGGGCCGCCGGGGTTCACGAAGATCGTGCCGATCCTCCGGGCCGGGTCGTCGGCGGGGCGGCGGGACAGGGCGATCGTGGTGGTCGGGCCACCAGGCTTGTCGTGGTCGAGCGGCACCTCGTAGGTGGCGCAGTCGAAGCCCAGCAGCGCGGTCTCGGTGCACGCGGACCAGATGATCGACGGGGCGGCCGCGGTCGCGGCGGCGGGCACGGCGATCGCGGCAGCGGTGAGGGCGAGCGCAACGCCCGCCCGGACGGCGAGTCGGCGCATGGACACTCCTTCCGGTGGGAAGCAGGAACCTGCGCATGCTCTCACGTATTCAAATTTGTCGCTGTCTGGTGGTGGGTCCGGGCCGGCCGCCTCGCGGCCGGCCCGGTGGTGCCGTCCGATGTGTGGCGCCGAGGCGGCTACCTGAGGTTTCCGGTGGCGCGTCGGCGGGCCTCGACCGCCGCGCGTAGTGCCGGCCACAGCCGCAGGCGCCGGGAACTGTCGCATGCGGCCAGGAGACGGGCCAGGCCGTCGCGTTCGTGCGGTGGGACGAACAACAGGACGATCACCATCGGCAGCACCGCCGCGATGATCTCGGTCAGGACCAGCAGAGCGATCGTGGTGGCCGCGGTCACGGCGAGGGCTTGCTCGAACACGGGCTGGCTCCTGTCCTCCGCGGCGGGCTCACGAGGTGAAGGCGGCCACGGCGACCATCGCCAGGGCCGTCAGGGTGGTGAGGGTGACGACGACGGCCGCCGCCACGGCCCGCAGCAGCGGACCGAGTGCGGCGAGCGCCCGCCGGAGGGCAGCCAGCCCGACGAGCAGGCAGGCGGCTGCGACGGCCAGGCAGGCGGCTGGCGCGTCGAGAAGCGACATCAGAGTGGTGGAGAAAGACATGGTCGACCTCCGATCCGAGCGATGCGCCGGATCCGGCGCATGTGCACCGGTGAGGGCCATGACCCCGATGTCAGAGGCCGCGACACGGATCGTGACCTCTCCCTGACCCTCGTCATGAATATGAGGCCTAATCTGCATAAAGGGCAATATTAATCGTCAAGGTTGAATGGAGCTGGATTTTGAAATCAGGCACATTCGCCCGGCGGCGGCCAGACGGGGCGGCGATCCGGCGGCCGGATGGGCATCCGCGACGCCAACGCGAGACCGCTGGTCGTACCGCTCACAGACCCAAGCGGTGCAGGGCCCGCATCACGAAGCCGCGCGTGGCGCGGCTCCAGCCGGTCACGTCGCGCAGGGTTTCCCGGTCGGCGGCGTCGATCAGGACGGTCACCGCAGGCGGGTCGATTTCCAGACCTCGGCGGTACGCGGAAGCTACCGCGGCTGTGATGGCGACCAGATCACTGCCGGTGACCGTCATGTGATGGAGGGCCGCGTCGATGGCCGGATCCGTGGCGGGGGAGTGGGCCAGCGCCAGGTTGGCGGAGGCGCGGGGTTGTTCGTGATCGTGCGGGATGCGCAGCCAGGCATCGGTCGTCGCCGGGTTCGGTGGCAGCCACGCCGTCAAGGCTGCGGCCCGGGCGGACACCTCGTCGTCGGGGTCGGTCAGCCAGCCGGTGATCGTCTGGCCGTGGGCCGCGGTGCGGTGGTAACAGTCGGCGGCCCAGCGGACCGCGACCGCGTCCAGCAGGGTGATCTCCTCGTCGGTGAACTCGTCCTCCTCGAGGTGGAACCGGTTCACCAGGGCGGTGGTGTCGATCCGGTCGAGGATCGCAGTCGCGGCGAAGGCCTTGGCCGGCTCGAAGGGGAGTTCGTCGTCGCGGCGGTCGCCGATCGTGAGTCGGGTGAGCAGCTGGAGGATGTCGCCGCGGTCCGGAGTGCCGGTGGTGTCGATCAAGCTGACCAGGAATGGGATCACCCAGTGGCTCGCCTCCCACCGCGTGCCCTGGTGACAGACGGTGATGGTGAGGGCGGCCAGGGCATCACCGCGCGTTGCGGGATCGGGGGAGCGCAACGCGGTCAGGTGGTCGGGTACATCGGTCGCCGGGCCGTAGGCGTGGTGCAACGTCGACCACGGGACGGTGTCGAGTCGTTCTTCGATCACGGTGCGCCTCCCGGCACGCATTCTGCCCCAGCGCCTTCAACCTATCTTCCTAGGATGCTGCAGGCGGGGTGCCGACGGCAACACGGCGGAAGCGGCGGAGCGAATGCGAAGCGGCGAGCTGGGAACGGCGCCGATGACCGAGACGAGCAGGCCCGCTGCCTGGGAGTCTTCTGCGCAGCCACCGCACCTTGAGAGGGACAGTCCTCTGACGGATGAGGCCTCCACAGCCGCAACCCCCCGGTCGGCAATACCTGGACCAGAAACGCCTCGGCCAGCAGCGGCCCGACCACCAACGGCCCGGCCGGCAACAGCTCGTCGCTCGCGGATCTTGCACGACTTTCCACGCTCGCGCCGATCTTGCAGGCCTTTCCATGCCCCGGCCGGAAGAAGGCTGCAAGGTCTCCTCGGCGCAGTAGACCTTGCACGACAAACCACGCCCAGACGTGAAGAACCTTGCAAGATCGCGGCCGGGGAGTAGAACTGTGCAAGATCTACAAGGCTGGCCGGAGACGAATCCTCAGCGAATGCGACATTCCTACCTCGGCCGGTGTCTCAGTCGCCTGCGTGGCCGGTGCCATAGCCCGACAGCGCGGCGAGAAAGCAACGCACAGCAGAGGAATTGACCCCGGATACGGCGAAAGCCTTGAAGAAGCTTCCTGGACAGGCTTGCGGGCGGCCGGAGCCCTGTCCAGGCGGCGAGGTGCGTCGAGTGCGGGTCGAGGTGCGGATTGCCCGGGCCGGGCTGGCTCGCGCGAGCCAGTCAGCGGGCTCGCGCGGGCTGGCTAACGGGCTCGCGCGAGCTGGCCAGCTGTTCGCGCAGCCGGTCAACGGCCAGCTGGCCCGCGCGTGACCGCCGGCTGGCTCGCGCGCCGGTCAACGGCCGACTGGTCCGCGCGTGCCGGTCAGTGGAAGAACACCACGACGGAGCGCTTGTTGCTGTCGGCTTGGGCCAGCCACTGGAACGTCTCGTAGACCGCCTGCGAGAACTCCTCCGGCATGTCGATCCGGCCAGCCCAGGACAGTTTCTCGGCCGGCTCGGTGAGGGTGCCGAACTCGCGGTAGCCGATGCCGGGGAAGTCGTCGATCCGGGGCAGCGGGACGGGGGAGCCACCGAACACCAGGTCGGTGACAGTGAAGCCGTCGGCCAGCAGGCCCTGCCCGGCCAGATAGTCGTCGAGGCGCTGCGGGAAATCGACCGGCACCGGCATCCAGCCGTAGTTGTCCTCGAAGGTGCCGTGGGTCTCGCACAGGTGCTTCAGGAAGTAGCCATACGCGAAACCGATCCGCTCGTCACACGGCTCGCCGAGGATCATGTGCCGGGCCACGTCGGCCACGGTGACCGACCCCTCGTCGCCGATCGCGTCGTCGATCATGTCCTGGAGATACTTGTTGTGCTCGGTGAACGTGGCGGAATACCGCTCGGCCGACTCCCGGTCGCCGCTGCCGATCTCGGCGCGCAGCCTGTCCAGATCGACCGTGTACGCCATCGCCCCGTAACCCACGTCGTGCCTCCTCGAAGTCGTTTGCGGCCTGAGCCTACGGGTGGGGTACGACATTCAGCTCGATGGAGAGCCGCCGGCGGGAAGGCGGGCCGCCGGGGTGTAGGCGGCGCGGCTCAGGCGGATCAGGTCGGTCAGGCCAGCCGGTGGGTCGTCTCGCCACCAGGCCAGCCAGACGTCGATGCGGGGCGCCTGGCGCAGCATCCGGTAGGCGACGCCCGGCCGTGGGTTCTGGTTGGCGGTGGCCTCCGAGGTGATGCCGACCGCCTGGCCGGCCGCGATCAGCAGCAGCCACTCGTCGACGCCGTGGGTGGTGCGGACGTTCGCCGGCGCGGGGCCGGGGGCCCACAGGTCGAGGGTGGTCGTCCCGGTACGGGAGTCGATCGCGACCGGGTAGCGGGTCAGGTCGCTGACGTGCACGGTCCGGCGCCGGGCGAGGGGGTTGTCGGTGGCGATCGCCGCGCACCTGGCCTCGGTGCCGATGTGCGCCGACTCGAACCGCGGGTCCTCGAGGGCGCGGCGGACCACTGCGACGTCGGCGGTGCCGTCGCTGAGGCCGGCGCTCGGTGTGTTGGTGTGCACGAACACCAGGGGCGTGCCCGGGTGCAGGGCCGCCCAGGTGCGCTGGAGGCGGCGGGTGTGTTTGCCGAGGGCGGCCCACGCGTACCCGAAACGAAGTTCGCTGCGCTGCCGTTCGGCGAGCCGGCTGAGGTGGGTGACCTCGTCGAGGATGCGGCGGGCGCCGGCCAGGACCTGCGTGCCGGCGCCGGTCAGGGTGACGTGCCGGGTGGTGCGCTGGAGCACCCGTACGCCCAGCGCCTCCTCCAGCGCCGCCACCGACCGGGACACCGCGGCCTGCGAGACGCCGAGCTCGGTGGCCGCGTCGGTGAACGTGCCGGTGTCGACGATCGCGACCAGCGCACGCAGGTGCCGCAGCTGCAGATCCATGCGCTCAGCGTATAAGTGCCGCGCGGCGCGTATTTCTCCGCGGGCCCGCCGGACGCCGACACTCGCCATATGACGGTTGTGGTCGAGGAACGAACGGTGACGCGGCGGGGCTCGCGGCTCGCCGGGCCGGCGATGATGATGGGCGGCGCGGCCATCAACCAGACCGGCGCGGCGATCGGCGCGCACGCGTTCGACCTGATCGGCCCGTCCGGGGTGGTCGGGATGCGGCAGTTCGTGGCCGCGACGGTGCTGCTGCCGGCGGTGCGCCCGAACTTCCGCCGGTTCACCTGGGCCCAGTGGTGGCCGACGATCGTGCTCGGCGTGGTGTTCGTGACGATGAACCTGACGCTGTACACGGCCATCGACCGGATCGGCCTCGGGCTGGCGGTCACCCTGGAGTTCCTGGGGCCGCTCGCGGTCGCGCTCGCGGGTTCCCGAAGCCGGCTCGACCTGCTGTGCGCGGCCGGAGCCGGCATCGGTGTGTACGTGCTGGTCCTGCCCTCCGGCACGAGCGACTGGCTGGGTATCGGGTGTGGCCTGGTCGCGGCGGGCTGCTGGGCGTCCTACATCCTGTTGAACCGGCTGCTCGGCCGCCGCCTGCCGGGCCTGCAGGCGACGGCGGCCGCCACCACGGTGGCCGCGGTGCTGACTCTCCCGCTGGTGACGATGCTCGTCGTGCAGGGCCGAATGACCCCCATGGCGCTGCTGTACGGGGTGGCCGCCGGCCTGTTGGCGTCGGTCATCCCGTACGCGATCGACCTGCTGGCGCTGCGCCGGGTGCCGCCCGCCTACTTCGGTGTGGTGTCGAGTGTCCACCCGGTCTTCGCGGCGCTTGCCGGGCTGATCCTTCTCGGACAGGTGCTGGCGCTGCACGAGTGGATCGGGATCGCCGTCGTGGTGGCGGTCAACGTGGTCGCGGTCCGGCAGAATGCGGGACGTGACTGAACCCCCGGCTGGTGCGACGCAACTGGTTCACTCGACCGCCAACGAGGTCACCGGCGGGGTGTGGCGGATCGGGCACGGTTCCGGGACGGCGATCCGCAAGGTCGTGAACGCGCGCCGGGCGGGGGCGGCCGCACATCTGGCGGCCAGCGACGATCCGGGGCATTTCAACTACTGGCGGCGTGAGCCTCTCGTCTACGAGACCGGGCTGGCCGGGTCGGCGTTCGCCGCGGGCGGGCTGCGGGGGCCGTCGCTGATCGCGCTGAACCCGCTCGGTGACGAGGCGATCGAGATGATCCTCGAGGATGTCCAGGGCACGGCCGGAATGTCGCTCGGCACTGAGGAGCTGGGCGATTGCGCGTACCGGATCGGGGTGGCGCAGAGCGGATGGGCCGGAGACCCGCCGCAGACCGGCTGGCTGGCCCGGGATTTCCTGGCCGATTACACCCTGGCCCAGCCGGTGCCGGACGATCTCCGCTGGGATCATCCGGCGGCGGAGGCCGCCCTGCCGGCGGCGCTGCGCGCCGGGCTGCGGCGGTTGTGGGAGCGGCGGCACGAGCTGATCGAGGCGTCGGCGGCGCTGCCGCGCACCCTCTGCCATCACGACGTGTGGCCGATGAATCTGATCGGTTCCGGTCGCGGGTTGGTTCTTCTGGATTGGTCGTACGCCGGACCGGGCGCTCTGGGCGAGGACGCGGCGAACCTGGCGCTCGACACGTTCTGGGACGGCTACGCCGACGTGGCCCGTCTGCCGGCCGTGGTCGATGCGGTGATCAGCGGCTATGCCCGCGGGGTGGCCGGCGTGCTGCCGCCGGACGAGGCGCGGCGGGCGATCATGGTGACCGGCGCGACGAAGTATTTCTGGCTGCTGCCGCGGATGCTGGTGTCGGCGTGGAGCGGCCCGCGCGGCCGGGGTTACGACACCCGTGACTGGGAGTCGATGTTCGCCGGCCGCGCCCCGATGTTCCAGTTGATCGTCGACTGGTCGGAGGCCGTCTGACGGTCACCCGGATAGTGATCGACATGGACGTTCGGTACGGCGACGTGCTCGGTTCGCTGCGGCTGGCTATGACAACGGCGCACAGTGGCGCGACGGGCTCACCAAGGAGCCGTGGAAACTGGTGGAGCGGCAGGCCTTCCGGGACCGGCTGGCGCCCGGGGCGCGGCTGCTGGAGGTGGGCGCCGGCACCGGGCAGGACAGCCTGTTCTTCCAGCAGGAGGGCCTGGCGGTGGTCGCGGTCGACCTGTCGCCGGTGATGGTGGAGCACTGCCGGGCCAAGGGCCTGGAGGCGTACGAGCGGGACTTCCTGCACCTGGATTTTCCGGCCGGGTCGTTCGACGCGGTGTTCGCGATGAACTGCCTGCTGCACGTGCCCAACCGTGATCTCCCGGCGGTGCTGGCGGCGTTCCGGGCGGTGCTGCGCCCGGACGGCCTGCTGTTCGTCGGGGTGTACGGCGGCGCCGAGAGCGTCGAGGGGCCGATCGAGGGTGACCAGCATGTGCCGCCGCGGTTCTTCTCGTGGCGCACCGACGAGCAACTGCTCGGCTTCGTCGTCGAAGCCGGTTTCGGCGTGGTGGACTTCCATCCGGTCGACACCGGGCGTGGTTTCCGTTTCCAGTCGTTGACGCTCAGCCGGTAGGCCAGGGCAGCGACTCCCACAGGCCGGGGTGGCGGGTCAGGTGGATCAGGCGGTCGGCGAGCCGGCGGTGGGCCGGGGTGTTCGCAGAGCCGCCCCACAGTGGGGCGCTGCTCATGCCGTCGGCCGCCGCGACCACCAGGGCCAGCACGTCCTCGGGCAGGCCGTCGGCGACCAGGGCCGCCTCGATGCGCTCGGCGTCGGCCTTGGCCACGCCGGCCACCGTGGGCAGCGTCATCAGCTGGGTGATCAGGGCCAGCGACTCACGGGCCTCGTCGTCGGTGCCGGGGGCCAGCACGGCCCGGATGTAGGCGCGGGTCAGGCGGCCCGGCGCGGTGTCGGCCGGATCCAGCTCGGCGTCGACCGCCGCCTGGAACGCGGCCAGCTCCGCGTGGACCAGCGCCAGCATCAGCTCGTCCTTGCTGGCGAAGTGGTAGATCAGCCCGCCTTTGGAGACGCCGGCGAAGCGGGCGATCTCGTCCAGGGAGGCGTGGATGCCACGCACCCGGATCGCCTCGGCGGCGGCCGCCAGCAGCGCCCGCCTCGTCTCCTCCGGTGACCGGCCCGCTGTGCGTCCCACGTCCGACAACCTACCTACGGCCGGTTCGCGCGCGGCGACGGGATCAGCCGCCACGCCACGAGCGCGGCGGCGAACGTCAGCGCGGCCGCGACCAGGGAGGTGACCTGCATACCGGCGATGAACGCGTCGCGAGCAGCGTCGGCGGCGGGGGACTGCGGGCCCAGCACCCGCAGTGCGGGGCCGAGCGAGTCCCGTACCGCCGCGGTGTCGTCGGCCGAAAGGCCGGAAGGGATGGTCACCGAGCTGCGGTAGACGAACGAGACCAGCGACCCGAGCACCGCGATGCCCAGGACGACGCCGAGCTCGTTGGCGGCCTCGGTGATCGCCGAGACCGAGCCGGCCTTGCGCGGCGGCGCCGCGGAGACGATGGCGTCGCCGGTCAGCGTCATCGCCAGGCCGATGCCGAGACCGATGGGGACAAGGGCAAGACCCATCCAGATGTACGGGCCATGCGCGGCCGCCGCGACCAGAGCGAGGCCGGCCGCGGCCGCGGTGAGTCCCACGGCGATCGCCCGGCCCCGCCCGAGCCGGGTCACCGACACTCCGATGAGCGCGACGACCACGATCGAGGCGAGCGTCGCCGGGAGCTCGGCCAGGCCCGCCTCCAGTGGACTGTGGCCGCGGGCGAGTTGAAGGTACTGGGAGAAGAAGAACAGCAGCCCGGTCAGCGCGAAGATGGCGATCACGTTGGCGGTGACGGCACCGGAGAACGCGGGGCTGCGGAACAGGTCCACGTCGAGCATCGGCTGGTCCAGGCGCCGTTGCCGGCGCACGAAGAGCACGCCCGCGGTGGTGCCGGCCAGCACGCAGCCGACGGTGACCGGGTCGAGGCCGTGGCCGGCGACGTGTTTGATCGCGAAGACCAGCGGGACGATCGCGGCCATCGACAGCGCCGCCGACAGCACGTCGAACCGGCCCGGCTCGGGGTCGCGGGACTCCGGCAGCAGCAGCCACCCGGAGACCACGACCAGGATCATCACCGGCACGTTGATCAGGAAGACCGAGCCCCACCAGAAGTGCTCCAGCAGGAGACCGCCGGTCAGCGGGCCGATCGCGGAGCCGGCGCCGAACGCGGTCGACCAGATGGCGATGGCTCGGGCCCGCTCGGTGTCGTCGGGGAACAGGTTGCGGATCAGCGACAGCGTCGACGGCATCAGGGTCGCCCCGGCGACGCCGAGTGCCAGCCGGGCCGCGATCAGCTGCTCCGGGCTGCCGGCGAACGCGGCCAGCACCGACACCACCCCGAACGCGGTCGCGCCGAGCAGCAGGATCCGCTTGCGGCCGAACCGGTCGGCGAGGTTGCCCATCAGCACCAGCAGCCCGGCCAGGGCCAGCGAGTAGATGTCACCGATCCAGAGGACCTGCTCGGCGGTGGGTGACAGGTCGGTGGTCAGCGCGGGGACGGCCAGGGCGAGCACGGTGTTGTCGATGGCGAGCAGGAGCACCGCGGAGGCCAGGACGGCGAGGGCTGCCCAGCGGCGCCGCGGCGGTGCGTCGGTCGGTGACAGGAGCATCCCAAAACTGTACCGACTAGTCGGTACAGTTTGTCAGGGCCTATCGGTGTGACGTAGCCGTCCCGTCGGCCCACCGCCGCAGTGCGCCCGGCCCGGCGGCGATCGGGCGTTCGCAGACGATCACCAGGCGCGGGCTCGGCCACCACGGGCCGGCCAGGTTGGCGTCGCGGTAGGCGGACAGGCGCTCCCCGAGGTCGCCGATCGCGACGCCGGCCGTGGTCAGGGCCTCGACCCGGGCGGTGACGCGGAGGATCCACGAGGCCAGGTTCTGGCCGTCCAGGTGGTAGTAGCGGTCGTTGTTGTCGGCCGGGGGCGGATCGCCCGGGCCGAGGACCGGCCGTGGCTCGGGCAGGCGGGCGGCGGCCTCCTCCAGGGCTCGCCGGGCGCGGGCCGGTTCGGTCGCGATCAGCGTCGCGCCCCAGGTCAGCCTCAGGTCGTCGTCGCTGAGCGCGCCGAAGTAGTGCGGGACGCCCTGGTAGCCGAAGTGGCGTTTCAGGTCGTGTTCGATCCGGGACCGCAGGTCGTCGGGGTAGCGGGACTCGACGACGCCGAAGTCACGGAACCTGTCGGTGCGGTTCCACAGCGGGTGTTCGAAGAACGGCGCGGCCAGCCGGCGCAGCAGCACACCGGTGTACGGGGAGTCCACCCACACGATCGACTCGGGCGGGGGCAGGCCGCACAGGTGGTAGCAGCCGCGGATGCCGTTCTCCACCGTCGCCCGGTCGGCCGGCTCGGTCGCGGCCGACCAGTCCGGGCCGGGCGTGTCCCGTACGGTCGCGAGAAGGGTCCGCTGCTCGGCTGGGTCGGCGACCGGTGGGGGATCGGCGACCAGCAGGCCGAAGGCGCGGCGGCGCATCGCGGCGTCCGGGTGCAGCAGGCCGATGCCGATCAGGTGCAGTGCCTGCGGGGTCGGGTCGGGGTCGTGGCCCACCGGGAACGCGGCAGCGACCCGGCGTTGCAGCATGTCGGGGTCGGCGGGGAAGTCGTCGTGGTTCAGGGCGCGGCGGATCTGGTCGCGCAGCGGACCGTCGGATTGCAGGCGGCTGAGCTGCCAGCTGCGCAGCGCCTTCTCCGCCGCGAACTGGTCCTGGCCGGCGACCGGTTCGAGTTTCCCGGTGCGCAGCCAGACCTCGTGCAGGGCCGCGTTGTACGCGTCACCGCCCCGCGGCCCGTCCGGCCGGCGGTAGTTGCCGCGATACGTGAATCCGGCATAGTCCAGCTCGGCAGGTGGGTTCTTCTGCAGCGCCCACGTCTCGACGAGGGTGTCGAGCTGCCACTCGTTCGCTCCGCAGGCGTTGCCGATCGCCTCCAGGGTGGCCGAGTCGGGTGGCAGGGCCTGGCCGGTCAGGTACTGGTGCAGGGTGGTCGGCAGGAGGCGGGCCTTGAGAGCGACGGCGAGCAGCGGTCGTGCGCCGACCATCCGGGTCAGCAGCACCGCGACGGTATCCACGATCGTGAGTCTAGAAAAACTGGTCCAGGTGATTCGACTAGTTTCCTAGGACGCCTTACGGGCAGTGCGGCAAGCCGCACCCTTCAAAGACTAATAGGACGGCTTCGCCGACCCACAGTGATGGTTGCCGATGCTTGGGAGACTGGTCGTGCAGAGCCGGACGGCTTGGGAGGTCCATGTTCGGACTACTCGTGGTGGATCACCGGCGGCGGCTGGGCCTGACCCAGGAGGAGCTGGCCGGTCGCGCCGGGATCAGCGTGCGTACGATCCGCGAGCTCGAGGCCGGGCGGGTGCAGGCGCCGCGGCCGGCCTCGGCACGGCTGCTCGCGGATGCGTTCGGGCTGGAAGGAACCCAGCGGGACAGTTTCGTCCGGGCCGGGTTCCCGCCCGCGGAGCGCCCGGCGGTGCACTGCCTGCCCCGGCCCGCCACGCATTTCCGCGGGCGCGCCGGCGAGGTGGCCCGGCTGCTGTCCGCCGTCGACCGGTGCCGGCGTGATCGGTCGCTCGTCGTCGCGGTCGACGGGATGGCCGGAGTAGGCAAGACCGCGCTGGTCCTGGAGGTGGCCCACCAGGTCGCGGACCGCTACCCGGGCGCGCAGCTGTTCGTGGACCTGCACGGGCACAGCACGCAGGCGCCGGTCGAGACGCCGGTGGCGCTGGGGCTGCTGCTCGGGCAACTCGGCGTGCCGGCCGGTGAGCTGCCCGACGATGTGGACGGCCGGGTCGCCCGGTGGCGCACCGAGCTGGCCGGCGCCCGGATCGTGGTCGTGCTGGACAACGTCGCGGGCAGCGTGCAGGTGCGGCCGCTGCTGCCCGGGCTGTCGTCGGCGCTCGTGCTGGTGACCAGCCGGCGTCGTCTGGTGGGGCTGGATGCCGACGAGCATGTCACCCTCGATCCGCTCGACGAGTCCGCGGCGGTGTCGTTGCTGGCCGGGGTGATCGGTGCGCAGCGGATGGCGGGGCAGGACCGCTTCGCGCAGGAGGTGGCCGGGTTGTGCGGGAATCTGCCGCTGGCACTGAGCCTGACCGCTGCCCGGTTGCGGTACCGGCCGTCGTGGACGGTGGCCGACCTGGCGGAGCGTCTCCGAAACGCGCAGCCGCCGGTGGTCGAGCTGGCGGCCGAGGGGATGACCGTGGCGGCGGCGTTGACGTTGTCGTACCGGCAGCTCACCGGGCCGGCCGCCGAGCTGTTGCGGCGGCTGGGGCTGCACAGCGGTGAGGATTTCGATGAGTACGCGGCGGCTGCGCTGACCGGTGGCACGCCTGCCACGGTCGGGCCCGCCGTCGAGGAGCTGCTCGACGGGCACCTGCTGCACGAGCGGGGTGTGCGGCGGTACCGCCTGCACGACCTGGTCCGTGACTACGCCGGCCGGCTGGCGGCGGAGGTGGACGAGGAGCCGGTGCGCCGGGCAGCGGTGCGGCGTCTGCTGGAGTACTACCTGCATTCGATGGTGACCGACCTGCCGGATGGCACGATGATCGACGGTCTGCACACGCCGGGCTGGGGGACGCCGTCGGCTCATCGCCGGGTGTTCGCCTCCGAGGCGGAGCGGACCCGGTGGGAGGAGGCCGAGTGGCGTAACGTGCTGGCGGCCATCGGTGTCGCCGAGCGTTTCGGCATGGACCGGCTGGTGTGTCTGCTGGCCCGTGCGGTGTGGGGGTTCCACTGGCGTCGTGGCAACGCGGGCATTCTGATCACCGTGCAGCGGGCGGCGCTGGCCGCTGCGCAGCGTCTGGGGGACCTCGACCTCACCGCGATGGCGCACAACTATCTGGCCGGCGCGCATGCCCGGTGTGGTCAGATGGCGCAGACCCGGGAGCACATCGGTCATGCGCTCGAGTTGTGGCGGGCGACCGGTGCGACGTCGGCGGAGCTGCTCACCAGGGTCAATCTGATGACCTTGGATCTGCAGAGTGGCCGGTTCGGCGAAGTGGCCGCGAACGGTCACTGGGTGCTCGCGCAGCCCGCCGGCGCCGGGGAGAGCGCGGCGACGCGCCGCCGGCTGGCGATCAACCGGGCCAACGCGCTGCGGATGCTCGGTGAGTGTCATACGGCGCTCGGCGAGTACGGTACGGCGCTGCATTTCCTGCGGCGGGCGGCGTGTCATCGGGAGGACCTGGGTGGTGAGGGTTACCGGTGGGCTTTCATCCTGTTCGAGATGGGCCGGGCGCATGCTCGGCTCGGGCATCGGTCGGTGGCGCCGTTGCTGCTGCGGCGGGCGCTTGCGCATTTCGAGGCGGCGGGGAACGAGACGGGTGTCGCTGAGGCGCTGGCGGAGATCGGCCTGATCCACCTGCATGCGGGTGAGCTGGGGGAGGCCCGGCGTCTGCATGAGTCGGCGGTGCGGCGTACGGAGCGGGCGGGTAGTCCGCAGGGGCGGTGCCTGGCGCTGAACCGGCTCGGTGGCACGGTGCTGCGGGCCGGGGACGTGGAGGCGGCGGCCGGGTTGCACCGGCAGGCGCTGGATCTCGCTGAGCGGATCGATGCGCGGTATGAGGAGGCGGTCGCGCATGCCGGTTTGGCTGCTGCGCTCGCGGGCAGCGACCCGGCGCTGGCGGCCCGGCACGGACGGACTGCCGAGAGGTTGTATGCGGTTATGTCGGCGGTCGACCCGTATCACGTCGATACCTGCCGGTGAACTGCCGGTCGGCGGCCTGTTTCGGTACGCCGTCGTCGCCGGAGGATGGAGTAGTCAAGGAGGAGTTGTCGCGGGACTTCGAGGAGGGGGATTTCGTTGAGTAAGTTCATGCGGGGGGTGGTGGCGGTGGCCGCGCTGGCCGGCGTCATGCTGGCGGGGCAGCCGGCCGGTGCCGCGGTGGTGCAGGCCGCCCAGCGGTCGTGCACGGTGGCGGCGAGCAACAAGTGGGGGTGTAACACCGCGCCGATGTGGCTCGCCGCGGGCGCCAATCCGCACGTCGCCACGTTGAACATCTACTCGCCGGCCACGCCGAACCCGCCCGGGACCGAGGCGGATCCGCCGAGCTCGTTCGTCATCGTCCGTAATGTCGGCACCGGCGCTGAGGTGCTCCGCGACTATCAGTATCGCAGCGCGGAGCACAACGCCTGGATGATCATCGGGCAGTCCGGCAACTACCGGGCCGAGTTGCACTGCCCGTACGGCTGTGCGGGGGCCACGCTCTATTTCGACAGCTGACCTTCGTCGACGGGGGGATCGCCCGGCCGGCCCTTGCGGGCCCGGCCGGGCGTCGTTGTCGCAAGGGTCAGGCAGCGTTGCTGGTGCGGCGGCAGTGGGGGTACGGCGTCCGCCTCGAACCAGGCGACGTCGATCGATTCGTCGTCGTTGACGCGGGCGGTGCCGCCGGTGGATCGGCACAGCAGGCCGATGGCCAGCCAGTAGATCTGGTCGCCGTTGGGGGCCACCGACAGGTCGAGGGCTTCGGCGCAGAGCAGTCGTTCCACGGTGACGTCGAGGCCGGTCTCCTCGTGGACTTCGCGGATCGCGCCGGCGGCGGGTTGTTCGCCGGGTTCGAGGCAGCCGGTGGTCAGGGCCCAGTCGCTGGTGTCGGAGCGGCGGACCAGCAGGACCCGGTCACGTTCGTCGAGGACGACGGCGATGACTCCGGGCAGGGGGAGCGGGTCGTGTCCGATCTTGGTGCGCAGCGCGGCGACGTATTCGGGGATGGCCATGGGCGGCACCTTACGAGAGGCGTGCCAGGCCGCGGTGTCTGCGGTCGGGGCGCGATGGAGTCCGGACCACCGGATTCAGCCCGGCGGTGCGTCGCGGTCGTGCGTGGTGGCGGCGTCGCGTGGGACGGACGGGACCCGACTGGAACGTACATCCTAGGATGGTTTAGAGGTTGTGCGGCAAGCCGCACCCTTCAAGAGCTGAAAGGACGGCTTCGCCGACCGGACATGAATTGGGTTAGGGTGTCGTTCGTGACTGCCGGGTCGGCCTTGGGCCATTACCGAGTGGGGCACCCGGCTGACGCGTGATCGCCGGGCGGCCGCCACGGTCGCCCGTTGCCCGCGCCAGATCGCCGCCTGATCGTTTCGTCTTCTCTGCATGCCGTCGGTTTCGTGACGGTGGATTTCTGCTGCCCGCGCGAGGTTCGCGGGATTTCCGGGTGGACTACCGAAAGCTGAGAATGTCGAACGATTTCAATTCTTCTGTCATTGCCGAGTTCCGGGCCAATCAGGGCCGGGTCGGTGGGATGTTCGAGGGTGGTCGGCTGTTGCTGCTGACCACGACGGGGGCGCGGAGCGGGCGGCCGCATACCGTTCCGCTGGGTTATCTGCCTGATCAGGGCCGGGTTCTGGTGATCGGGTCGAACGGTGGGGCGCGGCGGCATCCGGCGTGGTTGCACAATGTGCTGGCGCATCCGGTGGTGCAGGTCGAGGACGGGCCTTTCGTGTACGAGGCGGCGGCGACCGTGTTGTCCGGGCCGGAGCGGGATGTGGTTTTCGCCAGGGCGGTGGAGTCGGATTCCGGGTGGGCCGATTATGAGCGGCGGTCCGGGCGGGAGTTGCCGGTGGTGGCTCTGGAGGCGGTTCCGGTGGCGGGGCCGCCGCGTGCGGCTGGTGATGCGCCGTCGTCGCCGGCTGCTGTTCTGCGGTTGGTGCATGGCGCTTTTCGGCGGGAGTTGGCGTTGATCCGGGCCGAGGTGCAGCGGTCGGGTGCGGTGCTGGGTGCGCAGTTGCGGGTCAATTGTTTGACGTTGTGCGCGAATCTGCATGGGCATCATGTGAAGGAGGATCAGGGGCTGTTTCCGATGCTGGAGTCTGCGTATCCGGAGTCGGCGGCGGCGCTGGATCGGTTGCGGGCTGAGCACGGCACGGTGGCGGTGTTGCTGGAGCGGTTGCGGTCGGTGCTGGGGGAGCCGGGGCTCGCGCGGGAGGAGCTGCTGGGTCTGGTGGATGTGTTGACGGGTGAGCTGGTTGCGCATCTGGATCATGAGGAGCGGGTTCTGGACGGGGTGCTGTAGGTCGTGGGGCGGTCCCGGAGTGTTCCGGGGCCGCCGGCCTTGATGTTGATCTTGGCGGGTGAGGTCGATCATTGTGCCGGCCTGCGGGAACGTTCAGGATGCCGGGCGTGAAACTGGTGCGTTGGGTGGTTGGTGGCTGGATTTCGCGGGCCTACCTGGTGGTTGTGGTGGCGGCGACGGTGTGGGCGTTCGTGTCGGTGGCGCGGTGGGGTCAGCCGGATGCGGATCTTGCGGTGATCTGGCCGATGCTGCTGACCGGGCCGGTGTCGTGGTTGCTGTTCGCGGTGGTGCCCCATGCGCTGGCTGACAGTGATGTGGTGTTCGTGGTGTGCCTGTCGGTGGGGGCGCTCGCCAATGCTGTGGTGATCGACGCGGTGGTGCGGCAGATCCGCCGGGCGCGGGCGTCGTATGACATGCCGTTGAGGGGTGAGGCGGAGCGGGGTTGACGGCGATACCCGGCCGCTCTCGGCCGCTGCTGGTCCGCAGCGTCCTGAGCGCGCCGGGCCGGGAATGTCGTTTTCGCAGGGTTTAGTCCCGCGGGCAGCCGTGGAGATCTTGCACGGTTCTCCTCGCTGTCCGCGATCTTGCAGGGTTCTTCACGTCTGGGTGTGGTTTGCCGTGCAAGGTCTACTGCGCCGGGGAGACCTTGCAGCCTTCTTCCCGTTGGGGTGCGGAAAAGGCTGCAAGATCGGCGCGAACGCGGAAAATCGTGCAAGATCGGCGAGCGGCGAGCGGCGAGCGGCGAGGGTGACGTTTCGTGCAAGATCCGCAGGTGGCAAGCGTTCAGCGGCGCTGAACGCTCAGGTGGCGAGCGGCGCCTGGCGAGAGCGGCGCTTGGCGAGCGGCGCCGCTGAACGTTGCGGTTCGGTCCCGGCCGAGACCCCCAGCCGTCGCTCAGGTCGGTAAAGGCGCCCGCATTCCGGTGCTGGGCGACGGCTCGTGGTCTCGGCCGGGACCGAACCGGTAGAACACCGACCACCGGCAGCACCCCGAGCACAAACGATCTCTGGCATCGCTGCGCTGGCCCGGCCGGTCCGGCACCGGAGTGATCTCGCGACCGGGTTCCGGGTGTGTGCTTACTCGTGTGAGGCCGGGCCGGAAGGCGGTGGCTGTGGAGATGCAGGGGTGGGGTCAGGGGCGGACGTAGACGGTTCTGAGGTGGGCCGGGCGGAAGCCGTTTGCCTGGTAGAAGGTGGCGGCGGGGGTGTCGCGGCCGGTGAGCAGGTACCAGTGGGTGGCGGTGGGGGTCTGGGTGGCGAGGTCGGTGAGCAGGCGGGTGCCGAGGCCTTGGCGCTGGTGGTCGGGGTGGACGCACATCTCCTGGAGCAGGAAGTGGTCGGTGCCGCCTGCGTAGCGTTCGAGGTGGCCGATGGCGAAGCCGGTGAGGGTGCCGTCGGGGAGTGCGGTGTGGGTGTGGTGGGTGCGTGGGGTGGTGAGGATGTCGTGCAGGCGCTGCCGGGCGTCGTCGGGGTGCCAGGTCTCGTTCCAGGGTGGGCGGGTGAACGTGTCGATGTAGAGGCGGGTGTAGGCGTCGAGCATCGTCAGAGGGTAAGGGTGAGGTGGACGCTGTTGGGGTCGGTTTTGTAGTCGGCGAAGGGTTCGCAGGGCTGGAAACCGAAGCGGTGGTAGAGGGTGCGGGCGGGGTGGAAGAAGTCGCCGGAGCCGGTTTCCAGGTAGAGGCGCCGGTAGTTGCGGTTGCGGGCTTCGGTGATGAGGTGGGTGAGCAGGGCGGCGGCTACGCCTCGGCGCTGGGCGGTGGTGGCGGTACGCATGGATTTGATTTCGGCGCTGGTGGGGTCGAGGTGTTTGAGGGCGCCGCAGCCGAGGAGGTGGTCGCCGTCGTGGGCGGTCCAGAGGGTGATGTCGGGGGCGCGGAGGCTGTCGAGGTCGAGGGCGTGTTTGCTTTCGGGTGGGGTGATGGCGCGCATCTGGTCGACGTGTTCCTGCAGGAGGGCGGCGATGGCGGGTCCGGTGAGGTCGTCGATGGTGATTCGGTAGGTCACGGGGTCGGATTGTAGGGTCCTGATGTGTCGGGTCGGGTGCTTCTGCTCAATGGAGCGTCGAGTTCGGGTAAGAGCAGTGTGGTGCGGGCGTTGCTGCCGTTGCTGGCTGATCCGTGGTTCGTGTTCGCGGTGGATGGGCTGACGGCGATGCGGTCGGCGGTGCATACGCGGGTGCTCGACGACGCGGAGATCGACGCGATGCTGACCCGGATGCGGCGGGGGTATCACCGGGCGGTGGCGGGGCTGGTGTCGGCCGGCAACGACGTGATCATGGATTACCCGTTGAGTGAGGCGTGGCGGCTGGCGGATCTGGTCGAGGTGCTGGCCGGTGTCGACGTGACGCTGGTGGAGGTGCGGTGTTCGCCGGTGGAGCTGGCCCGGCGGGAGGTCGCGCGCGGGGACCGGCCGGTGGGGTTGGCGGTGTCGCAGACGCTGGTCTATGGGCACGGTGACCGGGACATCGTCGTCGACACCACGGACAGCAGCGCGCTGGAGTGTGCGCGGGAGATCGTGGCGGCGTGGGGTGCGCTGACGGGGCCGAAGGCGTTCGAGCGGCTGCGTCAGAGAGGAGAGCGGCCGCGTCAGAGTGGAAGCGGCTTCGTCGGAGGGGAGGGCGGCTGCGTCAGAGGTGAAGGGTCCACCCGTGGTGGTGGGTGAGGCGTACGACCGTGAGTGGGGCCACTGCCAGGTGGGTGGAGGTGGGTGGCAGGTCCAGGGCGGCGGCGACGATGAGGCGGATCGTCAGGGGCGCGGCGATGGCCGTACGCCTGCTGTGGGTTTGTCGGTGCAGCCAGCCGGTGAGGCGGCTGGTCGTGGTGGTGAGGGATTCGCCGCCGTGGGGTGTTGCCGCCGGGTCGGTGAGGAACTGGTGGAGGCCGGCCGGGTCGATCTGGTCGAGGGGCCGGCCGGTCCAGGCGCCGAAGTCGGGTCCGGCCAGGTCGGGGTCTTCGGCGGTGGCCGGGGCGGCGAGTAGGGTGGCGGTCTGGTGTGCGGCGCGGGTGGGTGCGATGAGCCACGGCTGGTCGTCGGGGAACAGGCGTGGCAGCAGCGCGCTGGAGGTTTTCAGTGCCAGGGCTTCGGCGGTGCCGGCCTGGTCGAGGACGTCGTCGCCGCCGAACACGGCCCGGCGTAGTGCGGGGGTGTGTCCGGCGGCGATGAGCCGTAGTGCGTTCACGCAGTGGCGGGGCCGGCCAGCAGGCCGCGGAGCTGGGTGTAGCTCAGTGGCACGGGACACCGAGCAGGTGGCGGCCGTCGTGCATGAGCTCGTGCAGGTACATGCCGGACTGGGAGAGGGCGCCCTGGTCGAAGGCGACGAGGTAGGCCAGCAGGAGCATGAGGCCGGTGAAGCCGGCGGCGGTGGCGAGGAGCCGGCCGGAGACGGCGGGGGTGGTGAGTGCTTGTGCCTTGGGCATGGCGGAGTGTTCCTCCTACGGGATGACGCGTCCCGATCGATGGGGCCTGCGGCACGTGAGCGTCCTGACTCACCGGCCCCCTGGCTGGGGGCCCGTTTACAGTGGCGCGACCGCACCGGACTCTCACCGGTTTCCCTCACACACCGCAGATTGGCTGGTCTCAACCTAACGGCCGGGGTGCCGATGGCACAACCGGGCACCGGTAGCATCCACGCCGGTCACTGTGGTGCGGGGGTGGGTGTCGGTGCGGGTGTTCGCGGCGGTGGTGGCGGGTTTGCTGGGTGGTGTGGTGGCGCCGGCCGGGCCTGTGGTGGCGGCGCAGTGTCTGGGCGCCGGGTCGCCGGTGGCGGGGGTGCCGGCGGAGTTGCGGGCGTATTCGCCGGAGCGGCTGGCGGGTCTGGCGACCGGGGCCGGGGTGCGGGTGGCGGTGGTCGACTCGGGCGTCGATGTGCGTAATCCGCAGCTCAAGGGTCAGGTTTTGGCGGGCCGGGATTTGTTGCACGGTGCTGCCGATGGTCGGCGTGACTGTGTTGGGCATGGGACTGCGGTGGCGGGGATCATTGCGGGCCTGCCGGACGGGTCGACCGGGGTGCGGGGGCTGGCGCCGGGGGCGACGATCATTCCGGTGCGGGTGACCGAGGACACCGATACGAAGGGGCAGCAGCAGATTCCGCGGTCGCGGTCGAGTGCTGACGCGTTCGCGGAGGCGATTCGGTGGGCGGCGGGCCCGGCGGACGCTGACGTGATCAACATCTCGCTGGTGATGCCGGATCCGGATCCGGCGGTGCGTGACGCGGTGGCGGCGGCGGTGCGGGCCGGGGTGGTCGTGGTGGCGGCGGCCGGCAACGGTGGCGCTGATGCGGGGGTGGTGTATCCGGCGGCGTTTCCGGGGGTGATCGGGGTGGGCGCGGTGACCCCGGACGGGACGCTGGCTGATTATTCGCAGCCGGGGCCGCATGTGGACATTGCGGCGTTCGGTGATCAGGTGACGGTGTTGTCGCCGGTGCGGGGGCATCGGGCGGTGCAGGGGACGAGTTTTGCGGCGCCGTTCGTGTCGGCGACGGCGGCGTTGCTGCGGGAGCGGTTCCCGCAGGAGTCCGGGGAGGAGATCACCGACCGGTTGTTGCGGTCGGCGGATCCGGCGCCGGGTGGGGCGCGTAGTTCGCAGTACGGGGTGGGGTTGCTGGATCCGTATCGGGCGTTGACCGAGGAGTCGGGTCCGGTGGTCGCGGCGGTGCCGGCGGGCACGTCTTCGCCGGTGGCGGCGCCGGTGCGGGGGCCGGCGTGGGAGCGGGCCGGGTTGTTCGCGGCCGGTGGTGCGGGGCTGGCGGTGGTGGCGGGTCTGGTGGCCGTGGTGGTGGGCCGGGGACGCCGGCGGGGCTGGCGGGCTGCCCAGGACACCCATCGTCATGATCAAATGCCGGGATGATGTGGGACACCGTCACCGAGGCCATGAGCGCGCTCTACCCCCAGGCGCAGCCGTGGCATGTGACATATCCGGCTGAGGGGTTCGAGTTACAGGCCGCGTCGGCGTATCCGGCGGACGGGCATTGGCATTTCGTGTCGTACGGGCTGGGTGAGCGTCACGGTTTCGAGTTGACCGTGCGGGTCGTGCGTGGGGTGGAGCAGTCGCCGCCGCAGTGGCCGTTCCTGCTGTTGAACCGGGTGGCCGGGCTGGCCGGGCTGGCGGCGCAGGCGGGTGAGCCGTTCGAGGAGGGCCAGTGGGCGGATCTGGGTGGGCCGGTCACCGGGCATCCGCACACCGACGGGCCGCCGTCGGGGCTGAGTGTGGTGATTCTGGCCGCCGACCCGCAGCTGGGTGACCGGTTTCTGCAGCTGGTGGGGGTGACCACGGCGGAGGCGCTGGCCGGTGAGGTCGACAGTGACGATCCGCTGCTGGTGACCGACCCGGCGCGCGCCTGAGGCGTCCGATGACGGTGCTGATCTTCGGTGGGACCGGTGGGCTGGGTGGTGAGCTGGCCCGGCAGGCCGGTCCGCGGGCGGTGGCGGCCGGCCGTCGTGATGCCGACCTGCGGGACCGTGCTGCGGTGTTCGCGTTGGTGGCGAGGGTCGCACCGGCGGTGATCATCAATGCGGCGTACCGGCAGGACGACTGGGTGGTCACCGCGGACGGGGCCGGGCATGTGGCGGCTGCGGCGGTCGCGGCCGGGGCGCGGCTGGTGCACGTGTCCAGTGATGCGGTGTTCTCCGGGGCGCCGGGCCGGTACGACGAGACATGCGTGCCGGTGCCGGGCACGGTGTACGGGGCGGCGAAGGCGGCCGCGGAGACGGCGGTGCGGGCGGTGGATCCGGGGGCGGTCGTGGCGCGTACGTCGTTGATCGTCGGCGGGCCGGGCACGGTGATCGCCGCGCGGGTGCATGCCGGTGGGGTGTTCTTCACCGACGATGTCCGCTGCCCGGTCGAGGTCGGTGACCTGGCGGCGGCGCTGCTGGAGCTGGCCGGGTCCGGGCAGGCCGGGATCTGTCATGTGGCCGGCGCCGACGCGGTGAGCCGGTTCGAGCTGGCCGCGCGGATCGCCCGCCGTGACGGGGTGCCGGCGTCGAAGGTGGTGGCGGGGATGCGGACCGCGGCCGGCGCCGGGGATGTGCAGCTGGACTGCACGGCCACCCAGGCGAGGTTGAGGGTGGTGCTGCGCGGCGCCCGGACGTTTCTGCCGGCCCCCTAGGCATCGATGATCGCCGCTAGCATCGCGTGGTGATCATCGATGACCGAACGGGGGAGTCATGCGATTGCTGAGGTCGATCGCGGTGACGGTGGTGGCCGCGGCCGTCACCGTCGTGGCGCCGCAGGGTGCGGCGGGCGCTGCCGTACCGGGCCGCCGGGTGGTGCTGTCGGAGGACTTCTCCGCGCCCACCCTGAACACCGGCCTGTGGCTGGCCGAGGAGACCGGCGGCTGGAAACGGGTCAACGACGGCGACCAGCAGTGGTATTCGCCGAGCGCGGACAACGTGTACATCGACCACGACAACACGTCGACCGGGGCCGGGCACGGGGCGCTCGCGCTGGCGGTCACCGAGAACCCCCGGCAGATCACCTACCCGGACGGCACGGTCGGTGACTACCGGTACGCGTCCGGGCGGGTGCAGACCGAAACGAAACTCGACGTCACGTACGGCAGCATGTCGGCGCGGATGAAACTGCCCGCCCTGCCGGGCACGTGGCCGGCGTTCTGGACGCTGGGCCTGGACGGCGCCCGCTGGCCGGCCAACGGCGAGATCGACATCATGGAGAACGTCGGCGACCCGCGCTGGACGTCGGTGGGCGCGCATTTCCCCGGCCGTGACCCGCTGCACACCGCCGACCACGGGCTCGGATTCCCGTCCGACAGCTACGACACGAACGCGAAACGGGCGGCGCTGTTCCCGGCCGGGTTCGACGCCGCCGGCTGGCACGTCTACCGGGCCGACTGGTCACCGGGGGCGATCACCTTCCTGATCGACGAACGGGAGGTGTTCCGGCTCACCGCGGACCAGGTCACCGCGACCGGGGCGTGGGTGTTCGACCAGCCGCAGTATCTGATCCTGAACATGGCGATCGGTGGCGGCTATCCGAAGGCGTTCAACGGCGAGCCCGACGGCCTTCCGGCCGCGACCGAAACCGCGATCAAAGCCGGTGGGGTACGGACACTGGTCGACTGGGTGCAGGTCATCGACAACCGGCCCGCCGGGCTGCCGATCGACACGGCGACCGCGGACGCCACCACCGGCGAGGTGCTGCGTTTCGACCAGGTCGACGTCGGCGCCGGCACGGGCAGCGTGCAGATGCGGGCCGTGTCGAGCCGGGCCGGGCAGATCCTGGTGCGGGCCGGCAGCCCCACCGCCGCCCCCGTCGCGACGGTCGCCGTCACCGACACCGGCGGCGCCACGGCCACCGTGTCGGCGGCGGTGTCGTCCCTGCCGCCGGGGGTGCACACCATCTACATCACCCGGCCCGCCGCAACGACCATCGACTCGTTCACGTTCGGCGGGCCACCGTACACGCTGCGCGGCTACTGGCCGCTGGACGCCGCCGGCGACCCGGTCGTCACCGGCGGCGCCACACTGATCACCGACGTGCGCGCCGGGCAGGGCCGGGCGATCCGTTTCGACGGGATGTCCGGGCAGGCGAGCACCGGCGGGCCGGTCGTGGACACCGGGCAGAGTTTCACCGTCACCGCCTGGGTGCGGCTGACCTCCGCCGGCGGCTACCACACCGCCGTCGGCCAGGACGGGGCGCAGGCCAGCGCCTTCTACCTGCAGCGCGCCGGGTCCGGGCGGTGGACGTTCGCCGTGCCCGCCACCGACACGGTCGACCCGGCGTTCGCGACCGCGGTCGGTGGCCCGGCCGTGGTGAACCGGTGGACCCACCTGGCCGGGGTGTACGACGCGGCCGCCGCAACCGTCACCCTCTACGTCGACGGGATCCGCGACGCCACCGCCGGGACCGTGGCCGGGCGGGCGTTCACCAGCAGCGGCCCGCTGACCATCGGCCGGTCGAAGTACAACGGCTGGGCCGGCAACTTCTGGCCCGGCGACATCGACGACGTGCGGGTGCTGTCCGGGGTGCTGCCGGCGCAGCAGATCAGCCGCCTGGCCCTCAACACGCCCGCCTGAACACCCGGACGACGCTGGGGGTCATCGCCGCCACTGGGCGGGGGTGACCCCCACCGTCGCCCCGGCAGGGCGCCGCACCGCGCCCACCGCGATCTTGTCGATTTCGGTCGCACTCGAGTTCGCCAACTTTAGGCAGCGACAGTGCCGGTCAGGGCCGCAGCCGAAGTGGACTTTGCATTTCTCCTGGTCAGCGTCATCCGCAGCGAACTCCGTAAGGTCTTGTGCCCTTGGACGGCCGTCCAGAGGCGATGCCAGGAGCGCACCGCCGCCGGCGGGTCCGCCGGCAGCAGCGATGGTCAGCGCACACATTCGCCGGTCGTGTGCGCCTGCTTCGCTCCGACGGGGACGGGAGCACACGTTATGCCGTCCGTGTGCGCCTGCCATCGTTCCGACGAGGATGAAATCGCACATTGCCGCATCGTGTGCGCTGGCCGTCGCCCGCCGGAGACCACTCCGGACCGAACACCGGCGGCCGCGTCTTGCCGATTGGCCGACGACCGTGACGGATTTCGCCGGAGGCGGTTCCTACCCGAGTTTCGCCATGCTGTTGATCCAGGCGGTGGCTTTACCGGACGCACGTTTCGTTGATGCTCCTTCCTGTCGCTCTCTCTACCGTCCATCCCGGCGGAAATCCGGTGCGCCGGCACCCCAACGATCCCCAAGCGGGTCACGTAGCGTGGGCGCCCATGGGGTTCGGGGAACTGCTGCGGCAGCTTCGCAGCGCGGCTGATCAGGGATTCGACTTCCGGGAGATCGAGGACGAGATCGAATACCTGGCCGAGTTCGAGGCCGAGACCAGCCGCGCCGAGGCGCTCGCGTTCACCGGGGACGCGTCGATGCGGGTCTGGGCGCTCGGGTTGATCGGTGACGCCCGGGACCTGCCGATCATGGTCGCCGCCCTCGACGATCCGGCGCTGCGGCACACCGCGCTGGAAGCCGTCGGCGGGCAACGCGACCGGGAACCCATCGACGGCATCGCCCGTGCGTTCCTGGACGACCCCGACCCCGGTGTGCGCCGCCAAGCCGCGAGTCTTGTCGCGTGGCTGCGGCGGCCCGGTTACGCCGAGGCGCTGCTGCCGCTGACCAGGGACACCGACCAGGACGTGCGGTCGGTCATCACCCTGCGCCTGGCCATGCACGGCGACGCCACCGCCGCACCACTGCTACGGATCATGCTCGACGATCCCGTCGAACGGATCCGCCGTAACGCGCAACGCGGCCTGGACCGTCTCAGCCGCCCGACCTGACCAGCATGTCCAGATGCGCCGCCCGCCGGATCAGCAGGCGACGCAGATACGGCGCCAGCACCAGCCGGGCCACCACCGCGCCCAGTGGGCCCAGCGGCGCGGCGAACGTCATCCGGTCGGTCATCCGCGTCGCGGCGCCGTCGGGTTCGAACAGATGCTCATGGCGCATCATCGCGAACGGCCCCCGAACCTGCTCGTCGACGAACCGGCCCGCCTGCGCGTCCGCCGACGGATCCGGGCCCGGTTGCTCGCCGAACCGGGCCGGCCGCGGGTCCGCCGACCGATCCGGGCCCGGTTGCTGGTCGGGGCCGCCGGACCGGGCCGGCCGCGAACCGGCGGCGCCGGTCGGGGCCGGGCGCTGATAGGTGGTTATCCGGCTGGTCATCTGCCAGCGCAACCCGAAATGGCGGGCCGTGAACGTCACCTCGTCGCCCAGCAGCAGCCGGCGCCGGTCGTCGCGGGTCGCGGCGGTCTCGGCGCTGTCGCGCTGGGATGCGGCGTGCACGTCGACGTCGAGTTTCAGGTCGAACACCCGGGCCGGGGGAGCTGCGACGAACGACACGACCTCGATGGTCACCGTCACGCCAGCGCTCCCGTGTGGGCGGTGATCCAGCGGGCGTCACGCCGGTACAGGGCGACGTGCGACGCCAGCTGCGGGCCACGGGCCTCGGTCCACGCCGCCAGGTCGTGCAGCCGGTCGACGGCGACCCCGACCACCTGCGCCGGATCGGGGGCGCGGTCGCCGTACGCCGCGCACAACAGCCGCAGCCGCCGGGACCGTTCCGCAATGCCGTTGTCGACGGCCTCGGTGTTGGCCGGATCGGTCAGCGGCGCCAGCCGGTAGGCCAGGTACGCCAGATCCCACACCCGCGGCCCCGGCGACGCGGTGTCCCAGTCGATCACCCCGGTCAGGGTCCGGCCGGTGAACACCATGTTGTACGGAGCGAAATCGTTGTGGCACACCACCTCGGCGGGCTCGTGCACGGGAATCCGCCACACCGCCCCGGCCCGGTCGAACGTGCTGGTCGCCGCATGCAGCGCGGACATCATCCGGGCCGCATCGACCAGCACCTCGTCGGCCCACACCCAGTCCGGAAGGTCTGCGTTCAGCACGGTTCCCGGCAGATAGGACACGATGTCACGGCCGGCGGAGTCCGTACCGAAAGGTTGCGGCAGCCACGTCACACCGTGGCCGCGCAGGTGGCCCAGCAACCGCTGCACCGTCGGTGTCCACGGGCCGGCAGGCCGGCGGACCGTGTCGCCGGAGCGGACCGCGCCGCCGGTGTTGCCGCCGGAAAGGATCTCTTCGGACATCCGGCAAGTATCGCCGAACCGACAGCGCGCCGACCGAAAGGGTGAGTGGTCCGAGCCCGGAAGTGCCACCGGTGAATATTGATGGACAACTCGGTTGAGAGCTATGGTGACCGCACTGAACATTGACGGGGGCGGCACGAGACAAATCACGGGGATATTCACGATCAAGTCTGCGCATAAAGTCCCGGCCGCGCGATCGGTGAAGGGACGACAATGCCATGCGAATAATACGTGTGTTGATAGCCGCTTGCCTTTTGTCGGCATCATTCCTGGTCGCCACGTCAGCGGCCGGGGCACCCTCGGCCGCGCCCGTGACCGCGCCGGCGGCCGTGCCGCACGCTCATGCTCACGCGGCCGGCAGCGCCGAGGACGACGCCGAGCACCGGGCGCAGGACCTGGTCGGTGTGCCGATGCACGAGATCGAGAAGAAGACCGCCGAGAACGCCGCGCGTATCGAGCGCCAGACCGGTAAGCGACCAGGCCGGGCCCAGCTGCGGGCCAGTGCCGCCGACGCCGATCCGGGCGTGTCCGGCCAGTGGAGCCCGGTCGTCGACACCACGGTGGTGCCGGTGTTCACGGCGGTGCTGCCCAACGGCAAGGTGCTGATCTGGGACTCGGTCGGCGACAACGCGGCCGAGGACTACCCGAACCACGACTTCACCCGGGCGATGGTGTGGAACCCGGCCGACAACACCCAGAAACGCGTCGACCTGCAGGGCACCAACCTGTTCTGTGCCGGGTTCGCGCACCTGGCCAACGGCAACATTCTGGTGGCCGGCGGAAACGCCAACGCGCAACTGGCCGGCACGGTGCGCACCTACGTGTTCAACTGGCAGACCGAAACGTGGACCCGTGGCCGGGACATGGCCGCCGCCCGCTGGTATCCGTCGGTGACGGAAATGGCGAACGGTGAAGAAGTGATCATCGGGGGCGGGCCGGCCGTCGCGGAGGTCTATCAGACGAACGGTGTGATTCGCCAATTGCCGAACTTCACGAAATACAACGCGAGACTCTATCCGTTCATGATTTCCCGCCCGGACACACAATTGGGTCTTTTCGGTCCCTACAATACGGGCTGGACGATCACGACGGCCGGCAACGGCGCGATCACCGGCACCGCTGCCCGCGACGGCATCACCCGCGACTACGGCAGCTTCGCCACCTACGACATCGGCAAGACCCTTGTGGTCGGTGGCGGCAGCATCACCGAGGACGGCGTCGCGAAACGGCCCACCCGCACCGCGGTGATCCTGGACAGCAACAAGGGCCTGGTCCCGGCGGTCACCACCACCGGCTCCATGTCGACCGGCCGGCGCCAGCACAACACCACCGTCCTGGCCGACGGGTCGGTGCTGGTCACCGGCGGCCTGACCAGCGCCGCCGTCAACGGGGGCGTCGACCTGAACGCGGCCGTCACCACCGCCGAACTGTGGAACCCGGTCACCGGCCAGTGGACGGTGCTGTCCGCCGCCGAACGCATCCGCCAGTACCACTCGACGGCCGCGCTGCTGCCCGACGGGCGGGTGATGACCGGTGGCGGCGGGATCTGCGGCGGCTGCATGACCGCCGGCTACCTGGAGAAGAACGTCGAGTACTTCAGCCCGCCGTACCTGTACAAGAAAGACGGCAGCGGCGAGCTCGCGGCCCGCCCGGTGATCTCGGCCGGGCCCGGCACCGTCGGTGTCGGCGCGGCGTTCACGCTCACCAGCCCGCAGGCCGCGACCATCCGCAAGGTCGGGCTGGTCGCGCTGGCCGACGTCACCCACGGCGTCGACCAGGGCCAGCGGTACATCCCGCTGAAATACACCGTCGCCGGGACCACGCTGACGGTGACCGGGCCGCCGACCGGCGGGGTGGCGCCGCCCGGCTGGTACATGCTGTTCGTCACCGACGCCGCCGGTGTCCCGTCGGTCGCCCGGATGGTGCAGGTCGCCAAAGCGCCGACGCCGCTGATGAGCCCGCTGAAGAACAGCACCGGCAAATGCGTCGACATCCCCAAGTCGGCGCTGACCGCCCGCACCTACCTGCAGACCTACACCTGCAACAACACCAAGGCGCAGTCGCTGACCCGGTTCACCGACAACACGCTGCGGGTGTTCGGGATGTGCGCGGACGTGCCGAGCAGCAACTTCGTCAACGGGCAGCGGATCTGGCAGTTCGGCTGCAACGGCACCGGAGCGCAACGCTGGCAGTTCCGCACCGACGGCACGGTCCGCCCGGTCAGCAAGACGACCCTGTGCCTGGCCGCGGCGGCCAACACCAACGCCGCCCAGGTCAGGATCGTCACCTGTACCGGGGCGGCGCTGCAGAAGTGGACGTGGTGACGGCTCAGGCGGTGAGGATCGGCGGCCGGGTGTGCCAGGTCGCCATCCGCACCACCGCGAACCCCAGCGACTCGTAGAGCGGCCGGCCCGCCTCGGTCGCGACCAGCGTGAACACGTGGTCGGGGCGGGCCGCGATCGCCGCCGACAGCACCGCCCGGCCCAGCCCCCGCGACCGGTGGGAGGACAGGGTGGCCAGCCAGTACAGGCCGGTGGCGTGCCCGTCGTCGTAGGTGTAGGCCGCGGCGGCGGGCGCCCCGCCGTCGTAGGCCAGCCACACCCGCCAGCCCGGCAGGTCCAGCACTCTCGGCGGGAGCGCCTGCGCGCGTACCCACGGCTGTAGCTGGGGGAACGGGAAACCGTCGACCATCACCCGTTCCGCCTGCGCCAGGGTGTCCGGGTCACGGACCTCGACCACCGGCGCCGCCGCGGCCTTCAGGCCGCCCGGCGGCCGGTTCATCACCGGCATGCACACCGCCCGCGAATTCGGGAACACCGGGTCGGCGTCCGGGCTGGTGAACACGTCCTCGACGACGACGCGGCTCTGCAACGCCATCCCGGCGACCTCGGCGACGGTCGCCGCGGTGGGCGGCTGCCGCAGGATCACCCGGGTCGTGCCGGGCCGGTCCACCCGCAGCAGCCGCTCGTCCAGACGCGCCGCGGGGAACAGGGCGGTCCACATGGCCGCGGCATTCCGCAGGTAGATCACGCCCGGCAGGGTAGCCGATCACGGGCCCGTGACGAGCCCGATGAGCCGATCGACATACGTACGGCGTTGCTCGGGCGTGCCCGGCACCAGCCCCGGCGTGGCGTGGGCCAGCTGCGCATGCCCCAGATAGGCGCTCACCGCCACCAGCGCCCGATGGCCGGCCTCCTGCGGCGGCAGGCCCAGATCCTCGAACAACCGGGCGGTGTACGCCAGCCGGCGCGCCGTCACCCGGGCCAGCGCCGCCGCGACGTGCGGATGGCCGGCGGTCGCCAGCATGGCCAGCTCGATCGCGTCGGCGCCCGGGATCGCCGTCGACTCGATCACCGTGCCGATCAGGGTCCGCAGCCTGGCCAGCGGATCGGGCTCGGCCTCGACCAGGGCGATCACCGCGTCGGTGTGGTCGGTCTCCCAGCGCTGCAGGGCCGCCTCGATCAGCGCGTCGCGGTTCGCGAAATGCCAGTAGAAGCTGCCCTTGGTGGCGCCGAGCCGGGCCGCGAGCGGCTCCACGGCGACCGCGGCCAGACCGCCGCGGGCCATCGCCTCCAGCGCCGCGGCGGTCCAGTCGCCGGCCGTGAGCCTGGTCGCTGTGGGCTTGCGGGTGCGGCGTTCAACCATCTCCATACGGTACGGTACGGAAGAACATACGCCACCGTATGGAGGTGTCATGAGCGTCATCGACAACACCCACGAACGGCTCCTGCCGGTCCCCGCCACCGTCGCCGGAGCCCTGCTCGACCGGATCGGCCGTCCCGGCGACCCACTCTGGCCGTCACCCACCTGGCTGCCGATGCGCCTGGACCAGCCGGTCGCCGTCGGCGCCACCGGCGGCCACGGACCGGTCCGCTACCAGGTCAGCGCCTACCGGCCGGGCCGGATGGTCGAGTTCACCTTCGACCCGCGGATCGGCCTGACCGGCACCCACACCTTCGAGATCGACGACCACGGCGACAACGCGTGCGTGCTGCGCCACCGGCTCACCGCCGAGGCCACCGGGTGGATGCGGCTGGGCTGGGCCACGCTGATCGGCGCCTGCCACGACACCGTGCTCGAGCACCTGCTCGACAACGCCGAGCACGCCGCCGGCGGCACGGTCGGCCACCCGGTGCGCTATCCGTGGCGGGCGCGACTGGCGGTCCGCTTCGAGTCCGTGCAGATCAGCGCCACGTCCGTACCATCGCAAGAATCTCTGATCGCCGCGGCGCTGCCGCGGCCGGACCTCGCCGACGCCTACGCCGCGCGAGTCGGTCCGGGTGCCGCAACCGACCCGCAGACCTGGGCCGACGCGATCTTCCGCAACCCACCGGCCGCCGTGGTCGCCCTGCTGCGGCTACGCAACGTGCTGGTCGCGCCGTTCGGCATCGAACGCGGCGACCGGTCCGCCTTCGACACCATCACCCGCACCGACCGGGAAGTGCTGCTCGGCACCGACGCCGGCCACCTCGACTTCCGTGCCTCGGTCCTGGTCACGCCGGACGACGACGGGGTCACCGTCACCCTGAGCACCCACGCGGCCGCCCGCACCCGCGGCGGCCGCGTCTACCTGGCGCTGGTGCGAATGTTCCATCCGGTCGTCGTCCGGGCGATGCTGCGCCGGGCCGCCACCGAAGCCGTCCAGCCGCGCCCGCAAACCCGGGCGGCTCACGCCACCTGAGCACGCAGCCACGCGCCCACCGCAGCGAAATCGGCGGCCGTCAGCCCCGCCAGCGGATCCACCCGGTGCACCAGCGCCGGGCCCTCATGAAAATCGTGCACCCACCACCGGTCCACGCCGGTCACCTCGTCGTCGAGCCACACGAACGGCCGGCCGCCGGCCCACTGCATCAGCGGGATCGTCTTCCAGTGCAGGCCGGCGACCGCCGGCGGGCCGTCCTCGAAGCTCACCACCGGCAGCTGCGGCAGCCCCAGCCGCGGCGCGACCAGCTCGTTGGCCGTGTGCGCCCACGTCGTCGCCCACACCAGGTCACCGCCGAGCGCCAACAGCCGGGCCCCGTCGGCCGGGTCGAGCCGGTGGATCAGCGGATGCCCCGACGGATCCGCCGGCGGCACGCCGGCCGGCGTGCCCGGCCGGGCCCGCAACGGGATCAGCGGGCCGTCCACATCGAGGAACACCAGCGGCCGGCCGGTCAAGCGCGCAACACCATCGTCAGCATCGGCAACGCGAACTCGCCGTCGGCGGTCTCCGGCCGGCCCGCCAGGAACTCCCGGATCCGGCCCAGCGTCTGTACCCGCTGCGGCTCCGGCATGATCAGCACCCCGGCCCGGGTCGCCAGCGTCGCGACCAGCTCGTCGGCGGTGCGCCGCTGGCTGTTGCGGAACCGGGCCGTCACCGCCGACGCGCCGAGCATCCCGGCCGTCGCGGCCTGCCAGGCCTCCGGGGTGTCCCGCGGCCCGATGACCGCGCTGCCGGCCACCCGTGCCAGCTCGGCGACCCAGCCGACCGTATCGTCGAGAACGTTCCACAACCCGGCCACCACCCCGCCGGGCGCCAGCACCCGCGCGAACTGCGGCCCGGCCACCGTCATGTCGAACCAGTGCATCGCGTTGCCGGCCACCACCGCATCCACCGACCCGTCCGGCAACCCGATCGCCTCAGCACTGCCCGGCAATGCCCGGACCTGCGGAAACTGCCCGGCCAGCACGGCCCGCATCGCCGGATCCGGTTCCACCGCGGTCACCGACGCGCCCGCCGACAGCAGAGCCGCGGTGAGCTTGCCGGTCCCCGCGCCCAGATCCAGCACCCGCCGGCCGGGCGCGGCCGCCAGCACCCACCGCACCGCGTCGGCCGGATAATCGGGGCGATGCCGGGCATAAGCGGCCGCAGCCGTACCGAAAACCTGCATCCGGGCACCCTACAATCCGGTGGACGAAACCGGGCACCCTGCGGCAGGCTACCGGCTGTGCCGGACACCGAGGTCACCAAACTCCACGACGACGAGACCGACATCGACACCACCCTGGTACGGCGGCTGCTCGCCGGCCAGTTCCCGCAATGGTCCGGCCACCCGATCCGGTATGTCGCCACGTCCGGCACCGACAACGTCACCTTCCGCGTCGGCGACGACCTGTCGGTGCGGCTGCCCCGCACCGCCCGCACCACCGGCCAGGCCGAGAAAGACCTGACCTGGATGCCGCGACTGGCCCCGCACCTGCCGCTGGCCATCCCCGAACCGCTCGCCCTCGGCGCGGCGACCAGCGAATACCCGTTCACCTGGGGCGTCTACCGATGGCTGCCCGGCGACACCTTCGACCCGGCCGCCGTCGACCCGCAGGCCGCCGCCCACCAGCTCGCCGACTTCCTGCACCACCTCCAGCAGATCGACACCACCGGCGCGCCTGCCCCACCCGACAGCCCGTTCAGCCGCGGCACGCCGCTCGCGCCCCGCGACCGGCTCTACCGCGACGCCGTCGACACGCTGCGCGACGACCTCGACCCGGCCCTGCTGCTGGCCGCCTGGGACCACGCGCTGACCGCCGGCACCTGGACCGGGCCGCCCCGCTGGATCCACGGCGACCTGATGCCCGGCAACGTGCTGACCGCCGGCGGGCGGCTCACCGCGGTCATCGACTTCGGCACCGCCTGGGCGGCCGACCCGGCCGCCGACATCATGGCCGCCTGGTTGCTGTTCGACGGCGACGCACGGCAGGCGTTCCGCGACGCCCTCAAAACCGACGACCACACGTGGGTACGGGCCAGAGGCTGGGCCCTGTCGCTGGCCGTGATCGCCCTGCCGTACTACCGCAACCGCAGCAGCCCCGACGACGTCCAGGACAGCCTCACCTACATCAGCGAACTGCTCGCCGAGTTCACCGCCGACCGGCCGTCCTGGTGAACCGGGCGGCCGGTCGCCTAGTCTTGGCGTCATGACCTCGGCGCTGGAGAGCTCCGCGAACCGTCTGGCCACCCGGCCGGGCCGGGCCGCGCTGGTCATCGCCGACCTCACCCAGCTGCGCGGCCCCGCCACCGGGGTGGTGGAACTGCCGCACCGGATGCTGTGGCTGCCACCGCAGCACCGCCGGTTCGACCTCACCGACGACTACGACAGCCTGCGGATGTATGAGATCGTCCTGCGCGAGGCCGTCCAGCACCACGAGCTGCGGACCCTGCTGAACGCACGTCTGCTCGCCCGGATGTGGCCGCAGCTGTTCCTGCCCCGCGGTGTCCGGGCCGCCTGGCAGCAGCGTCACCCGGATCTGGCCGCCGCTTGACCGGCGCTCCCGACCCGTTTCACGAACTGGTGGCACGCACCGCCCTGGCCGCCGCCTACCGGTACGGGTTCGTCCTCGGCGGCGGCCTCGCCCTGATCGAGCACGGCCTGGTCGTGCGGCCCACCGAGGACGTCGACCTGTTCGCCTCCGGTGAAGGCTCGGTCGCCGCGGCCACCACCGCGGTGACCGGCGCGCTGCTGGCCGCCGGGCTGCGCGTCGAAACCATCGGCCACGACAGCGACCTCGACGACCTCATCGCCGGGATGGCGTACCAGATGGCCGAACTGGCCGTCTTCAGCGGCCCCGACGACCCGGACGGGCTACGGGTGAGCCTGGGATTCCTCGACCGGTCCTACCCGCCGGTGGTGCTCGACATCGGCCCGGTCATGGCCGTCGACGACCTGATCGCCTGGAAGGTCGCCGCCCTGGCCGGCCGCGCCGAGGTCCGCGACTTCATCGACGTGGCCGTGTTCCTGGCCGACCGCGACGTCGACCAACTGCTCAGCTGCGCACGCCGGGTCGACCCCGCCCTGGAGCCCGAGGACGTCGCCGCAGCCGGCCGGCGCCTGGACCGCACCCCCGACCGCGCGTTCCTCGCCTACGGCGTCGACCCCGCCGGCGTGGCCGGGATCAGAGCCCGGTTCGCCAGGTGGCCCCGCCACCAGAACTGATCACCGGTGGGCCGAACGTCACCGCGAACCCGCTGGTCAGACGGGTTACGCGGGCGCCCGGCGGCACTAGGTTCGGTCAGGCAAACGTCTGACCGCCGACGAGAGAACCCCGCCTCCGTGCCTTCCTGCACCGACCTCGCCCCCGGCATCCTGCGCCAGCGCCTCGTGGTCGAGGGCTATCCCGCGTACCCGATCACCGACCAGCACATCAAGCGGTACCTGACCGAACTGTCCGAGGTCACCGCCATGACCACCCTGATCGAACCGGTGACCCACATCAGCGACCTGTACGGCTGGGCCGGCTGGATCCACTGGGAGACCTCCGGCGCGCACTTCTACTCCTGGGAACGCCCGATCTCCTTCTTCAGCGTCGACATCTACACCTGCAAAGCGTTCGACCCGGCAGTCGTCGTCGCGTACACCAAGGATTTCTTCCGGGCCTCCGAGATCGTGGCGAAGGAGTTCTGAAACATGAGCGTCGGCTACCGCCTGTCGGCCGCGGACATCGCCGTGACCTGCCGCGCGTTCCTCGACGGCCCGCCGAGGCAGCCGCTGCGCCCCGGCCGGCCCGGCCGGTTCCTGACCGTGATCGCCGCCGACGGGCACCCGCTGGCCGACGTCGGCCGCGCCGTCGAACGGACCGTGTTCGAACCCGCGTTCGGCAACAACGCCGACGTGATGACCAGCGAATACGGGCCGTACGAGGATCGCAGCCGGTTCTTCGTCGTCCTCGACCGGCAGACCGGCCTGCCGGCCGGCACCACCCGGGTCATCGCCGGCACCGGCGACGAGGTCAAGACCATCGCCGACGCGCCCGGCCACATCGGCCGCAGCGTCGAGGAGATCCTCGACGCCCACGGCATGCGCGGCCAGACGATCTGGGACTTCGCCACCGTCGCGGTCCTGCCGCAATACCGGGGCCGGCGGTACGGGCTGACCGTCAGCTCCCTGCTGTACCGCACGTTCGCGGTCGCCGGGACCCGCGCCGGCGTCGAACACGCGGTGGTCATGCTGGACGTCCGCGCGCACCGCAACATGACCCTGATCGGCAACCGGCTGTACCCGCTGGCCGGTTCGGCGCCGTTCGCCTACCTGGGGTCGGCCGACACCCGGGCCCTGTACGCGCGGATCCCGGATTTCGTACCCGACATGACCCGGCAGGCCGCGGCGCTGCTCGGTTTCGGTGGCCGGCATGCCGGCCGCATTCCCGGCCAGGGCTGGCGCAAGCCCCTGGCCCGGCTGGTGGCGGCACGGGTCGCCCATCGCATCGCCACCGGCCGGACCCTCGACGAGAACATCGTCTACGCCACCTGACACGTCGGTTTCGTTCCTGATCGTCGCTGGTGACGGCGGTCACCGGCCGGCCTGCCGTTGTGACAGGGCGATGCGGCGCCGTACGAGATCGACATCCATGATCTTGACGGTGAGAACGTCGCCGACCTCGATGGCGTCCGGTGGCGACTGCTCCAGTTCGTCGGTGTGGACGAGTCCCTCGAAGCCGTCCTCCCGGGACTCGATGCGGACGAAGACACCGAACGGCACGATCCTGGTGACCGGCCCGGTGACCAGCTGCCCGACCCGTTGCGCCACCTGCGGCCACGGGTCTTCCTGCACTGCTTTGATCGACAGTGGCACTCGCTCCCCGACCATGTCGACGTCGAGGATCTCAGCGGTGACCTGCCGGCCGACGCTGACGACGTCGGACGGGTGGTTGAACGGACGCCAGGACAACTCCGGAATGTTGATCATCGCGGTGAAGCCGCCGATGTCCACGAAGGTGACGCCGAAACCGGCGATGGACGTCACCGTGCCGGTGACGACCTGGCCGCGCCGCAGGGTCTTCAGGAACGCCCAGTCCCGGTCGCTGGGTGTCGGCTCGGTCTGCCAGCGCGCGCGGAGCACCCCGTCGCTGTCGGGCAGGACAGCGGTGAACAGCGGGAGATCCTCACCGGCGTACCTGGACACGACGCCGGCGGCACGCGCGCCGGCAAGCTGGGAGGTCACGTCCTCGAACCGGGTCTCGTCCACGACTGTGCTGGTGACCTGCCCGTCCTCCTTCTCCCAGACGATCTCCACCAGCCCTTCGCCGGGCAGGGCGGCCACGGCCGTGTCGACGTCGGTGAGCAGGTCCGGCCAGACGGACAACTGCGCGCGTGGGGTCAGCCGGGAGCGCACGGTCTCGATGTTGTCGCGGCTCAGGCGGTGCCATCGGGAGGCGCCGAGGGCGAAGGTCTCCTGCAGGAACGTGGCACGGTGGGCGCTGACGGTCCAGCCGAGGCGGGCCCAGAAGTCGGCGTCAGCAGGGCGCTGCACGTATGCCGGGTCGTCGGGGGCGAAGTCGTACGGCGATGCGTCCAGGCGTTGCGTGAACAGGCCGAGTGCCCGGGCCCGGGTCAGCGCGGCCTCGCAGGGCCGGCTGCTGCCTAGGTAAAGGTACTGGTCCCAGCCGACGTGGACGGTGAGCTCTCCTTCCGCTTCCAGGCGGCACCAGGCGCCGTTGTCGCGGAGCATCGCCCGGACGATTGCCACGCCGACACCGATCGGCACCAGCGCCCCGTCGTGGAACCCGGCAGGACCGGCGGGAAACAGGCCGGCCAGGCCGTAGCCGTCGACCGGTGCTTCCAGGCCGAAGCGGGCGAAGCCGCCGAGCTGCGGCTCGCGGATGGCCAGCTGTTCAACGCCGCTGTCTTCGGCGAAGGCGGCGACGGCCTGCAGGTAGGCGGATTCGACCGGCCCGTGGTCGCTGATCGTGTCCTCAGCGCCGACGTAGTGGCCGTGCTGGTCGCGGTCGGCGGGGTCGTACTTGGTGACCTGATAGACGTAGGGCAGCACGTCATTGCCCACCGGGGAGCCGGCCGACGCGCTCGCTCATGGCTGGAGCGTACAGATCGATCATCGAACAGCCTGAAATGAGACGCTGCCGGCAGATGCCTCGACAACGGACCGCAGCCCGCTGATAGCGTTCGCGGACATGCAGTCGCGGATGATCCCGGTACGAACTGCGGCATTGCACGTCGGCGTGACCGGCCATGGGCCGGACGTCGTCGTCCTGACCGGCGGCCCCGGGTGCGTGCAGTACCTGGAGCACGACGACCTCGCCCCGCGGGGCTACCGCGCCTGGTATCCCGAACCACGCGGCGTCGGCCGATCGGGCGGCGGCCCCCACACCATGCAGAAAGCGATCGCCGACCTGGAGGAGATTCGCACAGCAGTGAGTGTCCGCACCTGGATCGTGGTCGGCCACTCCTGGGGTTGTGACCTCGGCGTGCGCTACGCGGTGGAGCACCCGGACGCGGTGGCCGCTCTGGTCGGCATCGCCGGACGGGGGCCACAACGTGACCGCACGTGGTCCGAGGCTTACGAGGCCGGCAAGCCCACGCAGCCCGTGGTCGAGATCGAATACGCGCCTGACGTGCATGCGGCTCTCGGCGCGTCGTTCACCGACTGGATTCATCGACCTGACCTCTGGCGTGGCCTGGCCACCTGCCAGGTACCGATGCACTTCATCGCCGCGGGCGGCGACATTCGCCCATCGTGGCCTCTCGAGCAGCTGGCCGCGCTCGTTCCGCACGGACGTTTCTCCACGGTGCCGGACGTCCCGCACGACTTCTGGTTCACTCACCCCGAGCTGTGGGTTCGCACCGTCACGGACGCCTGCTCTTCCCGGTGAGGGCTCCCCATAATCCTGGCGGAAAAGCAACGGATATGGCTGTCCAGGGCAAACGCGGTCCTTGCTCCTGGTCGACGCCTGAACTCTTTGGCGGCCATGCCTCCACCTCACTGATCAAGTCGTCGTACCTATCGATTGCCCTCGCCGCCGCCGGGGGCGTCGAACTCGCGCCGACCCCGCGCAGCGGGCACTGGCCGAGGTACGCCAACCCCGTCGCGATGTGGAACCGCATCGCCACCTTCCACACCACCTGACCGGCGGCACCCGCCGCCGAAACCCGAGAAGGTCACCATGCCCACCCATCGCGCGGCCTTCATCACCACCGTCGCGCTGCCGGCCATGCTGCCCGCTTCGGTTCCAGCGTTTCGGGCTGTGCCGGTTGAGTTCCTCACTGATGAGCAGGCGGCCGGCGTCGCGCCAGGAGCAGCGTCGTGTGGATCATGATCGGCACCTCGTCGGTGAACAGCGTCGCCCATGCCGCTAGCAGTTCCTCGCGTACCGGCGGCGGCAACATCCGGAATTGCGACCTGGTCCGGGCCAGATCCAGGTAGTCCGCCTTCGGCATGTTCCATCGGCGCTGGTAGTGGCGGCTGGTGAGGTTCTCGAACGCGGTGATGCCGGACAGTTCGTCGCCGGGCCAGCGATGCCACACCTGTTCGGCGGTCACCGGCTCGTCGTTGATGACCACCGAGGGAGCATGCTCGGCGAATGTCTGCAGCATGCTCGTCCGCAGGGCGGGTGTACTGATCCGCTCGGTGTTCCAGAACAGGGCCAGCGTCGCGCCGTCCGCGAGAGCGTCCGCAGCCAGTGACCAGCGCGTCTCGGGCACGGTCCAGTGCCATGCCTCCGCACTGAACAACAGCCCGAACCGCCGCGTGGGACGGAACTCCTCAAAGCTGCCGCGTACCACCTGCACGTCCGGAAACCGGGTCACCCGCCGGGCGAGGACCTCGGCCATGGCGTCGTCTGGCTCCAGGGCGACGACGGGCAGACCCTCCCGGGCGAACATCTCGGTGGCCCGGCCGGTGCCCGCTCCGACGTCCAGCGCCCACCGGCCGCCGATGTCCGGCTGGCTGAACCTCATCACGTCACCGAACAACTCAGCGGGGTAAGCCGGACGCACACGGTCGTAGTCGTCGGCAACCTCGCCGAAAACCCGAGCAGGATTCCGAGCCTCCACCAACGCAGGATATAGATGAATGCCAACGAGCCGTCGCGTCCCCGCCCGATGACATCCTCCGTTGAGTCATCGCCGGCTTGGCTGATCGCTCAGCGACGACAATGCCCGGAGACGTGGGATCGGTGATCTGAACAGCCAGAGGCACGACAGCATCCCACCGGCGGCGGCGATCAGCAGGGTGGGCCGCAGCCCGAGGCCGCTGCCGAGCAGGCCACCGATCATCGCGCCGACCGGGCGGGCGCCGTAGTTGATGGTGCCGAAGACGCCGGAGACGCGGCTGCGCATGTGATCGGCGATGACAGCGGTCTGGACCGAGTTCAGGTTGATGTCGAAGAGCATCACGCTCGCGCCGGAGACCGCCTCGGCCACGGCGATGGTGGTGGCGATCAGCCAATGCGGGCCGTCGGCCAGGGCGATCGCCGCAGTCGGGGCGGGGAAGAGGACCGCGCCGACGACGATCATGCGGCCCACGCCGAACCGTGCCGAGAGCCTCGGCGCGATCACCGCGCCGACGACGGCACCCGTCGCACCGATACCGAACGCTAGACCGATCAACCCGGCCGGGAGACCCAACTCGCGGCTGGCGTACAAGATGACCAGCGCTTGAGCGATGAAACCGAAGAAGTTGACGGTCGTGACGCACGCGAGCGCGGCCCGCAGATAAGAGTGGCCGAGTACGTAGCGCAACCCGGCACCGACATCTGCGGCCAGCGACGATCTTTCACCGACCGGTGTCGGCGCCGCCGTGATGCGGCCGATGAACAGCGCCGAGACCAGGAAGGAGACCGCGTCGATGACGATCGCGACGGGAGCTGTCAGCGCCTGGATGAGGAACCCGCCGGCTGCCGGGCCGACGACGAAGGACGCCGATCGGCTGGTGCTCAGTTTGCTGTTGGCGTCGACGTACTGGTCGCGGTCGACCAGGGTCACGAAGAACGAGGAGTACGCGCAGGAGAACAGCACCTGGCCGGCCCCGGCCAGTAGCGCTACCGCGAAGAGCTGGGCCAGGCCGAGAAGGCCGCACCAGTAGGCGATCGGCAGGCTGAGCAGTGCTGCGGCGCGGAGCAGATCGGCGCTGACGAGCAGCCGTTTGCGATGGGCTCGGCGATCCACCCACGTCCCGACCACGGCCGAGAGCAGGTTGGGCGCCCAGATGGCAGCGGTCAGCAGGCCGACCTGGGTAGGCGTCGCGGCCAGCATGGTGACCGCGATCAGCGGCAGCGCCAGCTCGCTGATGCGGTCACCGAAGTGCGAGACGGTCTCGCCGGCCCAGAAGGCGGTGAACCGGTTGTTGCGCCACAGCGAGGTCGTGGCCGCTGTCATCACTGCGCCTCCGGAAGGTAGTGGCGCAGCACGCGGACCCGGCGGGCGTCTGGGGGAGTGTCGTCGTCAGAGCGCTGCGCGTAGTGAGCCAGTAGCTCATCCATGTCGCGTTGGAGCTTCTCGAGCTCGCCGGCAGTCAGCCGGACACCGGTATTGGCCATCCCTGCCAGGCGTCGCCACGTGTGGTCGAGTTCCGGTTCGGTCGCCGCCCACCAACGTTCGACCTGCTTACGGCCGTTCTCCTCCATCTGGGATGCCAGCATCCGCATAGCGGTCTGCGACTCTTGACCTTCACCGAGTTCGAGGGAGAAGCCGCGGGCGGCGGCCTTCCAGTACCGCTGCCGTCCGTCGCTCGGCACCTCGCCGGGGTCTGCGTCCATGACCAGGCCGAATGTCGCGAGATGCCGCAGATGCCAGCTGGTCACTGACGGCGTCGCCCCGACATGAGCGGAGAGCTGCGTGGCCGTCATCGGCCCATTGCGCTGCAAGAACGTCAGGACGGCAAGGCGTACCGGATGGGCGAGCGCCCGCATCGCTTGTGGATCGGTGATCGCGGCATCACCAAACGGATTCGTGAGAGACATCTCTCGAGAGTAGTCTCTCACATTGCGGACGTAAACCTACATGGATGCGAAGCAGAGCACAGGCTGCCGTCTACGCGCAGTGAACCGCGCGGGTCTGCTCCGGGTCCCTTCGCCAAATCCGGCCGCGGCGAAACGCCAGGAGAAGCCGTCTCTCAGAACCACTGTCGCGAGCACCAGCCTCGCGAATTATCAGATTACTGTTACCGGCAATCCAATAATCCTTGAATCGGACATATTGGACGTACATCATAATGCCTGTTATGGGCGCGCGACGGGGCTCACGATTCTCGCCGGGGCATCCACCAAGGGCCCCGGCTCCGCGGACGTGGGGTTTGATACTGGGGGAGAGCGCCCATCCAACTGTCGCGAGTTCCCACCTCAACGAGTCGCCGTTGCTAACGGTCAGCCGACCACGGCGACCGACGTGCCCTGAACGTGTCGACGCCCCAAGGTCATCCGTAGCGCCAGTTCTCGTTCCGATGCCCCTCGGCGGCCTGGCCGACCGGGGTCGGCGCCGCAAGGCCAAAGCGGACCTGCAGCGCGGCATGAACGAAGGGCAGGTTCACTGCTCCCGGCGCTGAAATCGCTCTGCTGACGTCTGGCGGGGTGTTGCTTGGTTGTCGGTCGAGAGCTCTTGACGGTCTCCGTAACGCCACCTTAACGTAGCGATCATTCCAACTGTAGTGACCGATACAGCAACGGTTGCGCGGGCTCGTGAGGAGGCAATGGATGCTCCAGGCAGACACGACCGATCTGATACGTACGCAGTCCACGGTGCGGGCCGGTGCCCGGGACATCTTCCTGACCGAGGTCGTCCCAGCCGCCGGGCCGACCCGGGAGCATCCGCTGGTCCTGCTGCACGGCGGCGGGCCGGGCGCGACCGGGGCCTCGAACTACGGGCGCAACATCGACGTGCTGGCCGCGGCCGGCTATCGGGTGCTGGTGCCGGACATGCCCGGCTACGGCCGCTCGTCGAAGTCCCTCGACCACAGCGACCCGTTCGGGGACCTGGCCGTCTTCGTGCGCGCTCTGCTGGACACGCTCGACATCGACCGAGCGCACCTGGTCGGTAACTCGTACGGCGGGGCGGCCGCTCTGCGGCTGGCGCTAGACCGCCCGGACCGGGTCGCACGGCTGGTCCTGATGGGCCCCGGCGGGATCGGCACCACCCGGGCGCTGCCCACCAAGGGCCTCAACGCGCTACTGGGCTACTACGGCGGTGACGGCCCGTCGCGTGACAAGTTGCGCAGTTTCCTGCGCGACTACCTGGTCTTCGACCCGTCCGGGGTGCCCGACGAGCTGATCGATCTGCGGTACCAGGCGAGCATCGACCCCGAGGTGATCGCGAATCCGCCGCTGCGGCGTCCGGCCGGCGCCGCGAAGGCGTTGCGGACCCTCCGGCGGATGGATTTCACCCGGGACCGGGCCCGGGTGGCGCGCTGCCCGGTGCCGACCCTGGTGGTCTGGGGCGCCGAGGACAAGGTCAACCGGCCCTCCGGCGGCCCGTGGCTGGCCCACACCATGCCGCACTGCGACCTGTACCTGCTGGCCCGCACCGGCCACTGGGTGCAGTACGAACAGGCCGACCGCTTCAACACGCTGCTGCTGGATTGGCTGGCCCGGTGACGGCGCGCCCGGACATCTTCGGCGCCGCCCGGCTGGGCTACCTGGTCGTGCAGTCGCAGCGGCTGACCGACTGGAACCGCTTCGGCGCGGACGCGATCGGCCTGCACGTCGACGAACTGACCCGCGACGCCCTGCGGTTCCGGCTCGACGACCGGCAATGCCGGTTCCTGATCCAGCGCGGCGACGCCGAGGACGTCGTCGCGACCGGCTGGGAGATCGACGACCACGGCACCTTCGACGAAATCCTGGGGCGGGTCACCGCTGCCGGACTGCCGATCACCGAAGGAACCGCCGAGCAGGCCGCGCTGCGCGGCGTCGAACGGCTGTGGCGTTTCCCCGGGCCGAAGAACGTCACCACCGAGATCTTCACCCACGCCCGTACCACCAGCGCACCGCTGCGGATGCGCAACACCGCGTTCGTCACCGGCCGCTCCGGGATGGGGCACGTCGCGATCACCACCACCCGGCCCGAGCAACTGCACACCTACTGGAACAACCTGCTCGACCTAAGGCTGTCCGACCGGATCACCGAGCGGATCGGCCCGGCCAAACTGAAGATCCGGTTCCTGCGCAGCGGCCAGCGCCACCACTCGGTCGCGCTGGCCAACGTCGCCGGCCTGCGCATGGACCCGATCCGCACCGCCGTGCAACACGTCAACATCGAGATCGCCACTCTCGAAGACCTGCTGGCGGCGTTCCACCGGGTCACCGACCTCGGGTTCGCGATGGCCTGGTCGATCGGGCAGCACACCAACGACCGCGAGCTGTCCTTCTACAGCGTCACCCCGTCCGGCTTCGAACTGGAAGTCGGCTGGAACCCGGTCGTGGTGACTCCTGAACTCGAAGCCACCTGGGAACCCAGCCACTACGACGGCATCTCGATCTGGGGTCACACCGTCGTCGGCAACCAGGTGGCAACGCTGATGAGCCGATTCCAGGGCGCCGTGCGCTCCCTGCGCGAACGCGAGGCCACCGTGCCCGCCCTGTCATCGATCCCCCGGGGAGCACACCGATGAACCACTACGACGTCGCGGTGATCGGCTACGGCCCGGTCGGCGCCACCGCCGCGAACCTGCTCGGCCGGCTCGGCCTGCGCGTGCTTGTCCTGGAACGCGACCCCGACATCTACGCCCGCGCACGGGCCATCTCCACCGACGAGGAGGTCATCCGGATCTGGCAACGCGTCGGCCTGGCCGAGCAGTTGACCGCCGACATGCTCGCCGACCTGCCGCTGACCTTCGTCGACGCCGCCGGCCGCACGTTCCTGCAGTTCACCCCGCAGACCTACGGCAACGGCTACCACCCGCAATGGTTCATCTACCAGCCGGCGCTCGAACGCACCCTGCGCGAGGGCGTGCGGCGCTACCCGAACGTCGAGGTGCGCCTCGGCCACGAATGCACCGACCTGCGCCAGGACGCCGCACACGTCACCGTCACCTTCCGCGAGGCCGACGGCGAGCAGCAGACCGCGTACGCCACCTACGTGATCGCCGCGGACGGCGGTTCCAGCCCGACCCGCACCCGCCTGGGCATCGGTTTCGAAGGACGTACGTACGAGGACCGGTGGGTCGTGATCGACACCAAGGTCATCGAGGCGTGGCCGGAGATCGGTCGGCTGCGGTTCCACTGTGACCCGGCCCGCCCGGCCGTGGACTGTCCCACCCCGCTGGGACACCACCGGTGGGAGTTCCCGGTCCTGCCCGGCGACGACGAGACCTTTCTGACCAGCACCGACGGCGTCTACCAGCTGCTGGCGCGGCATGGCATCAGCAGCGCCCAGGTCGAGGTGCTGCGCGCCGTGGTCTACAGCCACCACGTCCGCTTCGCCGCCCGCTGGCGCAGCGGACGGATCTTCCTGGCCGGTGACGCCGCCCACGTCATGCCGCCGTGGATCGGCGAGGGCATGGCCTCCGGCGTACGCGACGTGGAGAACCTGTGCTGGAAACTCGCCACCGTCCTGGCCGGTAACGGATCAACCGAAAGCATCCTCGGCTCGTACGAGACCGAACGCATGCCGCACGTGCGGGCGATGACGAAAGCCGCAGTAGCCGTCGGACGGATCATCACCGAACGGCGACGCCACATCACAGCCGTCCGGGATCCCCTTGTACGCACCGTGATGCGGCTACCCGGCATCGGGACCTTCCTGCAGAACGGCAGTTGGTTCCCGACCACCCGCTACCGCGACGGCCTCCTGGCCAATTCCGGACCCCGGCGGGCGATCGGCGCCCACGCACCACAGCCCTGGGTGCTCGACGAATACGGCCACCGGACCCGGCTCGACGACGCTCTCGGCCACCTCGGCTGGGCCGTGCTCCAGATCGGACCCGGGCCCCGCGCCGGGCAGCAGGCCTGGCGCGACGCCGGCGTGCGCGTCCTCGACCTGCGCGCGGCCGGCTCCGACCCCGGCCCCGGCGCGCTGGTCGACATCGACAACGTCCTGATCGACTGGGCCTTCGACCGGAAAGTCACCGCGCTGGCGCTACGCCCCGACGCCATCGTCTACGCCGCCACCAGCCGCGGCCGAGAGCTGCCCCCACCACCAGCGCCGCAGCTCCCACCGCTGCGCCTGATGACCGAACAGCCCGAGCAAGAGGTGCCGACACCATGACCTTCGCGACGATCACCGACGAGATGCGTGCCGCCGCCGATCGGCTGCGGCACGCCGCCCGGACCCGCCAGCCGTGCCGGCCGGTACGCGAGTTGCTGCACGACCCGTCGGCCGCGGCCGGATACGGCGTGCAGTCCCTTCTCACCCGCCACGCCCTGGCCGCCGGGCGCACGATCACCGGCCACAAGATCGGACTGACGTCGGCGGTGGTGCAAGCCCAGCTCGGCGTCGACCAGCCCGACTTCGGGGTTCTGTTCGCCGACATGTCCTGCCCGCCGGACACCCCGATCTCCTACGGCCGGCTGATGCAACCACGCATCGAGGCCGAGATTGCGTTCATCCTCGCCGATGGTCTCGACCGCGGCGACATCGACGAGACGATCGCTCGAGCCGCCGTCGGCGTGGCTGTGCCGGCGCTGGAGATCGTGGACAGCCGGATCGCCGGCTGGGACATCACCATCGCCGACACCATCGCCGACAACGCCTCCAGCGGCCTCTACGTGCTCGGCACCACCCACACGCCCCTGGGTGGAATCGACCTGCGCGAGGTCGGCATGCAGATGACCGATTCCGCCGGGACGGTGGTCAGCGCCGGGACGGGCTCGGCCTGCCTGGGCGACCCGATCACCGCCCTGGCGTGGCTGGCCCGCACCGCCCGTGAGCGGGGCACCCCACTGCGCGCCGGAGACGTCGTGCTCTCCGGTGCGCTCGGCCCGATGGTGCCGGTGACCGGCGGCTCGAGCTTCACCGCGACCCTGACCGGCCTGGGCAGTGTCCACGCGCGATTCACCGACGGGAGCGACCTGTGACGAAAGCTGCGATCATCGGCTCGGGCAACATCGGCTCGGACCTGATGCTGAAAATCCTCCGTCTCTCCGGCACGCTCCAGGTGGGCGCGATGGTCGGCATCGACCCGGGCTCCGACGGCCTGGCCCGCGCCCGCCGCCTGGGCATCCCGGTCACCGCCGGCGGCGTCGACGGGCTGATCGGCCTGCCCGGCTTCGACGAGATCGAGGTCGTGTTCGACGCCACGTCCGCCAAGGCCCATCGCGTCAATGCCGCGCGCCTCGAACCGTACGGAAAGGTATTGGTTGATCTGACTCCGGCGGCGATTGGCCCGTTCGTGGTGCCCGCGGTCAACCTCCATCGGCATGCCAGGGCCCGCAACGTCAACATGGTCACCTGCGGCGGGCAGGCCACCATCCCGATCGTCGCCGCGATCTCCCAGGTCACGCACGTGCACTACGCCGAGATCGTCGCTTCCATCGCCTCCCGCTCAGCCGGTCCCGGCACCAGGGCGAACATCGACGAGTTCACCGAGACCACCGCCAAGGCCATCGAGGTCGTCGGCGGCGCGGACCGTGGCAAGGCGATCATCGTGCTCAACCCCGCGGAACCACCGATGATCATGCGGGACACCGTGCTGTGCCTGACCGGCGACGCCGATCCGGCCTCGATCCGCGCGAGCATCGAGACGATGGCCGCTGACGTGGCCGGATATGTGCCCGGATACCGGCTCAAACAGGCCGTCCAGATCACTCCGGTCGATCCCGGCGAACCGCTCACCACGTTGGTCGGTGACGCCCGGCCCGTGTGGAAGGTCGCCACCTTCCTGGAGGTCGAAGGCGCCGCCCACTACCTGCCCGCCTACGCCGGCAACCTCGACATCATGACCTCCGCCGCGCTGCGCACCGGCGAACTGCTCACCGCTGGGATCGTCGCATGAACACTCCGCACCTCTACATCCAGGACGTCACCCTGCGCGACGGCATGCACGCCGTCCGGCACCGGATGACCCCCGCCCAGGTCGCCACGATCGCCGCCGCCGCCGCCGCGGCCGGGGTGGACGCCATCGAGGTCTCCCACGGCGACGGTCTCGCCGGTGCCAGCCTCACCTACGGGCCGGGCAGCAACACCGACTGGGAATGGATCGCCGCGGCCGCCGAGGTCATCCAGAACGCCGTGCTGACCACCCTGCTGCTGCCCGGCATCGGCACGGTCAACGACCTCCGCAAGGCCTACGACCTCGGCGTCCGGTCGGTGCGGGTAGCCACCCACGCGACCGAGGCCGACATCGCCGCCCAGCACATCGCCACCGCCCGCGAACTGGGCATGGACGTCTCCGGCTTCCTCATGATGTCGCACCTGGCACCACCGGCCGAGCTCGCCCGCCAAGCCCTGCTCATGGAGTCCGCCGGCGCGCACTGCGTGTACGTCACCGACTCCGGCGGCCGGCTGACCATGACCGGTGTCCGCGATCGGGTCCGCGCCTACCGCGATGTCCTCAAACCCGAGACGCAGATCGGCATCCACGCCCATGAGAACCTCTCGCTGTCGGTCGCGAACTCCGTGGTCGCCGTCGAGGAAGGCGTCACCCGCGTCGACGCCTCCCTGGCCGGGCAGGGCGCCGGCGCCGGGAACTGCCCGATCGAAGCGTTCATCGCCGTCGCCGACCTGCACGGCTGGAAACACGGATGCGACCTGTTCACCCTGCAGGACGCAGCCGACGACCTCGTACGCCCAATGCAGGACCGGCCCGTGCGCGTCGACCGCGAAACCCTGACCCTCGGCTACGCCGGCGTGTACTCCAGCTTCCTGCGCCACGCCGAACACGCCGCCGCCGAGCACGGCCTGGACACCCGCACCATCCTCATCGAGGCCGGCCGGCGGGGCCTGGTCGGCGGCCAGGAAGACATGATCGTCGACATCGCGCTCGGGCTGACCCAGAATATGGAGTGACCACTACAGCAACGACGGATAGGACGTGACCTTCATGGGTGAGCCCCGCAAGCAGCGCGCCAATGGCATCGAGTCGCGGCGGCGCATCCTGGACGCAGCCGTCGAGATCGCCGGCGAACGCGGCTACGAGGGCACCAGTATCGCCGCCGTCAGCGCCCGCTGCGGGCTGCCTGCCAGCTCCATCTACTGGCATTTCAAGGACAAGGACGACCTGATCGCCGCCGTCATCGAACGCAGCTTCGACGCCTGGCTCAGCGCGATGGACCTGCCCGGCGAACACAGCGGCACCCCCCGCGAACGGGTCGAACAGATGGCCGCCAGCGTTGCGAAATCTCTGGTCGACGCGCCCGACTTCCTACGGCTGGGCCTGATGCTCGCCCTCGAACGCCGCCCCGAGGAACCCCGCGGCCGCACCGTGTTCCTCCAGGTACGCCAGGTGGCACGCCGCAGGGTCGCCGAGATCACCGCCGCCCTGCTGCCCGACCTGGACGACGCGTCGATCGACCTGCTGGCGACCTACGCCGTCGCCGCCGCCGACGGCCTGTTCATCGCCCACCAGACCGACCACGACGCCATCGACCTGATCGGCCTTTTCGAACTGCACGCCCGCCTGCTCTTCGACGCCGCTCTTCGCCTGACCGACCCGGAGAGACCACACCCATGACCACCCGCATCGACGTCCACCAGCACTTGATCCCCGGCTTCTACCGCGAAGCCCTCGCCGCTGCCGGCATCGGCCAGGCCGGCGGCCGTGACCTGCCGGCCTGGACCCCACAGGGTGCCCTGGAGCTGATGGCGACCCTGGGCGCCGCCACCGCGATCCTGTCGATCTCCACTCCCGGCACCGGATTCCTCGACGACCCCGACGCCGCAGCGGCCATGGCCCACCGCCTCAACGAATACTGCGCAGCCCTGACCGCCGAGCATCCTGGCCGGTTCGGCTGGTTCGCCACCCTGCCGCTGCCTGACGTGGCCGCCGCCCATACCGAAGCGGCCCGGGCGCTGGACGCCGGTGCCGACGGTGTGGTCCTGCTGGCCAACAACCGCGGCAACTACCTCGGCGCCCCCGGCCAGGACGATCTGTTCGCCGAACTCGACCAGCGCGGCGCCGTCGCGTTCATACATCCCGCCGAACTTCCGGCACCGGCCGTGGACGGACTCCCGCCGTTCGCCGCGGACTTTCTGCTCGACACCACCCGCGCCGCCTACCTGCTCGTACGGCACGGCATCGTGCGCCGCTACCCGCGCATCCGGTTCATCCTCAGCCACGCCGGCGGCTTCGTCCCCTACTCCAGCCACCGTATGGCCCTCACCATCGCCGCCGACACCGGCCGCAGCCCCCTCGACGTGCTCGACGACTTCCGCGGCTTCTACTTCGACACCGCCCTGTCCTCTTCACCCGCTGCCCTGCCGACCCTGCTCGCCTTCGCCCGCGAAGGCCACGTGCTGTTCGGCAGCGACTGGCCGTTCGCCCCCGCCGCCGCTGGGCAGTACTTCGCCAACGGCCTGGACACCCACCCCGGCCTCAGCCCCGCCGGCCGCGACGCCATCAACCACGGCAACGCCGCCGCCCTCTTCCCGCGCCTCGGGCGCACACCCACGCCCGTTGCCGCGGCCTCGGCCCGTGACCGGATGCGCGCCGCGGTCCAGCACAGGGCGGCGCGGGCAGTATTCCGGCTCGTCCAGCCGCGATAGCTCTCGGCCCACGAGCCAGCTCTACTGCGGCGCCGGCCCGGTGAAGCCGTCGGCCCCGACGAGCGAACCGACCCGAGGCGGGGTGGCCGGGCCCCGGTAGGCCGAACCGGGGCGGGGTGCCGGTTCTGCTAAATGCGGTTCGCCCGGAGCCGATCGTGCGGCGCGCCTGTCCGTGACCGACCTGAAGGACGAACCGACCCGATGCCTCTGAGTTCCCGCCCGGCAGCAGCCGCACTGGCCACCGCCGGTGTCGTCGCCGCCACCCTGATCACGGCCGGCCCGGCGCACGCCGCCGCGGCCGTGACCGACGTCCCCACGAAGCTCACGACGCTGGCCGCGCCGAAGAGCATGGCCGCCGCGAACGGGCGGCTGTTCGTCTCCGACGGCAACACCGTCGCCGTCCTGGGAACCGACGGGGTGACACAGAAGAGCATCACCGCGATGTTCGGGGCCCGTGACGTGCTGGCCTCGCCGTCGGGCGACCGGGTCTATGTCGCGCTCAGCCAGGCCGGCGCCATCGCCGTCATCGACACCGGCACGCTCAGCGAGGTGGCCCGGTACGCGACCGGTGAATGCCCGGTGCACCTGGCGTTCGCCGGGTCCCGGCTGTTCTACGGCGCCGGCTGTGACCAGTGGGACGGCACTCTCGCCTCGGTCGACGCCGCCACCGGCGCCGACCCGCAGACGGTGCAGACCGAGCGGATGTCGTCCGCCCCGCTGCTCGCCGGAGCCGGGAACACCCTGGTCGCGGGCGTGGCCGGGATCAGCAGCGGGCCTGTCTACACGTTCGCCGTCGATGGGGCCGCGGTCACCGCGCTGGCGCACAAGGACACCAGCGGCTTCCTGGACCGGGTCGACGTCAGCCCGGACGGCACCAAGGTCGCGGTGGCCGGCGGCTCCGACCACCTGGCGCAGTACGACGCGGCCACCCTGAGCATGGCGGGGTCGTACGACACCGGCACGTGGCCGGACGACGTCGCCTACTCCCACTCCGGCACGATGATCGGTGGCGGGGTCGACAGCACCTACGGGCCGGGTGGCAACCTCGTCGCGTACAACGTGGTCGACGGCAGCCCGGTGCTGTCCGGTAACGCTCACCCGAAGGCCGCCTACAACCGGCCGGGACCGGTCTCCGGCACGCTGACCTGGTCGGCTGACGACTCGCGGCTGTACTCGATCATCGACGACTTCACCGGCCAGGCCGCGCACCCGCACTTCTACTATCTGGCGATCGGCTTCGAGACGGTTGCCGCCCAGGCCCCGACGACGACCAGGCTGAAGCTCGCCGCGCCCGCGAAGGCCGGCGGCAAGGTCCGGGCGACCGCCACCGTGGCCGGCCGCCCGGGTGTCCCGGTCCGGTTCGTGCGCAGCAGCGCGGCGGGGGAGCTCACCATGACCGCCACGACGGACGCGGCGGGCGCCGCCACCGTCGCCATGCCGGCGCCCGCCGGTGGGGTGGTCACCGCCTACTACGACGGCGACGACAGTTTCGCGCCGTCGTCGGCCTCGGCCGGCTACAAGACCGTCACGAAGGCCGGGGTCACCCTGTACGGCCAGTACAAGACGGTGCGCAAGGTCGCCTACTTCCACGCCCCGAAGGACGTCGTCATCAAGATGGCGGTGTCGTCGCCGGTGCCCGGCCGCAAGGTCACCGCGCTGCTGCAGGGCCGCGCCGGTGGCAAGTGGAAGACGCTGCAGAAGAAGAAGTTCACCCTGGACGCCTCCGGCGGCTACTACATCGGGCTGCGCTCGGCGAACAAGAACGTGCAGTACCACCTGGTCGTCAAGTTCGCCGGCGACGCGTACGGCAAGAAGTCCTCGGCCACCGGCCGGACCTTCGTCATCGGCTGACCGGTGCGGGTCAGGGCCGGTTGCGGCCCTGACCCGCACCGGCGGCCGGGCCGCCGAAAAAACGGGTCAAGGCGCTGCGCAGCGTTGCGGCGTCGCCGGCGGACCACGCCACGAAACCATCCGGGCGTACGAGCAACGCGCTCGCTGTCGTGCCTTCCAGTTTGCCGGTGACCACGTCGACCCGGTCCCGCCATGGCGCGGCGGTCTCGGCGAACGTGGCAGTGGAGTCCAGCAGCAGCGGCCGGGCGGTGCGGGTCAGCTCGGCCAGGCGGACCGGGCCGTGCTCGCCGTGCACGATCACGTCGGGGGCGGTGCGCCCGGCCAGCGGGTCGGCCGGCTCGGCGGGGTAGCTGACGTCGGCGCCGGACATCAGCGCGGCGATGTGGCCGGTGACCTCGGGTTTGCGCAGCAGTTCGGCGAACAGCTGACGCAGTCCGGTGATCTCGTCGCCGGGGCCGATCAGCGCCGACTGGGCCTGGGTGGACATCACGACCCGTTCGGCGACCGGCCGGCGTTCGGTCTCGTAGGTGTCGAGCAGTCCGTCCGGCGCCCAGCCGTGAACGGTGGCGGCGAGTTTCCAGCCCAGGTTGGCCACGTCCTGCAGACCGAGGTTCAGGCCGGGGCCGCCGATCGCCGGGTGTACGTGTGCGGCGTCGCCGGCCAGCAGCACCCGGCCCGACCGGTAGCGGTCGGCGATGCGGGTGTTCCCGCTGGTCAGGCGACGTAGCAGGCCGGGGCCGTCGAGGGCGAGCGGCAGGTCCGCGCCGAGCACCCGGGCCGCGCTGGCACGTAGTTCGGCCAGGTCCATCGGGGTGTCGTCGGTGACCGGGGTGTCCGGCCACTCCTTGGTGCTCAGGATCGCCGGGCGGCCGGGGAACGGGGCCCAGGTGATCAGGCCGTGCGGGGTGCGGGTGTGCTGGAACGGGGTGAGCCGTCCGTAGCCGGGGATCAGCAGGCCGCCGGTGTCCGGGTCGAGGTGCGAGGCGGGCACCGTCACGGTGGCGGTGCGTGAGACCGACCGGTCCTCGGTGACGCCGGGAAACCCGATGTCGGCGAGCCTGCGTACCGTGCTGTGCCCGCCGTCGGCGCCGACCAGGAAACGGCAGCTGAGTTCCGTACCATCGCTGAGGTTGACGTTGACCTGGTCTTCGTCCTGATGGAATCCGGTGACCCGGTGGCCGCGGCGGATGTCGACGCCGAGTTCCGTGGCGCGGGCGGCGAGAGTGGCCTCCAGCCGGGCCTGCGGCACGCCGATGACGTAGTGCGGGTTGTCGGCGAGCATCGTGAGGTCCAGCGGGAACGCGCCGAACGTGAACGACGGCAGCGGGGCGGGCGGGTTGCTGTCACCGGTGAGCCGGGTGTACAGGCCGCGCCGGTCGAGCAGCCGCACGACCTGGCCGACCAGGCCGTTGGCGCGGGGTTCGCCGGTCGGGGTGTGGTGGCGTTCCAGGACGACCGGGTGGACGCCGGCGAGGGCGAGTTCACAGGCCAGCATGAGGCCGTTGGGGCCGGCTCCGGCGATCAGTACATCGATCATGTTCGTGGTCCTTTCGGGGCGTGCGTCATCGCCGCTCGGCCGGCTCGATCTTGTGAAGCGGTGAGAGCGGTGAGAGCTGCTTTGTCAGCGGGGTGGCGCCGGGAGGCCGGCGGCGATCTGGGTGAACGCGTCGGTGATCAGCTGGTCGATCGCCGGCGGCGGGTCGGCGCTGTCGAGGTAGTGCTGCATGGCCACGGCGACGGCGGCGCTGGCGGCGGCCGCGACCAGGCGCGGGTACATGTCGGTGGTCAGGTCGGTGCCGGTGCGCTCGGCGACCGCGGCGGCCAGCTCGGCCTCGGCGGTCGCGACGGCGCGCAGCCGCTCGCCCTGGAGGGCGGGCTCGGCGAGCATGGTGCGCACGCCGGCCACCCACTGCGCGTGGCCGGGTGAGGGCATCGCCTCGACCTCGGGGCCCCGGGTGAACTGGGCCAGCGCGGCCACGGTCAGGGCGGTCCAGAGCGGCTCGCCGGCGGGACGCTCTCGCAAGGCGGCGGCGGTGCGGAGGCTGCGGTCCAGGTGGCGCGAGGCGATCGCCTCGGCCTTGCTGGAGAAATAATTGTTGAACGTACGCGGGGAGACGCCCGCCGCCTCGGCGATGTCCTCGACGCGGACATTGTCGTAGCCACGCTCGGCGGTGAGGTGGATGGCGGCCCAGCCGAGCGCCGCCCTGGTCTCGGCCTTCTTGCGCGCACGCAGCCCCGTCATGCCCCCACGCTAGCATTAGTTGCGTGACACGCAAAGATGCGTGCCACGCAGAATTCGTCGGGCTGGTTGAATCCTCTGGTGAGCTTGATTGACAAGATCGCCTGGATTCAGGTGGACGACGGCGCGATCCTCAGCACCCGATCGGCCGGCCGGGACGTCTACTACCTGCCCGGCGGCAAACGGGAACCGGGCGAGAGCGACCTCGAAACCCTGGTGCGGGAGATCCGCGAGGAACTCAGTGTGGCCATCGTGGCCGGCAGCCAGACCCATGTCGGCACGTTCGAGGCGCAGGCGCACGCGCATCCGGCGGGCACTGTCGTACGGATGACCTGCTACACCGCCGACTTCCACGGTGAGTTGCGGGCCGACAACGAGATCGAGGAGGTGGCCCGGCTGACCTATGCCGACCGCGACCGGGTGTCGCCGGTGGATCAGCTCGTGTTCGACGAGTTGTACCGGACCGGGCTGCTGCGCGCCGACTCTACGACGTAGATCGGTTTGTGCTGTCGCTAACCCAGGGTGGGTCATGCGCGGTTGGCCCGCCTGGACGAGAATGACCCTGCACGAAAATTATCCGACTTGAAGGGACCTCTTCCTTGAGCGCTGGACTCGCAGCCCTGCTGGACGATATCGCGGTGCTGGCGCGTGCGGCCGCCGCGTCCGTCGATGACGTCGGGGCCGCCGCCGCCAAGGCCGGGGCCAAGGCCGCCGGTGTGGTCATCGACGACGCCGCCGTCACCCCGCAGTATGTGCGCGGCCTGGCCGCCGAGCGGGAGATCCCGATCGTCAAACGCATCGCCGTCGGCTCGCTGCGCAACAAGTTCCTGATCATCCTGCCGGTGATCATGGTGCTCAGCCAGTTCCTGCCGGTGCTGCTGACACCGCTGCTGATGATCGGTGGCGCCTACCTGTGTTACGAGGGCGCCGAGAAGATCTGGGAGAGGATCGCCCACGCCGACCACGCCGACGACGGCCAGGAACGCGTCGACGAGAAGACGCTGGTGGCCGGCGCGATCCGCACCGACCTGATCCTGTCGGCCGAGATCATGGTGATCTCGCTGAACTCGGTGGCCAGCGAGACGTTCTGGTACCGGCTGATCATCCTGTCGATCGTCGCGGTGCTCATGACGGTGCTGGTGTACGGGGCGGTCGGCCTGATCGTCAAGATGGACGACGTCGGCCTGCGCCTGGCCGAGAAGCCCGGCAAGGGAGTCGCCAAGTTCGGCCGTGGCCTGGTCAAGGCGATGCCGAAGGTGCTGACCGCGCTGAGCGTCATCGGCACCGCGGCGATGCTGTGGGTCGGCGGGCACATCCTGCTGGTCGGGGCGGACGACCTGGGCTGGCACGGGCCGTACTCGGTCGTGCACCACATGGAGGAGGCCGTCCACGACGCGACCGGTCCGCTCGGCGCGGTGTTCGGCTGGTTCACCAACACCCTCGCCAGCGCGGTCGTCGGCCTGTTCATCGGGGCGCTGATCGTGGCGTTCATGGCGGTCACCTTCCACCGCAAGTCGCACTCCAAGACCCCGGCCGAGGGCGCCGAGGGTTCAGCTGAGGTTTCCGCCGAACCCGAGCCGTCCGCCGAACCCGAACAGACCAAGTAACCGGACGGACAACGGCCCGCCACCGACCACGGTGGCGGGCCGTTGTCCGTCCAGAGTCAGATCGGGTAGATGGCCACGTCGTGCCCGCCGTACGCCTCCGGGATGCTGGTGACGATCGCGGCGTTCATGGTGGTGGCCTCATACAGGACCTGAGCGGCCATCAGCGGGCCGATCAGTGCGGTGTGGACCGGGTGATTGCGCATCCGCGGCCCGGCGAGGCGGCCGACCTCGACCGCGACGTGCTGGCTGAGATCCAGGGTGCGGATGCCGGGGAACCCGAGAATGTGATCCCACAGCGACGAGGTCACGTCGAGTGCCGTCTGGGCCTCGGCGATCGCCAGGGTCGGCACGATCAACAGGACGTCACCGGCTGCTGCGGTGTCGAGCAGCGCCATCATCTCCGGGTGCCCGGAGAAGACCTCCACCAGCGCTGACGCGTCGAGCACCCGTGGGCGGCTCAGCGCGGTCACGCCGCGCGGCGCTTACGCCTGGCGATGATCGCGGCGACCTCGTCGTCAGCACGGCGCATCTTCTCCTGGAAGGCGCGCTCCTCGGCCTCGTCGAACGGCTTGGGCTCGGGCAGCCCGAGCAGGGCCGCGAGCTGCCGGCTCGGCGGGACGTCGGCGGTGTCGGGTTCTTCTGGCACGCCGCGATTCTATCGACGCTCCGGTGCCCCGGACAGGGCCCGATCACTCTCCGGGGTGATGTCGGATGACATCAGTTGTCGATCGACGAGGTTGGGGCTCGTTCGTACAGTCGGCGCGTGAACCGGATGCGGGCTTCTCGGCGATAGAGAAGGTACGGACGGGGGTGACGCCGATGGCGATCGTGACACTCGGAGCCGCGGTGCTGGTGTATGTGGCGTTGGCGGTGGCCTGGCGGGTGCGTGACCGCGTCGACCGGGCCGCGGCCGCGGTGCTGCCGTCGATCGAGATCGACCCTTATCACGTGCGGGCGACGGCCGGTTCGCCGGCGGACATGGATGAGGCGGCCGCGGCCTCGTTGCTGCTCGCCGGTCGGGTCACCGTCGACGAGCAGGGGCTGCTGTCGCCGGCCGGCTACGACGAGGAGCCACCGGCGCATCCGGTCGAGGCGGTGCTGATGGATGCGCTGCACCGGGGTGAGCGGCCGCTCGCGCTGCGCCGGTTGCGGTCGTTCACCGCCGCCGACGAGCGCACTGCGGCGTTTCTGCGGGAGCAGGACGCACGGGTGCCGCGGTGGGCCGACCGGGAGGGCGACGCGCTGATCACGACGGCGGTGCTGACCGGTCTGGCGCTGGGGTTCGCCGGGCTGGCGCCGTTCCTGCTGCTGGGTGAGGACCATCCGGGCGGGTTCGGGTTCGCGGTGTTCCGGCTGATCTGTTTCGGGTTGCCGCTCGGCTTGGTGCTGGCGTTCGTGGCGGTGCAACTGTGGCCGTTACGGCACGACTACTTCCAGCGGCACTGCGCGCAACTGCCACCGCATCCGGCGTTGGAGGCCCTGGACACCGAGCAGCGCAACCGGCTGCGGGCCAGCGTGCAGTATGTCGACCCGCCCGACACCCACCAGGAGAGCTGGGCCGACAGCGGCGGCGCCTTCTGACCTGCCCGATTCTGGGACGGCACGGAAGAACTCAGCCGAGTGCGGCGACGGCCTCGTGCAGTTCGTGTCGGCCCGGGGCTGTCGGAAAGCGGGCCGCCAGCACGGTGTCGAGGGTGCGCAGCTCCGTGCCGATGCGGGCCGAGCCGGTGAACGCGGCCGCCGTGGCGCTGCGCAGCCCAAGCGCGATCGCCCGGTCCGGCTCAGGGTCCTTCGTGGCGAGCACCGTGTTGGCAAGTTTGGCCAGCAGGTGCCCTTGGTCGCGGCGCAGGTGATCGCCGGTCGCCTTGATCTTGTCTTCGAGGATGCGGACGGCGGTAGCGGCCTGCCCGCAGGCCCGGTAGCCGCCAGCGGACTGCTCCTGCAGCACGTCGAGATTGTATTGGTGCAGGTAGACCGGCGCAGCGGGGTCGTGGTCGGCGGGGTGCTCACGCAGGAGGGTGGCAGCGTCCTCGATCTGCCGCTGGAATTGGGTGGCGTCACCGTAGAGCGCCCAGCCGCGGGCCTGTTGCTGCGCGGCCAGGGCGTGCAGCCGGGGATGGGTCGCGCCGGGCACCTTGCGGGCGCCAGCCGCCAGCTCGATGACTTCACGAGGGTCGTTGTCCAGCAGTGCGATGTTCGACTTGCGGATCATCAGGTACGCGACCATGGTGTAGTCGCCCGCGGCCTGCGCCCATCCGGTGGCACGGTCGGACCAGTACCGGGCGGCCGTGGTGTCGCCGAGGTCCTGCTGGAGCCAGCCGGCGAACTCGGCGTATTGGGCCAGCAGCCGTAGCAGCGCCTCGGCGCTGTCTGGTGAGGCAGTGCGCCGCAGCCGGTCGAGCACCCGGACCTGGGCGAGGGCGGTGCCGAGCAGCTGCCGCGGGCCCATCATCTTGTCGGCGGTGAAGTGCTCGGTCAGCAGCCGGGAGAAGTAGCCGAGCACCTGTGTGTCGACCGGATACTGCTCAGCGATCACCTTGGCGACGCGGTCGGCCTGGTCCGGGTCAGTGACCCCGGCGGGCAGCGCCGTGCGAAGCAGGCCGGTGGCCAGTAGTTCGCCGAGCTGGCGGCGGGACAGCTTCACCTGCACCGTCCTTCCGTCCGGTGTGCACATCTGCAAGGTCACGCTATCGCTGGGGCCATCATCGACGCGCAAGCCGGCCAGCGGTAGAGCCGTACGCCCTTTCTCGGACGGCACCTGTGCGGGGGCCAGTGAGCGCAGCAGCGTGAGCAGGCCGCCGGCGTGCAGCGCGGTGTCGATGTCCTCGACCCAGTCGGCGGCGGGCAGGTGCTCGCCGTGCTCGGCGCGGCTGAGCCGGGTGTGGTCGTAGCAAGCCTTCGCGGCCAGAGCGCGCAGGCTCAGACCGGCCTCGGTGCGCAGGTGATGCAGGACCACGCCGAAGACGTGGCGTACGGCGTCGCTGTCGGCGTCCATCACCGGCCGCCCCCTCGGAATCCGTTGCCTCCGATGTTGCCGCAACACCGGAGGGCTTCTCAACCCGCAGCCGTCCGATGACGCTGAGTGCATCGGCCGCCGACGTACTCACGCCGGACCGGCCGGATCCTCTCCCCATTTTCTGGAAGGAGCACCGCTATGACCACCGACCTGGACATCCCGGCCGTCGGCGCCCGGGCCGCGCAGATCCTCGCCCAGATCGAGGCGCACCCGCTGTACACCCACCTGACCGAGAGTTCGCTGAAGTACACGTGCTGCTGGTTCACCACCACGGGCTACGCCACGATCAGCGACTGGAACGTGGAGCAGGATTCGCCGAAGCTGGCGATCGAGGGTCTGCGGGTGCTCGCGCTCAAAGCAGCGGTGCTGGAGGCCACCGGCGACGAGGACCGCGCCGAGTTGCTGGTCGCCGCGCCGGTCGACGAGATGGTCCACGCGATCCTCGCCCAGTGGAACGTGATGACGAGGATCCAGGAGGACCTCGGGGTCCGGTTCAACCACGCCACCGACCTGGAGGAGTCCGGCTACGAGGTCGGCGGCGAGACCGACCAGCTGTACGCGGCCGCGGGCTGGGGTCCGAAGCCGATGCGGTACTGGTTGCCCACCAGCGAGGTCAACCGCCGTCTCGACGTGCTCGGCCGGCTGTACGAGTCGATCGGTATCCACGGCCACGGCGCCTCGACCCGGATCAACTTCGACGGGCCGGTCCCGGCTTCGGCCTGACATGGTTCAGGCCCGGGTCAGCTCCCGCGACATCACCTTGCGCATCGCCTTCACCACGTCGCGGGAGGTGAACCGGGTGGCGGCCTCGCGTTCGGCGCGGGCGACCGCGCCGAACATCCGCTCGGCCGGAACGCTGCGCAGTATCGCGACCAGCCAGCCTTCGAGGTCTTCGAGGCGCTCCGGCAGCTCCAAAGCCTCCGGCGTCGGTGCCGGCGCCGGGCTGTCGAGGTCCGGCACCGGCACCCCGGCCGACTTGTACTCGCCGACGGGCATCCCCACCCGGTACGGGTGCACACACACCGGCACACCGTCCGGATCGGCCCGCCAGCCCAGCTCAGGGCGGTACGGGTACCGCGGGCCGGGCCGGGCCAGCACGTCGAAAGTGCCCGGCCCCAGAACCTGGGCCGGGCACACCGCGCACGTATCGGCCTCCCAGCGAGGCAACGGACCCGCCATAGCCCGCATGGTAGCCACACGCAGAGAGGGTCGCCATGACCGTATTGTCCAATCCCCGCCATCCGCTGGTCGTCGCCGCCTACCGTGACGCCCGTGCCCTCTACGGCGATCACCTGATCGAGGGCCGGCCCGCCCTGGCCCACTCCGCTGCGGTCGCCGCGGCACTGGTCCGGCATGTGCCCGATGTCAGCGCCGAACTCACTGCCGCGGCGCTGCTGCACGATCTGCCCGAGTTCGCCCCGGCCGGCGTCGACGCGAAAGCGTTCCTGGCCGCCCGGTACGGCGAAGAAACGGCGCACGTCGTGCTGGCACTCGCCGGCGAGCACCAGGCCCTCGACCGGCCGGACCCGCTGATCGAGACCGGCGACTACCCGGTCCTGCTGCTGTCCACCGTCGACAAGACCGTCGCCTTCGCCTCGAACATCCGAAGGGCCGAGCAGACCGGCGATGCGCCCGCCTACTTCGCCGCCAAGACCGCCCTGGTCGGGCTGCTGGACTACTTCCGCCGCTACCACCAGGCCGGCATCGGCCTGCTCCCGGTGACGCTGACCGACGGATACGGGCACGTCATCGCCCAGATCGACGCAGCGCTCGCCGCGCACCGCGCCCGGCACGCGACACCCGGCAGCCCCGGGAATGCCCCGTTCGCAGCCAACAGCGGTTGGTGAAACACCGGCCGGCCGTTCCCTGTGGGGCCTCCTGCGGACCGGGCGCCCCACGGGGAAGGCATCCGGCGCCTTCAATGATAGGAAGGCCAGCGGCGATCCGGTGTTCAGACCGATCGTCGCGCAGATCGACGACCCCGTTGGGCTCACACTGACCGCGACGAGAGGGGCAACTACCGCGACGAGGCCCCGATCAGTCCTGTTCATCGGGGTCGCTCTGGTCCGGATCCGGTAGCGGACGCCACACGCCGCCCAGTTCGGGCAGCCGGAACGAGTGGTGACCGTGGACATTGATGTGCCGACGCGTGTACGCCGACAGTCGGGCGGGGCCGGTGAACCGGCCGAAGACTGCCACTATTGATGATTGTCGCTGATCTTGACCTGGCGTGACTTCTCCCGAACGTTAGTCCCCAAGCGCCGGCCCGCCTGGGCGTGTCGGCGGGGCCAGCGTAGCGGTATCGCACGGGAACTCCAGCGGGGCGGTAACGGCGAAGCCCCGGTCGAGGGCGGCTGTCAGGGCCCGGGACTGCCGGGAGGTCGTCCAGGTGATGGCCCATGCGCCGGTCAGGAGGAGGAAGTCGTTCAGGTCACGGTGTGCCTGCTCCAGCAGGGCGCGAAGAGCGGCTCGGGGGATGTCGACGTGTCGGCCATCGGTCTCTGCGTTCTGCCATAGGCGCAGGACGGGGCCGAGGTCCTGGATCGTCGGGGTGGGGTCGTGGCCCAGCCAGGGGGCGTCGCCGTCGGGCAGGGCCAGCCATTCGCGCCATGTCTCCAGGCCGCAGCAGCAGCCTGGGGTGATCGTCACCCCGGTGGTGCTGTCGTGGACCTGTAGGCCGCCGGAGACGATCAGATGCGGCGCGGCCAGCAGCCTGTCGACCGCTTGGCTGGGCCACTCTTCGGCGGGGTGGGTGGACGCGGCCACCGCCGCAATGAAGAGGGCCACCTCGGCGGGTGTGCGGGCGCCGTCCAGCGGGAGCCAGGACCAAGCCGGCAAGGAAGCCACCCGCCACGGTCCGGGACGGTCGGCGGGCTGTCGCACGGTGGGCCCGTCGGGGCCGTCGTCGAGCACCTCGCTGTTGGTGGACTCGGCTATGGCCCACGGATTCACTTCGATCACCGGGCGGATGGTCAGCATCTGCGTATTCAACAGTTGGGTGGTGGTGCCGGGAAACGGAATTCGGGGTTGGTGGTGGGGCTGCGGGTGTCCCTGGTGTGCTGGCTCGTCCGTGTATCGTGCGCAACGTCGAGATCGGATAGTGTCTATTTTTAGGCGCGTCGATGGATGGAGGTTTCATGCGGGGGATCTGGCGAACGCGACTGACCGGCGGAGCGGTGGCCGCCGTGTCGATCGCGGCGATGCTGTTCCCGGTTCCGGTCGGTGCTGTCGGTGGGACTGCTGTTGACGGTGCTGTCCACCCGTACCTGGCGAAGGTTTTGATCGGCGCCCCCGGCGTCGGTTTCTCCTGCACCGGCGCCCTGGTGAACACCCGGTGGGTGGTGACGGCGAAATCGTGCTTCGAAGCCGGTGGGCAGGCCGTCGTCGACGGTGCGCCGGTGGTGGCGACCACGGTGACCGTCGGCGGCACCGGGCGGAAAGCGACCCGGGTGGTGCCGCATCCGGGCCGTGACGTGGTGCTGGTCAAGCTCGCCACCTCGGCGGCCGGTGTCACCCCGGTCAAGGTGGCCACGACGGCGCCGGTCGCCGGGGAGACGTTGTCGGTCATCGGGTACGGGCGGACCGCCACCCAATGGGTGCCCGGTCAGGCGCATCTGGGCACCTTCACGGTGTCAGCCGTCAGCACGGCGGCTACCGGTATCGAACCGGCCACCGCAGGGCAGGCCGGGCCGTGCAAGGGTGACGCGGGCGGGCCGGGGCTGCGGGCGGTGGCCGGCCGGTTCGAGCTCGTCGCGATCACCGCCGCCGGTGGTCAGGGCGGCTGCCTCGGTGCGCCGGCCGACGCGACGGCCGGCGGCACCCAGACCCGGCTGGACGACATCGCCGGCTGGGTGGCGCAGACCGCCGCCGAGATCAAGCCGCGTGGTGACTTCAACGGTGACGGCAACCCGGACATCGCGGCGATCAACAACAACCGTGACCTGCTGCTGTTCCCCGGCGACGGCGCGGGCAAGCTGCCGTCGTACACCGCGATGTGGCCGACCGGTGGCGCGTGGAGCGGGTACAAGGGCATCGCCACGGGTGACTTCAACAACGACGGCAAGGCCGATGTGGCCGGGATCAACGCCAGCAACACGCTGCTGTTCTTCCCCGGGGACGGGGCCGGCAAGCTGCTCGGCTACACGGCGATGTGGCCGACCGCCGGGGCGTTCGCGAACTACAAGGCGATCACGGCCGGTGACTTCAACGGCGACGGTCATCTCGACCTGGCCGGGATCAACAACAACAACGACATGCTGTTCTTCCCCGGCAACGGGACGGGCAGGCTGACCACGTACGCGGCGATGTGGCCGACCGGTGGCGCGTTCGCCAACTACAAGGCGATCACGTCCGGGGATTTCAACGGTGACGGCCGGTTCGACATCGCGGCGATCAACAACAACAACGACATGCTGCTGTTCCCGGGTGACGGCGCGGGCAAGCTGCCGTCGTACACGGCGATGTGGCCGACCGGTGGGGCGTTCGCGGCCTACAAGGGCATCGCCGCGGGTGACTTCAACACCGACGGCAAGCTCGACCTCGCGGGCATCAACAACAACAACGACATGCTGTTCTTCCCAGGTAACGGCGCGGGCAGGCTGCTCGGCTACACGGCGATGTGGCCGGTCGGCGGCGCGTTCGCCAACTACCTGGCGATCGGCTGACCGGGCGGTGGGGCCGGTTTCGCGCCGGCCCCACCGTTCTACGCTGCCGTGTCATGAGCGCGGTCGGCATGTTCGTACAGCTGGTGGATCGGTCGGTGCAGCGGATCGCGGAGATCGTCGCGGACGGGCGGCGTTTCGATCGGCGGGAGGTCGCCCGTCTTGCTGACGTGTGGGACAACAACACGTCGCACTTCTTCGGGATGCTCGGGATCCGGAACCGGTGGCTGCGGGAACGGGCGGCGCGGGCCGGTCTGCGGTGGATGGGCTCGTTTCACCGGGACTGGATGGTCGAGGTCTGCGGCGAGCCGATGCGGCGGCTGGTGCCGGTGCCGGAGCGTCCGCTCTACTACCGCGACTCGGCGGGGCAGGTCTGCGCGAGTGTGCTCCCGGTAGCGGTGGCCGGGCTCGAAGACGACTACGACCTGGGGCGGGCGACGGCCCAGCTGGTGCAGATCGAGCGGGCCGGGAACGGATTCTCCGGTTCGGTACGGGTGCGGGCGGCGCGGGTGTTCGCGGACGGGGCTGGTGAGTTCCATCTGCAGATGCCGGTTTCCCGGGCGGTCTTCGACAGCAGGGACGCCGTCGGGCTGCGGCTGAGCGGTGGGGAGATCCGGATCGGCGGGGCGGGGCTGCTCTCCGGTGGGCCGGTGACGGTCTGGTTCGACGACCGGGAGTGGCACCTGTCGCGGGCCGCCCGTGCGGTCGAGGATCAGGTTGCTCCGTGGCGGCAGCGCAAACCGGACCGTGCGCCGGCGCGCCGGGCGGTGGGGGCGGCTTCGGCTGCGGCCTTGGAGTTTCGCGAGTCGATGCTGCACATCCGGCGGGTGCGGTTCTCCGGGCATGTCGGGCAGGTGGCGCTGGAACAGCTGGTGACACCGCTGGCCCGGGCCGGGACCCGGGCGTGGGAGGCGTCGCGGTTGCGGGGCGCCGACCGTGAAAGGGAGTTCGAGTCGATGGCCGGCTCGTGGGGTGCGATAGCGGATCTTCCGCGGGGTGAGGACCTGGTGCCCGACGGCGCGTGCCTGACGTTCGTGTCGTGCGGAGCCGGCCAGGACGGGGTGCGGGTGAACTTCGCCGAGCCGGCCGGCGGGCGGTGGCCGGTGCGTGCGGCGCGTCTGGACCGGCCGGGTGGGGTCGTCGTGAGCTGCGAGAAGGAGGTTCTCGAGATCGGCGGGCGGGCCGGGTCGGCTGGCGGGATGTCCGGGCGGGTGTGACTGCCTCTCGTGTGTGGCGGGTTCGGGTAGCCGTACCAAATAGATGGGGTTATCTGCGGGTGCCTGCCGGGAGTTGACCGAAGCCCGGAAGGACCCGCTGGGTGACCGCCCTGGTGGCGGCGAGCTGGACGGCGGAACGCCGGCGGCGTTCGGCGAGGACCGCGACCAGGAACAGCCATGGTGGGGTGCCGGACGGCGGGGGTGGGGTGACCTTGGCTTTGACTTCGGCGTGCAGGCTCTGGCCGAGGATGGACCGGTACGGTTCGGCGAAGTTGATCGAGCGGGCGGCGAACTGGCGGATCGCCTCGGCCAGGTCGTCGTCGACGGCTGACAGGTCGGCGTCGGCGGCCCACAGGGCCAGGCCGGCGGGCATGCCGGGGACCAGGTTCCAGGGGACCGGGCGGCGTTCGTGCACGACCAGCGTGCCGGCGGCCAGGTCGCCGAGGCGGCGGCCGCGCCGGGACGCGATCATGGTGGCCAGGCTGCCGGCCCAGGTGACCAGCGGCAGCAGCAGCCCGGGCCATTCGACGGCGAGGCCGACCAGGGCGCGGGTGAACGCGTGCCGGGCGCGGATCGGGCCGCCGTCCTCCCGGATCACCCGCAATCCCATGATCATTTTGCCGAAGCTGCGGCCGTTGGTGAGGGTCTCGGCGGTCGTGGGGTAGCCGACGGCGACGATCGCGATACCGATCAGGTAGGCGGTGTCCGGGCGCAGCAGATCGGCGTACGCCTCGGGCAGCATGTCGGTGACGATGTAGTACAGCGCGGTCAGGAAGCCGAAGACGATCGCCTGCATCAGGATGTCGAACATCAGGGCGATGGCGCGGGACCCGAGCCGGGCGGGGCGCACGTCGATCTCGACGGCTTCGGCGGTGGTGAGCACCCGGACAGTCAACACGATCGGCCCTCTACTCTGCGAGGGTGGATCTCGATGCGTACGTGGCCGAGCACGGTGGCGAATGGCGCCGGCTGGAGGTGCTGGCCGGGCGCCGCCGGCTGAATCCGGCTGAGGTCGACGAGATGGTGCTGCTGTATCAGCGGGCCGCGACCCACCTGTCGATCGTGCGCAGCCGCACCCCGGACGCGGTGGTGCTGGCCGACCTGTCGCGGCTGGTGCTGGCCGGGCGGGCGGCGATCAACCGCAGCGAGCGGATGTCGTGGCGGCCGGTCGCCGCGTTCTTCGCCGTGCGGCTGCCGGCCGCGTTGTACCGGACGCGCTGGTGGTGGCTGACCGTGATGGTGGTGATGGTCGGCGCGGCGTGGGGGCTGATCGAGTATGTGCAGCGGTATCCGGCCGTGCTGGAGCAGTGGTTCGGCGCGCACCCGGACGAGGCGCGGCTGGTTCAGGACTTCGTCGGCTACTACAGCGAGTACCGGGCGGAGACGTTCTTCAGCGCCGTGTTCGTGAACAATGCGATGCTGGCCGCCCAGTGCCTGGCCTCCGGGGTGCTGATCCTGCCGGTGTTCTATCTGCTGGCCACCAACCTGATCAGCATCGCGATGATGGGTGCGGCGATGTTCGACGCCGGGGCCGGCGACATCTATCTGACCTACATCGCCCCGCACGGTTTCCTGGAGCTGACCGCGATCTTCATCGGTGGCGGGGTGGGCCTGCGGATCGGCTGGTCGTGGATCGCGCCGGGGCCGGTGATGACCCGCCGGGAGTCGCTGGTGCACTGGGCGCGCGAAGGCATGATCGTCGCGGTGGGGCTGGTGTTCATCCTGCTGGTGTCCGGCATTCTGGAGGCCTATGTGACGCCGTCGCCGCTGCCCGCGGCGCTGCGGGTCGGGATCGGCGCGGTGCTGTGGCTGCTGTTCCTCGGCTACGCGCTGGTCTGGGGGCGGACGGCTCAGAGCCGTCCGGAGGCCTTCAGCAGCAGGTAGACGTCGGCGACCTGCCCGGCGAACGTGTCGGCGTCGGCGTCGACGACGGTCGCCCCGGAGTGGGCCAGCACGTCCCGGACCCGGTCACGGTCGGCGAGCACCCGCTGGGCGGCCGCGGCCCGGTGCACGTCGCCCGGCCCGGGCAGGTCGGGCAGTTCGGCCAGGCGGCTGACCAGCGGGTCACGGACGGCGGCGACGATCACCTTGTGCCGGGCGGTGAGTTTCGGCAGCAGGGGCAGCAGCCCGGCGATCATCGGGGCGGTGTCCAGCGCCGTGAAGATCACCAGCAGGGCGCGTTTGCGGTCGCGGCGCAGCATCTCCTGGCCGAGCAGGGTGAAGTCGGTTTCGGCGAGCTGCGGGTGCAGGCTGGCCATGGCGTCGATGAGCCGCGGCAGTTTGCTGCGGTGGCCGCCGCCTTCGACCCTGGTGCGGACCTTGGCGTCCAGGGCGAGCAGGTCGACCCGGTCGTCGGCGCGGGTGGCCAGCACCGACAGCAGCAGGGCGGCGTCGATCGAGGCGTCCAGGCGTGGGGCGTCACCGATCAGCGCGGCCGAGGTGCGGCCGGTGTCCAGGATGCAGAACACCCGCCTGTCGCGTTCCGGGCGCCAGGTGCGCACCACCACGTCGTGGGCGCGGGCGCTGGCCCGCCAGTCGATCGAGCGGACGTCGTCGCCGATCACGTATTCGCGTAGCGCGTCGAATTCGGTGCCGTGGCCGCGGCCGCGGGTGACGACGCTGCCGTCGACGACACGCAGGCGGGCCAGTTTTTCCGGCAGCACCCGCCGCGACGGGAATCTCGGCAGCACCCGCAGCGACCAGGCGGGGGTGTGGTGTTCGTTCCAGGTGCGGCGGCGCTGGCGGTAGGCCAGTCCGAGCGGGCCGGCCGAGCGCAGCGTGACCCGTACGGCCGGGCGGTCGCCGTGGCGGGTCGGGGTCAGGGTGGTGGTGACCGAGTGTTCGCTGCCCTCGCGCAGCACGGCGGTGTGGAACAGTGGGCCGGCGCCGGCGGACGGCACCCAGCTGTCGCGCAGGTGCAGCCGTACCGTGCGGTGTCCGGTGTTGGCGACGGTCAGGATGACCCGGGCGCTGCCGCCGAGCCAGACGGTCCGGTCGCCGTCGCGGCGCAGCCGCAGCCCGGCCAGCGAGCCGGCCATGCCCGCGTCGAGCAGGGCCAGCAGCAGCGCCCCGCCGAGGATCGCGGCCAGCGCGTACCACGGCTGTGGGGTGAGGGCGGTGAACGGCAGCCCGAGGGCGAGCAGGACCGCGAACCGGCGGGTGATCATCAGCGGGGTGCGGGCACGGCGGCCAGGACCGCGGCCAGCACACCTTCGACGGTGGCGCCGTCGAGTTCGGCGTCGGCGCGCAGCCGCACCCGGTGGCGCAGCGTCGGCACGGTGAACGCTTTCACGTCGTCGGGCAGCACGTAGTCGCGGCCGTGCAGCCACGCGTTGGCCTTGGCGACCGCCAGCAGGGCGGTCGCGCCGCGCGGGGACGCGCCGAGTTCCAGGGCCGGGGCGGTCCGGGTGGCCCGGCACAGGTCGACGATGTAGGCCAGCACCGGTTCGGCGACGGCGACGCGCTGCACGGCGTACCGGCCGGAGATCAGGTCGGCGGGCCCGGCCACCGCGGTGATGCCGACCGATTTCAGGTCGCGGGGGTCGAAGCCGTGGTGGTGGGCGCGCAGGATGTTGAGTTCCTCGTCGCGTTGCGGCAGCGGCACCGACAGTTTCAGCAGGAACCGGTCGAGTTGCGCTTCGGGCAGGGGGTAGGTGCCTTCGTACTCGATCGGGTTCTGGGTGGCGGCGACCAGGAACGGCTGCGGCAGCGGGCGGGGGCTGCCGTCGACGGTGACCTGGCGTTCCTCCATGGCTTCCAGCAGGGCGGCCTGGGTTTTCGGCGGGGTCCGGTTGATCTCGTCGGCGAGCAGCAGGTTGGTGAACACCGGCCCGGCCCGGAAGTTGAACGCGGCGCTGTGCGCGTCGTAGATCAGTGAGCCGGTGACGTCGCCGGGCATCAGGTCGGGGGTGAACTGGACGCGTTTGGTGTCCAGGTCCAGGGCTGTCGACAGGGCCCGGATGAGCAGTGTCTTGGCCACCCCGGGGACGCCTTCGAGCAGCACGTGGCCGCCGCAGAGCAGTGCGACAAGCACCCCGCCGACGACCGCGTCCTGGCCGACGACGGCTTTGCCGACCTCGGCGCGCAGCCGGCCCAGTGCTTCGCGGGCCTGGTGGGAATCGGGTGTCACGACTGCTCTCCTTCAACCGGTGGTGGGGTGGTGACGTCGCGGACCAGGCGTTGCAGCAGGGTGGCGGCCTCGACCAGGTCGGCGTTGCTGGCCGGTGCGTCGCCGTCGAGGATGTCGCGAACGTAGCGGACCGGCAGGCCGGCGTGGGTGGCGATCTGTTCGCTGTCGGCGTTCGGGGGCAGAGCGAGGTGGGTGGTGAGCCGGCGGCGGGCGTTGGCGCGCAGGATGTCCAGCGACGCCTGCCGGGCGCGGGCGCGCTGGTAGAGGCGGGCGTGGCCGAGCATGGTCTCGTTGGCGGGGACCTTGGACGGCAGCGGTTCGGCGACCGGCGTGCCGAGGCGCCGGGCTGCGGCGGCGGCCAGGGCGAGCAGGATCAGCGCGAGCAGGATCAGGGTGGCCAGCAGGGCCGGTGGCAGGCTCTGCAGCAGCGGGTCGTCGGGCAGGCCCCCGGTGCTCTGTCCTTCCCCTTCGCCTTCCCCCTGTCCCTGTCCCGGTCCGTTGCCCTGGCCGTTGCCGTTGCCCTGACCGTTGCCGGGGCCGCCGGGTTCACCGTCGCCGTTGTCCCACGGCTCGTAGGATTCGGTGCCGCCGGGTGTGGGGGTGAACGCCTCGGTGGGTTCGGTGGGACGGGTGGGAGGCGTGGTCGGTGCGGGGCTCGGCCTGTCGCGTTCGTGCACGTCGAGCCAGATCACCTGGTCGTGCCGGTCGAGCAGCCCGACGGCGAGGGCGGCGTTGCCGTGTTCGGCGATCCGGTCGTCGCGGAACGGGTCGGGGGAGCCGACCACGGTGACGGTGTACTGGTTGACCGGGAACGTGGCGACCGCGCCGTTGTAGCAGACACCGCCGCGGGTGACGACGTACTCGGTTTTGCGGACGGCGGCCGGCCCGGCGGCGACGGCGATCTGGTCGCCGCAGATCGGGTCGGCGACGCCGGTGTTCCAGTAGGTGCGGCTGACCTCGGCGGGCCAGCCGCTGCGCAGCAGGGCCGACGCGGACGGGTTGACCGCGATCAGGTGGCTGCCGGCCGGCAGGGTCCGCAGGCGGGTCAGGTCGGCCAGGTCGGGGGTGGTGACGAAGACGGTGACCGGGGTGCCGCTGAGCAGGTCGACGGCTTCCGCTGTGGTGGCGGCCCGGTCGATGGTGATGCCGCGGGCGCGCAGCCGTTCGGCGAGGGTGCCGCCGCTGATGCCGTGGACCTGCTGCGGGGCCAGGTAGTCCGGGTCGTCGTCGTCCGGGGTTTCGACGGCGTGCACGATCAGGGTGCCGGTGATCAGGGCGGTCAGGGCGGCGAACGGGATCGCGGCGCGCATCCAGCGTCTCATCGCGGGCCTCCGAGGCCGTCGCGGATCTCGGCGGTCAGGTGGCGCATCCGTTCGTCCTCGGGCGGGCCGGCGGGGCGATGGCCGTACCAGACCTCGGAGAACAGGCCGGTGGCGCCGTCGAGGGCGGGGCTGACGGCGGGTCGGCCGGCGCTCGCCGCGGTGGCCAGTTCGGCGGCGGTGTCGCCCGGCTCGGGAGTGAGCAGCCCGGCGCGGGTCAGGTCGGCGACGGTGTCACGCAGCCGTTCGCGGATGGCTTCGGCGTAGCGGCCCTCGGCGGCGAGCCGGTCGGCAAGCGACCCGCGGGCCGCGGCAGGTGTCGTGTCGGCTTTGGCGCGCCGGGTGGGGCGGGTGGCCGGCTCGGTGCCGTGCTTGGCCTTGCGGCGGCGGCGTTTCGGCAGGCTGAACCGCGGGAACCGCAGCCGCGGCAGCCGCCGCGGGATCCACGCCGGGAACCAGTACCAGCCGGCGGCGATCAGCGCGGTGACCACCAGCAGCGCCAGCAGCAGCACGGCCGGCGGGATGATCGTGAAGATGTCGCCGACGAAGTCGTCGTAGCCTCTCACCGGCGCACCACCAGGGCGGCCGCCGGGTCCCGGCCGAGGCTGCGGGCCCGGCTGACCGAGATGTCCAGGCCCTCGGTGCGGACCCGGATCTCCAGCAGCAGCACCGCGTCCAGGCAGGCCAGTGCGGCGTAGGCGACGGCGTTGGCCATCGCCCAGGCGACCGGGACCGCCCAGTCGAGCCACCATGTCCAGCCGGCGACCGAGGTGACCGTGCTCGCCGCGATGACCCAGCCGCTGCCGAGGGCCAGCCGGATCGCCAGCCACACCAGGTAGCCGAGCAGCCGCAGCAGCGCTCCGCGCATGCCGCCGCGGGTGGCGCGGCCGACGGCGCGGCCCATCGCGGTGAACGGGTTGGCGGTGCGGTCCACGGTCAGCACCACGGTCGCCAGCCCGGCCAGCCCGTAGACGAAGATCACACCGAGGAATCCGGCGATCGCGGCGCCGAAGGTGAGCGCGGCCAGCGTCACGGCCAGCAGCAGCGCGGGCAGCGGCCGGACCCGGGCGAACAGCTCCCGGTTGCCGATGCGGCGCCCGAGCAGGGCCGGGCCGGCGGCGGCGCCGGCGACCGCGCCGAGCATCGCGATGATGAACGCCTCGCTGGCCAGGCCGGCCGCGACCACCGGCACCCAGTCGATGTCCTCGGAGTTGATCCGCCAGTAGTAGAGCGGCGGGTTCAGCGCGGCGAACGTGCGCAGCTGCGCCAGCATCAGCTGCTCCACGGCGGCCAGCGTCAGCGACAGGGCGAGCAGCGGCGCGGCGTGCCGGCGCAACAGCGCGACCGCCGCGTCCAGGATCTCACCCGCGGTCATCGCCCGCAGGGGGATGACCGCCGTCTCCCCGTCCACCCGCATGGCGGGCATCCTAAGTTAACCGGGCATCAGGTCCTGCGTCCGGTCTGGCATGGTTGCCGGCATGCGACTCTCGATCTGGCCCAGCGCCGCCCAGCCGTACTCGGAAATCCTCGATGTGGCCGCCCATGCGGCCGGCACCGGCTGGGACGGTGTGTGGATCGCTGACCACTTCATGGCCAACAAGCCGGTCGGTGAGCCGGTGGACCTGCCGGTGCTGGAGGCGGGTTCGCTGGTGGCGGCGCTGGGTGCGGCGGTGCCGCGGGTGCGTGTCGGCACGCTGGTGTACGGCAACACCTACCGGCATCCGGCGGTGGTGGCCAACATGGCCGCGACTGTCGACCACATCACCGGTGGCCGGTTCGTGCTGGGTGTCGGTGCGGGCTGGCAGGTCAACGAGCACGCGCAGTACGGCATCGGCCTGCCGCCGGTCCGGCAGCTGCTGGACCGGTTCGTCGAAGCCTTGCAGGTGATGCGCGGGCTGCTGCGTACTCCGGTGACCGATTTTCAGGGCGAGCACTACCAGCTGACCGGTGCGACCTGCGATCCGAAACCGGTCCAGGACCCGCTGCCGATCCTGATCGGCGCCAAGGGCGAGAAGCGGATGCTGAAAGTCGTCGCCGAGTACGCCGACGAGTGGAACGCGTGGGGCCTGCCGGAGGTGATCGCCCACAAGTCGGCGGTGCTGGACGGGCACTGCGCGACGGTGGGCCGCGACCCGAAGGCGGTCAAACGGACCGCGCAGGCGCTGGTGGTGGTCGACGGTCCGGTGCCGGCGGATCTGGGGGCGCCGGTCTTCGGTGGTTCGCCGTCGGCGATCGCGGCGACCGTGGAAGGCTATCGCGAGCTGGGCCTCGACGAGTTGATCATCCCGGACGGGTTGCTCGGCACGGGTGCCGGGAAGTTGAAGGCCCTCGACACGATTCTGGCGATCGTCAAACCTTGAAACTCCTTTTTTCGGTACGGCTACGCAGGGTCGCGTGGCTACCCCGCGAGCTGATCCGGTGCCTGGGGCCGAAACGCGGCCGCCGGGCTGATGCGGGGGTCAGATGCCGAAGGCGGATGCCCAGCGGATCGTTCCGGTGGGGGTGGGGCGGGCTGGGTCGAGGGCCAGGGTCATCAACGCCTCGTCGGGGACCTCGATGGGGGCGGTGATCCCGGCGGCCGACGCCCGGGTGAAGCCGAACCGCGGGTAGTAGCCGGCGTGTCCCAGGACCACGACCAGGTTCTCCTGGTTGCGGGTGCGGGCGGCGGCCAGGACGGCGCGGATCGCGGCGCTTCCGGCTCCGGTGCGCTGGGCGGCGGGCAGGACCGCGCACGGGGCCAGGGCCAGGGCGGGTTCGCCGTCGATGTGGCAGCGGGTGAGCAGGGCGTGCCCGGCCGGGGTGCCGCCGGGGTCGACGGCGAGCATGGACAGGCCGTCGATCCAGGCGGCGGGGTCGGTGCGTAACGCGTCGACCAGGTGGGCTTCGTCGGCGGTGGGGAACGCGGCGGCGACGATGCCGTGGATCGCCGGGATGTCCGCGGCGGTTTCGGGGCGGGTGGTCCAGGTCGTCAACGTGGTGTCCGTTCGAGCGCGGTGGGCGGACCCGGAGTCTACAAAAGGGGCCGTCCTGCGCCCGAAAGACGCGTGGGGACGGCCACGGTTGCCGGCGTGCCCGTACCGGATGATGGTCTTTGATCGTGAAACGCGTCGTGGCCGGCGCCCGCGAAGGCGCCGGCCACGACGGTGCTGTCGTTGTCAGAACCGGAAGCGTGACACCAGGGCCTTGAGGTCGCCGGTGACCTGGCCGAGTTCGCCGACGGCGCGCTGGGACTGGTTGACCAGTTCGGTGGTGTCGCGGGCGACGGTGGCGACGGTGCCGATGTTGGCGGCGATGGTGCTGGAGCCGCTGGCGGCCTCGCCGACGCTGCGGTTGATCTCCTGGGTGGTCGCGGTCTGCTCCTCGACGGCGGAGGCGATGGTGGTCTGGTAGTCGTTGATCTGCTCGATGACCTCGGCGACCTCGGTGATGGCGTGCACGGCGCCGGCGGTGTCGGCCTGGATGGCCTGGACGCGGCGGGCGATGTCCTCGGTGGCGCGGGCGGTCTCCTGGGCCAGGTCCTTGACCTCGCCGGCGACGACGGCGAAGCCTTTGCCCATCTCGCCGGCGCGGGCGGCTTCGATGGTGGCGTTGAGGGCGAGCAGGTTGGTCTGTTCGGCGATGCTGGTGATCGCTTTGACGACGTCGCCGATCTCGCGGCTGGATTCGCCGAGGCGCGACACGCTGGCGGTGGTGGTCTGCACGGCGGCGACCGCGCGGGAGGCGACGGTGGCGGCCTCGGCGGCGCTGGTGGAGATCTCGCGGATGGAGGCGCCCATCTCCTCGCTGCCGGCGGCGACGGTGTGCACGTTGCGCGACACCTCGTCGGCGGAGGCGGCCACGACGTCGGCCTGGCGGGAGGATTCCTTGGCGCCGTCGGCGAGCTGGGTGGTCAGCCGGCCCATGTGCTCGCTGGCCGTCGACAGGGTGTCGGTGCCGGCGGCGATGCTGCTCAGGGCGGTGCCGATGGACTGCAGGGCGGCGTTCATCGAGGTGCTCATCCGGCCGACCTCGTCGGCGGAGTGCACGTCGAGGCGTTTGGTGAGGTCGCCGTCGGCAACGGCGGCGAGCACGTCGACGGCTTCGCCGAGGGGCCGGGTGATGGTACGGGTGACCCACCAGGCGACCGCGGCGGCGAGCACGACGGCGGCGGCCAGCAGCACGATCATCAGGATCTTGAAGTTCTCGGCGGTGCTGCGGGCGGTGGCGGTCTCGCCCTGGTTCATCGCCTCTTCCAGGTCGATGAGCACGTTGATCGACTTCAGCCAGGCGCTGAAGGCCGGTTTGGCCTCGTTGAGCAGGGCGATGGCCTGCGCGGTGTTGCCGGCTTCGCGCAGGGCGGTGACCTGCTCGACCATCGGGTTGGTCTTGGCCTGGATCTCGTTGATGCCGTCGAAGGCCTTCTTCTCGTCGGCGCTGACCAGGCTGTCGTCGGCGAAGATCTTGTTCATCTTCGTCTCGGACTCGGCGTACTTGGCGGCGAGGGCGGCGATCTCGTCCTTGGCCTTGGCCACGCCCGCGTCGTCGACGGAGTAGACCAGGTCACGCAGGGAGATGGCCCGGTCGTGGACGCTGCCGCGGAAGTTGATCGCGTAGCGCTGTTTGACGGCGTTCTGGTCGTTGATGATGCTGAGCTCGTTGTTGATCTTGTTTACCTGGACCACGCCGACGACCACCAGCGCGACCATGGCGAGCACAACGGCGCCGAATCCGGCACCCAGCCGCATTCCGATGGTCAAGTTCTTCATGCCCCTCATTCGGCATGTTCGGGCCGTGAATTAAGCTTCCGCATGTTCTATGGTTAGTTGGTTGACCGAAGAACCAGGGAGCCTTGGGGTGTTCGACGACCGGAGCCCGATCTACCGGCAGATCGCCGACCAGATCAAGGACGACGTGCTGCGCGGGGTGCTGGCCGCCGACGACCAGGTGATGTCGACCAATCAGTACGCCGCCTACTACCGCATCAACCCGGCGACCGCCGCCCGAGCGTTCCAGCAGCTCGTCGACGAGGGCGTGATCTACAAGCGCCGTGGTGTGGGCATGTTCGTGCACGCCGGCGCACGCGAGCAGATCCGCACGTCCCGGCGGGAGCGGTTCTTCGCCGAGGTGCTCGAGCCGATGGCCGCCGAGGCCCGGGCTCTGGGCGTCCCGGTCGCCGACATCGTGGCCCGCCTTCATCAGCTCATCCCGGGAGACAGCCGATGATCAGCACCAGTGCCCTGCAGGTCCGGTTCGGTGACACCACCGCCCTGCATCCCCTCGACCTCGACCTGAGCGCCGGGCGCATCTACGGCCTGCTGGGCCGCAACGGCGCCGGCAAGACCACCCTGCTGTCCGCCCTGGCGGGATTTCGCAAACCCTCCGGCGGTACGGCCACGCTGGCCGGCCTGCCGATCTTCGAAAACCTGCGCGCCACCAGCCGGATCTGCCTGATCCGCGACGACGGCGTCCCCGGCGATCCCACCGACAGCCTGCGCGACATCCTGGCGATGGCCGCGATCCTGCGCCCCGGTTTCGACACCCGCTATGCCGCCGAGCTGATGGACCGGTTCGCGCTGCCGCGCAAGCGCACCCTGCGCACGCTGTCGCGGGGGCAGCGCTCGGCGTTCGGGATCGTGGTGGGCCTGGCGTCGCGGGCGGATCTGACCATGTTCGACGAGGCCCACCTGGGCATGGACGCGCCCGGCCGGCAGCTGTTCCACGACGAGCTGCTGCGCGACTACGTGGCCCATCCCCGCACGGTGATCCTGTCCACGCATCTGATCGAGGAGCAGAGCCCGCTGTTCGAGCAGGTGCTGATCCTGCACGAGGGCCGGCTGCTGCTGCGCGCCGACGTCGACGAGCTGCGCTCGCGGGGTGTGTCGGTGACCGGGCCGCACGCCGTGGTCGACGATTTCGTGTTCGGGCTGACCGTGCTGGCGCAGCGGCAGCTGGGCCCGACCAAGGAGGTGACCGTGTTCGGTGACCTCGACGACGAGCGGCGCTCGCTGGCCGGCCGGTACGGGCTGCAGCTGGGCCCGGTGGCGTTGCAGGACCTGTTCATCCACCTGACCGGAGGTGCCGCGTGAGCCGCTGGCCGATCCTGCGTTTCCTGACCACGGAGCACCTGGTGTTCCTGTTGCTGTTCCTGGCCGGTGGTTATCTGCTGGCCGTGCTGGTGGTGCCGGTGTTCGCGCTGTGGCGGCCGGTCACCCTGTCGGCGGTGGACATCGCCGGGCAGGTGGTGTTCTGGCTGGCCGCCGGTTACGGCTACGGCGCGGCGGGGCTGCTGTCCACGGTGGTGGCGCACGGCCGTACCCGGCGCGAGTTCGCCGTCCAGTACCCGGTGTTCCAGCTGGTGACCGCGGTGGTGCTGGCCGGCCTGATCACCGGCGTGTATGCGGGTGAGGCGGCCCTGTACCGGGCGGCCGGCTGGACCCGCAACCTCCAGGACCAGCGGATCTTCGGCAGTGGCGACTACCCGCTGATCTTCGTGGCGTATCTGTGCATGCTGGCGCTGTGCCTGGTGGCCGGGGCGTTCACCGCGACCGGTTTCTACCGGTGGGAGAGCGGCGGGGTGCTGGTGCTGCTGCCGGCGGCGCTGCTGCTGACCGGCGGCGGGACGATGACCGGCTTCTTCGACCTGCCGCTGGTCGACCCGGGCGTGTCCGGGGCGCCGGGCGTGCTGGCGGTGACGGCCGCCGCGGTGGCCGGCGGCGCGGTCCTGTTGTGGCTCAGCGTCCGCGACGTCTCCCTGCGCACTAGGGTGTCGGCATGATCGGACGGCTGCTCGTCACCGGTGGCACCGGCTCGCTGGGCCGGCGGGTGATGGCCCGGGCCGCCGCCGCGGGCTGGGATCCGGTCGGCACCTTTGTGTCGGCGGGCGCGCCGACGGCCACGGTGCGCCTGGACATCCGTGACCCGGCCGACGTGCGCCGGGTGATCGCGCAGGTGGCGCCGGACGCGATCGTGCACACCGCGGCCGGCCGGGACCGCAACGACTGGCCGGCCACCGCCGACGGCGCGGCGCACGTCGCGCTGGCCGCGGCCGGGATCCGGCTGGTGCACGTGTCCAGTGACGCGATCTTCTCCGGCCGGCTGGGGGAGTACGACGAGGACGCGCTGCCCGATCCGGTGTACGCCTACGGGGCGGCCAAGGCGGCCGCCGAGACCGCGGTGCGGGCCATCGATCCGGGTGCGGCGGTCGTGCGTACCTCGCTGATCCTGGGCGACGGCCGTGGCGCGCACGAGGTCCTCACCCACGACCTGATCGCCGGGCGGGTGCGGGGCGCGCTGTTCACCGACGAGGTGCGCAAGCCGGTGCACGTCGACGACCTGGCCGACGCGCTGCTGGAGCTGGCGGCCGGCGATCACGCCGGGGTGCTGAACGTGGCCGGCGCCGACGCGATCAGCCGCTACGAGCTGGGGGTGCTGGTGGCGCGCCGGGACGGGCTGGATCCGGCGCTGATCCCGGCGGCCAGCCTGGCCGCGCTGGGGCTGTCGCGGCCGCCGGATCTGCGGCTGACGACCACCCGGGCGGCCAAGCTGCTGTCGACGCGGCTGCGCGGGGCCACGGAATTCGTTCGCCCGTCGTGAGCGTGGGCAAGATACTGGCGCGATGAGCACGAGCCGCACGATCCGCGTCACCGTCCGCGGGTCCTTCGACAACCTGTCCGAGCAGCAGAAGGCGCAGCTGATGGCGGCCGGCGCCGACCATGCCGACATCCTGGCGGTGCAGTACACCGAGGACGGGCATCTGACCTACGACCTCGCGGCCCGGCCGTTCTTCTGTTTCCGGTTCGCCGAGCAGGTCGACGACGAGCGGGAGGTGCCGAAGGTGACGGCCCGGGCCGAGGCCAAGGCCGCGGCCTGGATGACCGAGCGGGGGTACGGGTTCAAGCGGATCACCTCGCAGACCGTCGACCTGTCGGAGGTGCCGATGGGCAAAGCCGGCCGCAAGCGTCAACTCTGAGTTGACGGCAGCCGTGTCGTCAACTTAAGGTTGACGGCATGACTGTTCGTCTCGATGACCTCATCCACGCCGTGACCGCCGGCCACCCCGACAGCCCCCTGGACCGGGTCGCCGGCGCCGTCGCCCTCTCCGACCACCTCGGCGAGCTCGCCGACCACCTGGTCGGCCACTTCGTCGACCAGGCCCGCCGCTCCGGCGCCTCCTGGACCGACATCGGCCGCAGCATGGGCGTCACCAAACAGGCTGCCCAGAAACGGTTCGTCCCGGCACCCAAGCAGGACGCCTCCCAGGGGTTCAGCCGTTACTCCGATCTGGCCCGCGCCGCCGTGGTGGGTTCGATGGCGCACGCCGCCCGCCTGCGCCACGCCGAGATCAGCCCCGGCCACCTGGTGCTCGGCCTGCTCGATCAGGCCGACGGGCTGGCCGCCCAGGCCGTCCTGGCCCAGGGCCGCACCCTCGACGAGATCCGCACCGCGGTCACCGCGCTGCCCGGCGAGTCCGAGCCGGCCCCGCTGATCCCGTTCGACGCCCACGCCCGTAAAGCCCTGGAGCTGTCCTTCCGCGAGGCGCTGCGGCTGGGCCACGACCGTGTCGGCACCGGCCACGTCCTGCTCGCCCTGCTGGAGGAGCAGGAGCCCGAGGGCGGCCCGCTCGACCTGCACAAGGCCGCCGTCGAGCAGACCGTGCTGACCGGCCCCCAGGAGGGCCCGCTGGAGGCGCTTCCGGAGGGCTGACGCACTTGAGGAAAAATTCTCGGTGCAACCAAGCAGCAACCGAGAGTGCCCGCCGGTTGCACCCGTAGCCGCGAAAAGTTCCCCCTGCCAGCCGGTCAGCCGACACAGGGGGAATCGAAATGACCGCTCAGCCTCAGGCCGCCACTCCTGCCGTTGTCAGCCGGGCCCAGGAGGAACTGATCCGCGACAACATGGCGCTGGTCGGTCACATGGTCCGCGAGATGCTGTTCAAGGTGCCGCCGCACGTGCACCGCGACGACCTCGCGTCGGCCGGCTACGCCGCGCTGGTGACCGCCGCCCAAGCCTACGATCCGGAACGCGGGATCCCGTTCGGCCGGTTCGCGGCCGTCCGGGTCCGCGGCGCCCTGCTCGACGAGCTGCGCAGCATGGACTGGGCCAGCCGCTCGGTGCGTGCCCGCGCCCGCCGCGCCGACGTGGCCCGCGAGGAGCTGACCCGCCGGCTCGGGCGCACCCCGACCCCGGAGGAGCTCGCCGAACTGCTCGGTGTCGCCGTCGGTGAACTGTCCAGCGTCGACGACGACGTGCAGCGCGCCGCGGTCCTGTCGTTGCAGGGCTTCGCCGCCGGCACCGCCGAGGACATGGTCACCGAATCCTCACTGAACCCCGAGGAGATGCTGTTGCACCGCGAGCGCCTCGGCTACCTGCACGACGCGGTCGGGGTCCTGCCCGAGCGGCTGCGCTACGTGGTGGAGGCGTCGTTCCTGCAGGAGCGGCCGCTGTCGGAGGTCGCCGCCGAACTGGGCGTCACCGAGTCGCGGGTGTCGCAGCTGCGCACCGAGGCCCTGGCCCTGCTGCGCGACGGCCTCAACACCCACATGGAGCAGAAGAAGTCGCCGACGGCCAAGGACGGCTGCGTGGCCCGGCGGCGGGCGGCCTACGCCGCGCAGATCGCCGCACGCTCCACGATGAGCACCCGCCTGTCGGTGACCGACGTGCACGGACAGCGGCTGGCCGCCGCGGCCTGACCCGGCTCAGCCCGCCGTACGCAGGTACACGTCCTCCAGCCCGTCCTCGGGATCCCACTGCTCGCCGACCTTGCGGAACCCGAACCCGGCGATCACCTTCTTCGAACCGGTGTTGTCCGGCCGGATGCTGGCCCGTACCGCGGTGACCCTCGGGTCGCCGTCGGCGCGGGCCAGCAGTGCTGCCAGCATCTGTTTCGCGTAGCCGCGCAGCCGGTACTGCGGCGCCACCGTGTACGCGACCTCGACCACCCCGTCACCGTCGGGTGGCCCGTGGAACCCGCCGTGCCCGACGACCACCCCTTCGGGTTCGGCGATGACCGCCGCCGCGATCCAGTCCGCGGCCGCCGGATCACGCCTGATGTCGTCGAGCCGGATCTCCCACAGCCAGTTCTCCTCGATCAGGAACGGGCTCAGCGGATGCCCGGCGGCGGCGCTCGCGGCGTCGAGGTCACCGGCGAGCAACGCGGCCAGAGTGGCGGGGGAGAGCTTCAGGAAGCGGATGGACGCCATGGCCGCATGATCACACAACGTGGTGACCTGCGGCACCAATCAGTTGTGCACAACTAAATTGCGCACTACTGTTCCGGGCATGCGAGAAAGCACCGCCCTCGACCGGATGATCTGCTTCCAGCTCTATGCGGCCAGCCGGGCGATGACCTCGCTCTACCGGCCACACCTCGACCCCCACGGCCTCACCTACCCCCAATACCTCGTCATGCGCATCCTCTGGCACGACGGCCCCACCACAATCCGTGACCTCGGACGCACCCTGCGCCTCGACTCCGGCACCCTCAGCCCCCTACTCAAACGCCTCGAAACCCAAGGCCACATCCGACGCGAACGCGCCACCCACGACGAGCGCACCGTCTGGATCCACCCCACCGAGACCGGCACCCACCTCCAAAGCGACATCGGCGACCTCTCCCACGCCCTCGCCTGCGCCACCGGCCTCACCACCGACGAACTACACCAACTCCACACCCTGCTGCACCGCGCCAACGGCACAGCACCAACCCCTCCCGGAGGAACCACCGCATGAGCACCCTCTACACCGCCTCAGCCACCGCCACCGGCGACGGCCGCAACGGCCACGTCCGCTCCAGCGACGGCGTCCTCGACTTCGACCTCGCCGTCCCCAAGGAACTCGGCGGCGCCGGCGGCGCCCTCACCAACCCCGAACAACTCTTCGCCGCCGGCTACGCCGCCTGCTTCCACAGCGCCCTCAAACGTGTCGCCTCCGCCCAGAAGATCACCCTCGAAGACACCGCCATCACCGTCGACGTCGGCATCGGCCCCCTGCCCACCGGCACCGGCTTCGGCCTGTCCGTCACCATCGAGGCCGAACTCCCCGGCCTCGACGAAACCACCGCCAAAGCCGTCCTCGACGCCGCCCACCAGCTCTGCCCCTACTCCAACGCCACCCGCGGCAACGTCGAGGTCACCCTCAACCTCGCCTGACCCACCACACACCGAAGGCCGGGCCGCGGTGATCGCGGTCCGGCCTTCTACCTTCCATCAGCTTCCTACCGGCTTTCCTCACCTACCGGTACGCGAAAACGAACGCGCCCTCCGTCTGCGGATCCGGACGATGCACCAGCTCACCCTCCACCGTGAAACCCGCCGCACCCAACCAGCCCGCCACCTGCGCCACCGACCGCCGATGCACCAACACATTCATCGGAAGACCGCCATAACCCTCGGTCTTGTGCCGCACCCCCGCACCGGCATGAAACCCGATCATCACCACACCACCCGGCGCCAGCACCCGACGAAACTCCGCCAGCACCCCCGGCACCGCCTCATCCGGCACATGAATCAGCGAGAACCACGCCAGCACCCCACCCAGCGACCCATCCGCCACCTCCAGCGCCGTCATCGAACCCACCTCGAACCGCAACCCCGGAAACTCCCGCCGCGCCACCTCCACCATCCCCGGCGACAGATCCACCCCGAACACGTCCAAACCCGCCTCATGCAGATGACCGGTGATCCGCCCCGGCCCGCACCCCACATCGGCCACCCGCCCACGACCACGCACCAGCTCGGCGAACAACCCCAGAATCCCGCGCTGAAACGGCTCCTCGGCCAACCGGCCACGCAACATGTCCGCATAACTCACGGCCACCGTGTCGTACGAACTGCGGGTGTCGTCGATCCAATCGGGAACACGCATGGGCCGCACCCTAGCCCTCGGCCACCTCAGCGGCCCCCGCCACCCGGTTGTCCCGGATCCAGCCGGTCGCGAAATCCACCACCGCCCGCTGCGACATCAACCGCGACACCGCCCCACCCACCAAACCCACCGACACCGGCCCCACCGCATCGAACGCCACACCGATCTCCTCGAAATCCGACGAGTCACTGGCCGGCGCCGACCACGTCACCCACCGCACCGAACCATCGGCATCCCGCACCGCCGCCCCGTTCTCATCCAGCTTCGGATCCGGCTGCCGCGTCTCCGACAGATGCATCGACGTGTTGTTGGCATGCCCACACCCGATCAGCAACACCTTGCCGTCCAACCGATACACCGCCCCCAACGGCGACCCGTCACCCAACTCGTCCTCCACCGGATGCGACGCCACGACCTCCGCCGCCCGCGCACCCACCGCCGCAAACGACACCTGCGGATGACCACTGCGCACCGCACCCGGCCACGTCCGCACACTCTCCGGCAGCACACCCACCCACCGGCTCGGCGACAACACCCGATCAAACCCCGGATTCTCACCCCGGATCACCGGCCACCACGCCTCCGGCACCGGCGGATTACTCCACCCCGCCGGATCCGAGTTGTAATTCGTATGCGTCGGCACCACCAGCGTCCCGTCCGGCCCCAGCACCTCCAACAAGGCCAGCACCACCGACTGCACATGCCCCACCACGAACCCGACCGACCGCAACGCCGAATGCACCAGCACCACATCACCGGCCGCCAGCCCCAACCGCCGCAGATCAGCAGCCAGCGAACTCACGGTATGCGGAACAGCCTGAGAGGGAGTCTCCTGATTCACCGCGCCAGTATCCCGACACCCCCGCCCCCTGTCGCCCCGATAACCCGCGACCGCCGCCACGCCACCACCAGCAGCCCCACCACCAGCACGAACCCGAACACATCACTGACCACCATCAACCACGGCGCCGCCGCCGCATAAGGCGGAGCCAGAAACGCCCCACCCGCCGCCACCACCAGCCCGGCACCCCACACCGCCAGCACCTGCCGCTGCGACCGCGCCCACCGCACCGCCACAACCACCACCAGCACCAGCGCCGCCACCCGCAACCCCAACCCCGGCCAGCCCCCACCGGCGAACCACGAGGCCACCTCGACCACCAGCACCAACCCACCCAGCACCAGCGGACTCCACCCCGACGACGCCGCCGCAACCATCGGGGCAGACACCCACCACGCCGCCACCACCAGGCCCGCAACCACGACCACCACCGCAGCCACCTGCACCGGCGTCACCACCCGGCCCGAATCCGACCAGTTCACCAGACTCGCCACCACATACAGCAGCGCCAGCCCGGCCACACCCCGCCGCGACAACCACGGCTCCCGCCGCACCGCCGGCCCACACCAGGCCTCCACCACCGCGATCGGCGCACACACACTCAGCCACACATGGTTACGCACGAACTCGAACAACTGTTCAGCACTGAAACCCAGACCCGGCACCCACGTCGCCTGCGCAGCCCGGGACGCCTCCGCGAACTCCGTGCCCGCCAACGCCGCCCGATCGAACAAACTCTGATCCACCAGCCCGGCCTGCACCAACCCGAACGCCGCCGCCAGCAGCACCATCACCGGCCAGCCACCACCACGGCGCCGCGCCACCTCCCGGATCAGCACCGCGACACTCCCATACAGCGGCCCCAGGAACAGCAACACCACCGGATAGTCGACGACCGTGAACCCACCCCACACACACTCGGCACACCACGTCGCCAGCACCCACAACGCCAACACCCGCATACCGAACAGCCTGCCCGGCACCACCAGCAGCCGACAGTTGCCGAAAGTCGGCAACTAAAGTCACCCCAGCAGCCCCAGCACCTCCCGCGGATCGACCAAAGTCACATCCGCCGGCTCCGCCGGATCGAACAGGTGACCCCACCCCGCCGCCGCGCTCACACTCCCCGCCGCCCGCGCCGACCGCAGATCCAACGGCGAATCCCCGACCAGCACCAACCGGCCCGTCCCCACACCCAGACGACCCGCCACCACCAGCAACCCGTCCGGCGCCGGCTTCGCCCGCCCCGCCTCGTCACCACCCACGATCACATCCGCGGATATCCCCGCCGCCGCCAGCAACAACCGCGCCGACCGGCCACTCGCCCCGGTGAACACCACCACCGGCAGCCCCGCACCCCGCAACACCGCCAGCGTCTCCGGCACCCCCGGATAGGCGGACACCGACACACCCTCCAACTCCCGGTAGTAGACGTCACACTCGGCCGCCGACAGCTCCCGCCCCACCAGATACGCCAGAATCACCTCCGGCGTACCCCGCCAGTACGCACCCACCACATCCGCCGCCACCACCGGCGGCCCACCCAGCGCCGCCACCGCCCGCACGAACGCCGCCGGCACCACCCGCGCCGAATCGATCAGCGTGCCGTCCATGTCCCACACCACGTGATCAACGAAGACGGCCACACCCGCAGCAGGGGAGTGGCCGTCATCCGTACCAGAAATCGCACTCAATCGTCGTCGTCTCCGCCGTCGTCATCATCGTCATCGTCCTGGTCGCCACCCGGGCATCCGGTCAACGTCGTCAACGTCGCCACCCCACCGGCCACCAGCAGCACCCGCCCGAACAGCGACCGCCGGCTGAACATCTCCTCGCTCATACCCCAGGATTCTGGCAGACCCCACGTCACCCCAACTCCCGCAAAACACGATTCGTCCGATTCGCCTGAACCGCCGCACGCTGCTGCTCCGCCGTCACCTCGATATACGACTGCGACGTCGCCAACGACGCATGCCCCAGCAACCGCATGATCTCCGACGCGTTCGCCCCGTCCTCCGCCAGCCGCGTCGCGAACGTATGCCGCAACGCATGCAACTGCGCACCCCGAGGCACCCGATCCCCGACACCCGCCCGCCGGTAACACGACCGCACCAGATACTGCAGACCACCCCGCTGCAACGCCACCCCACGCCGATCCACCAGCAGGGGAGCGGTCGCACCGACCCGCCCGAACCGCACCCGCCGGCTGTCCAGATAGCGCCCCACCGCCGCATCCAGCCCCACCTCGATCGGCACCATCCGCGGCCGCCCACCCTTACCGGCCACCTCCACCCGCCGCTCACCCGGCCGCCCACTCACCGAACCCACCCGCAACGCCAGCATCTCCGACAACCGCAGACCCGCACACAACGCCAGCGCCAGCACCACCACATCCCGCTCCGGCCACGGATCACGCTGCGTGTCATCAGCCGTGCTCACCGCCCGCAACAACACCTCAGGCGTGTCCTCACCCCGCAACGGCTTCGGCACCAGCGCCGTCGTGCGCGGCTTGTCCACCGCCGACATCGGATTCCCCGGAATCACCTGCTCAGTGACCAGAAACGTGAAGAACGCATTCCACGACGACCAGGCCCGGGAGACGCTCGCGGGGGAGCGCGACCCGGCAAACCGGGCAAAAGCCCCGCGCAGAACGCGAGGGGAGAGGTCACTCACCGTGAGCGGAGCGGGCTCAGCAAGCCCCACCACAAGATGCAGATCCCTGCGGTACGCCTCAAGCGTATGCACCGAGGGTTTCCGCGTAGCACGGGCCGCCAGGAACTCGTCGACCAACTCAGCAATAGACAAATGCTGCATAAGCCATATTATGCAGCATTAAGCACAGTTTGTCCTGGTAGACGCATCTCTCACGATGCCCGCACCAACAACATGCCAAATGTCCGATCTCAGACGCCCACACGCACCGAGCCGGGGCCACCCCAGCCAAACGGCCGCGGCCGCTCCCGGGGCAGGGGACGCCCAACCGACCGGGGAAGCCTCCACCGGCCGCCATCCCACACGCACCAGCCGCGCACGGCGAACGTCCAGACCGCCAGCCGTCGCTCAGCCAGGTAATCCGCCTGCCTTTCCCGTGCTGAGCGACGGCTGATGGTCCTGGGCGCCCGCGGGCCGTCGCTCAGCGCGGGAATCGACCCGCTTTTCCCGTGCTGGCCGACGGCTCACGGTCCCGGCCGTCGCTCAGCACGGCAATCGCACTCGCTTTCCCGTACTGAGCGACGGCTCACGGTCTGGACGTTCGCGCGGGTTCCGGAGGCGCCCTGGGGAAGGGCCGGCCGGAGCCCCTCTCGAGCGCTAGTTGACATAATGTCGATTATCGACCTGGGAAATATCGGTTACCGGGAGGGGCTCTACCGCACCGATGCCGAGTGCGCGGCTGCATCCCAGCGGGTGAAGTTTCACAGGAGCCGTCGTGTGAGGAAACTGGCGGCCGTCCGTTTCGCTGCCACGACGTTCTCGGCAGCCGGATACGCGTCGGCCACCTCCCTACTCGGGGGCAGAGCGCTCGGGGCCGCCGATTCGGTGCGTACCGCCAGACGGCGAATTCCTGGCTGCTCCATCGGGCTGTGGATGCCGTTGATCATCGGCGCTCCCCCGGCGGCCTGGTCAGGGTAGGTGGTATTCCCAGCTTTGGGGCTGCCAGGTGAAGTCGGCGGCGAGCAGGGCGTGGATGCTTCGGCCGGTGGTCACGTGTTCGAGGGCTCGGTAGGTGGCCAGATGACCGATGAGCATGATGCGCTGGCCGGCCCATTTGGTCGGCAGTTCGGTGAGCAGGCGAACTACCCGGGTGATCGCCTGGTGGTGGCTTTCGCCGCCGGGATACGGGTGGTCGTAGTGGTCGAGGCGGTCGTTCTTGATGTCGGCGGCGGGGGTGCCGTTGCGGGTGCCGAAGTCGCATTCGCGGAGGCGCCAGTCGTACAGGATCGGGATGCCGGTGTGAGCGAACGCGATCTGTGCGGTTTCAGCGGCGCGGTGCAGGTCTGAGGTGAACACCGCGGTGATGCCGTCGTTGCTGCGGCGGTGGCCCATGGCGGTGGCGTCGGCGCGGCCCTGTTCGCCGAGGCGGCCGGGTAGCCAGCCGGTGGCGATGCCGCGTTCGTTGTCTTCGCTGAGCGCGTGGGTTTCGAACACGATGTCGATCGGCATCGGCTGATGTTATCGATCGTGGTCGGTCATTGCGGGCGGGTGGGCCGAGCTTGTTGTCCGGCTGGCCGGTGGGTGAGGGTCTGGCACTCCCCTGTGGCGCGTAGGTTGTCGGCTGATGACACGTGTGATCGGTGACCGGGACCGTTTTGCTGTGGAGATCGGTGAGTTGGTCTCGCCGCAGTTGCGGGTGGTGGACCTGTGGGCGGCGGGCCGGCGGCTGACGGTGGATGACAACACGGCGTATGTTCCGTCGTTCTGTCATTCGTTCCGGATGGCGGCGCGGCGGTTTCCGGTGGCGCCGTTTCCGGGGTGTTCGCCGGAGGAGACGTTCCGGTTGCTCGATGAGGATCGTGGCGGGTTCCGGAGTGGTTACCGGTTCTTCGAGTGGACTGAGATCGTCGACAATGTATCGGGTTACCGGTATCTCGATGGTGATCTGGTGCTGGTGTTCACGTTCTGGCGGGCGACGCATCCGGTGCCGGACGAGGTGGGGCGGGTTCTGGTGGCGCGGGTCTCCCCCGTGGAGTTCACGTCGATCGTCGAGACCGCGGTGGCGTTTCTGTCGTCATGAGGGGGACGGCGGTACCTCTGCGGTGAGGAGGATGTCGGCGCAGGCGGCTGCCTCGGCGGCTTGTGCCTGGTTTCCGCACTGGGCGCCGACCGGGGGTGGCGGTGTGATCGGGGTCATGATCTGCGGGCCGCTCGTGCTCGGCGTGGGATCGGTGGGTGGAGTGTTTGCTGTGGAATCCCAGTAGATCTGGATTCGCAGGAAGTGTGCCGCTGGTTGGCGCTCTATCAGGACGGTCACCTCGTGAAGAATTTCGCCGTTGTCGTCGGGGCGGAGGGTTGCCTGGTAGAAGGGCACGGTCGTGGCTGGTGGCGCTGGGCCGGATCCGGGGGCGGTGGGTGCCGTGGAGGCGCTGGTCGGGGGTGTCGGGACCCAGATTGCGAAGGCTCGGAGCAGGTTGTCGTGGCGGACTCCGGTTGCGGTCACGGTGAACGACAGCACGGCGTGGTGGTCGCCTTCCGCGACCAGGGAGATCTTGCTGATGTTGGGGCGGCCTCCGTCGGTGAACGCTGATGAGGCTGCGAGGATGCCGCAGGTCAGAGAGCCGACCAGGGTCAGCGGTGCGAGTGCGGTTGTGGTGGCCCGTGCGTGGCGGAAGCGAGCCGGCAGTGTTGCGGTTGTCAGGCCGAGTCCGAGGGCGGCTGCGGCCAGGATCAGGGCTGTGATGATCAGTTCGCGTGCGGTGCCGCCGTTGAGGATGGTGGGCATCCGGTCGGCGGTCAGGCCTACTCCGAGGAACAGGGCCAGTAGTGATGTCACGGCGCCCAGTGCGGCCGGTACGAGGACGGCTTGGTTCTTGCCGGTCTCCTCGGCTGCTGCGGTTGCCTTGGCTGCGGCGGCTCGGGCGTTGTCGGCGGACGTTGCGGCGGTGTCGGCGGCGTCTTCTGCGCGCCTGGCGGGGTCGGTGTTGTGCTCGCTCACCGGGCGGCACCTCCGGTTCCGCTGCGCAGTGACTGGCTTTCTCATCAAAGCACTGTCGGTGCCTGTGGAAAAGCGTCGGGGCATTGGTGTGGGTCGTTCGGTGTAGGGTCTGCGACTTGGTGTGGGCTGGGGTTACTCCCCCGGGTTGATTTTGTGGGGCGCGGTGGGCGTACCGGATGAGGGGTTTGGGGTGTCTGGTTCTTTGGGGTTTGTCGCTGCGTCTGATGCGGGGTGGCGGGAGCGTGGTGCGGCGCTGGTGGAGCGGTTGCGGGTGGTGTTGGGGCCGTTGGCGGTGCGGGTGGAGCACATCGGGAGTACGGCGGTGCCGGGGATGGCGGCGAAGCCGGTTTTTGATGTGCAGGTGAGTGTGGTGGATCTGGAGGTTGCGGCGGCGGTTTTTGATGGGCCGTTGGCGGGGTTGGGGTTTGTTCGGCGGCCGTATGAGCGTGATCATGTGCCGGCTGGTTGTGGGGATTCGCCGGAGTTGTGGGTGAAGCGGTATTGGAATTTTCGGGGGCTGGAGCCGGTGAATTTGCATTGCCGGTTGGTGGGTTCGCCGAATGAGCGGTTGGCGTTGTTGTTCCGGGATTGGTTTCGGGCGCATCCGGCGGCGGTTCCGGCTTATGGGGCGTTCAAGGTGGCGTTGGCGGCGGCGGTGTCGCAGGACCTTGGTTTGTATACGGATGTGAAGGATCCGGTGGTGGATCTGGTGGCGGTGGTGGCTGAGGAGTGGGCGGCGGAGTCGGGTTGGTCGGTGTGACTTACCGGGATCTGCCGGGCGAGGTGGCGCGGCTGCTGGAGCTTTTGGGGGCGCCGCCGCGGTTGGCGGCGCATTTGCGGTTGGTGCATGACGTGGCGTGGGATTTGACGGGGTGGCTGGCGGGCGCGCATCCGGAGGTGGTGTTCGACCGGGCGGCGGTGTTGTTCGGGGCGGCGACCCATGATGTGGGCAAGGTGGTGTTTCCGGAGGAGTTGTCGGTGCCGGGGGTACGGCATGAGGCGGCCGGGCGGGAATTGTTGTCGGCGCGGGGTGTGCCGGAGCGGCTGGCGCGGTTTGCGGGCACGCACGGGTCGTGGGGTGCGGCTGGGGTCGGGGTGGAGGATCTGCTGGTCAGTGTTGCGGACAAGGTGTGGAAGGCGAAGCGGGTCGAGGATTTGGAGCTGTTGCTGACCGGGCGGATCGCGGTGGCGTCGGGGGTGGCGATGTGGGAGGCGTTCCTGTCGCTGGACGATTGTCTGCAGGAGTTGGCGGCGGGGGCGGATGAGCGGCTCGCGTTTCAGAACGGGTTCCCGGTGTAATGGCGCGATGCGTATCGCGGTGATCTCGGATGTTCATGGGAATCTGCCGGCGTTGGAGGCGGCTTTGAGCTGTTGTTGTGTGGGCACACGCATGTGGCGGGGTCGATGCGGTTGCCGGGTGGGGCGCTGGTGGTGAATCCGGGCAGTGTGGGGTGGCCGGCGTATGAGGACGACGAGCCGTTAGTGCATCGGATGGAGGCGGGGTCGCCGCATGCGCGGTTTGCGGTGGTCGATGACGTGTCGGGGCGGTGGGAGGTGTCGTTTCATGCGGTGGAGTACGGGTGGGAGGGGGCGGCGGTGATGGCTGAGGGGTTCGGGCGGCCGGATGTGGGTGTGGCGTTGCGGACGGGTCGGGTGGGGTTGTGATCGTGCGGTGGGTGACGGGGTTTCTGGATTCGCCGTCGCGGGTGGCGGAGCCGTTCTGGGAGGCGGTGACGGGGTGGTCGTTGTCGGCGCGGCGTGCTGGTGGGGCGTTTGCGACGTTGGTGCCGGTGGAGGGTGATGCGTGTCTGCGGGTGCAGGTGGTCGGGGATGGTCCGGCGCGGGCGCATCTGGATCTGCATGTCGATGACATCGCGGAGGCGGCGGGGTGGGTGACCGGGCTGGGGGCGGATGCGGTGGCGGATCTGGGGGATGTTCTGGTGTTCCGCTCCCCTGCCGGGATTGTGTTCTGTCTGGTGTCGTGGCAGGGCGAGCGGGTGCGGCCGGTGGGTGGGGCGAGTGTGGTGGATCAGTTGTGTCTGGATGTTCCGGCGGGGGTGTATGAGCGGGAGGTGGGGTTCTGGTCGGCGGTGACGGGGTGGCCGGTGGGTTTGTCGGATCTTCCGGAGTTCTCGTTTCTGGTGCGTCCGGCCGGGATGGGGATCCGGCTGCTGCTGCAGCGCACCGGTGGTGTTCGGGCGGGGGTGCATGTGGATTTCGCGTGTGTGGATGTGGATGCCGAGGTGGCGCGGCATGTGGGGTTGGGTGCGAGGGTGGTGCGGCGGGTGGCTGGTGATTGGACGACGTTGCGGGATCCGGTGGGTCGGGAGTATTGCGTGACGGGGCGTCTGCCGGGCTCTGCATGATCACTTCGGTGTGGTGTGCGGGTGTTGTCGGTGGGTGCTGGTAGAAAGAAGCCGCTCTCATACAGGCGTACGAAGGTGGTTGGGTGATGACGGCGGCAGGCGTGCAGGCCAATGGGCTGACCGCGGACGAGTTGCAGCAGATCCGGGACGCGCTGGCGGCCGGGCGTAAGCCTCGGGTGCAGTTCACCGAGTCGGCGGGGCAGATTTCCGGGCAGATCGGGCAGGTGGTGGGTCTGGAGGATCCGTCGGTGTCCGATGAGTGGGTGGTGGTGAAGTTCGGGCGTGACGAGTTGCCCTTCTCTCCCGGTGATCTGCGGATCGCTCCGAAGGGGCCGGTTCCTAAGAAGGTGGCGCCGGTGGCGCCGGAGCCGGTGGAGCCGGTGTTGTCGGGTCCGGAGTTTCTGATCGACAAGCCGGTGCCGGTGAAGCCTCCCGTGCAGCGTAAGAGTGAGGAGGAGGTGCCGGTGGCGGCGGTTCCGCGTAAGGCGGCGCGTCCGGTGAAGGCGAAGCCGGGTCCGAGTTTGACGGTGACGCTGGCTTACGGTGAGGGTGAGTGGACGATCGCGGCCAATCAGGGTGCGAAGGCGTTGGCCCGGCCGTATGTGATTCGTCCGGCGGAGGCGTTGAAGATGGTGTCGTTGATCGATGTGCCTGGGGTGCAGGAGGCGGTCGATCAGATCATGGCGGCGGAGCGGGCTGAGGCTGAGCAGCAGGCGCAGCGGTTACGGGCGGAGTTGGCTGAGGTGGAGGCCCGCCTGGCCGAGTTGGGCGAGGCGGGCTGACCGTGGTGGGGTGTGCCGGGCTCAGTGGAAGTATTTGAGCCCGGCGACGCCGGTGATGACCAGGAGCAGGCTGATGATGCGGGGCAGGTTCGCCGGTTCGTTCAGGGCGATCATGCCGACGAGGGCGGTGCCGACGGCGCCGATGCCGACCCAGATGGCGTATCCGGTGCCGACCGGGATGGTGCGCAGGGCGTAGCCGAGGCCGGCCATGCTGAGGATCAGGGCGGCGCCGAAGACGGCGGTGGGTGCGGGGCGGGTGAAGCCGGCGCTGCGGTCGAGGGCGATGGCCCAGACGGTTTCGAGCAGGCCGGAGATGATGAGGACGAGCCAGGCCATGACGGGTCACCTCGAAGGCGGTCGTCTTGTCAGGCCGGGTACGACGCGCATCTCGTCCGGGGCTTCCGTGGTCACGGGCCACTTCGAAGGGTAGCCAGTCCGGGTGGTGGTTGGCGGTGGCGGTGAGCTATCACACCGGCGCGGCTGGGCAGATGATCTGTTTGTTCTCGCTGGTGAGTTGTCCGGCGGGGTTGGTGAGGTAGAGCCATACGTGCAGGTCGTAGTGGACGGGCATGGGTGGGGTGCCGGGTGGGACTTCGTGGCCGTTCATGGGGCCGTCGAAGGGGTGACCGAAGAGGGTGGGCCGGTCGGTGTCGGTTTTGAGGTCGCCGTCGGCGTCGGCTTTGAAGTATTCGAGGCCGACCAGTCGTGGGGCGCTGTTGCGGCCGGGGGTGTAGAGCAGGACTTCGGGCCAGACGGGGTCGATGGCGGGGTCGGCGGCGAGTTTGGGGTTGACGAAGTGCCAGCCCATGCCGGGTACGCAGTGGTCGGTGGGCAGGTATCCGGTGGCGATGGCTTTTTTGACGTCGCGGAATCGGGTGGTGGCGTCGACGAGGACTTTGCGTTGGGCGGGGCTGAGGGTTTTGTCGGGCAGGGGGCTGGCGTGGGCGGGGCCGACGACAATCGTGGTGGTGGTGGTGAGCGCGCAGGCCAGGGCGGTCGCGGCGGCGAGCAGTCGGTTGGTCATGCGACTCAGGGTCGGACATTTTCAGGGCTTATGTCCGGTTTCTGCGGCTGTTCCACCCGCTGGGGTTCGGTCTTTCCCACCTTGCGGGGACACCTGCGGGGACCCGAGAGGGCCGGGAGACGAGTTCCGCGGCAGCAGGGTGAGGATCAGCAGGCCGGCGGCGCAGTAGCCGACGCCCTGGGCGGCGATGACGGGGATGATGCCGAGGTGTTCGGCGAGTGTTCCGGCGGCTGCGGTGGCGGTCAGCATCGCGGCGGCGTCGAGCACGACGATGGCCGCGTAGACCCGGCCGCGGTGGCTGTCGTCGGTGGCGGTCTGGAAGACCGTGATCAGCCCGGCGACGGTGAGGGCGCCGGGTAGCCCGACGACGGCCATGATGATCACGGCCGGCCATGGTGAGCGGGTGATCAGTGGGTAGAGGAACAGGACCAGGTCGAGCAGGCCGAACGCGACGGCGCCGTAGCCGAGCAGGCGCTGGGGTGTGAAGCGATGGCCGACCATGGTGGTGATCAGGCCGCCGGTGAGGCCGCCGATGGCCTGTGCGGACATGATGATGCCGTAGGTACGGGCGCTGCCGTCGAGTACGTCGTGGACGAACGGCGCCATGAGGGTGCTCATGACGGCCTCGCCGGCGCCGGTGATGACGGTGAACGCCATGATGGCGCGCAGGGTGCGGGTGGAGACGGCGATGCGCAGGCCGTGGGCCCATTCGTGCAGCAGCTGCCGGGACGGTCCGGCCGGTGGTGTCGTGCGGTCGTGGCGGCGCATCCTGGCCAGCAGGGCGGCGGCTGCGGCGAAGGTCGCGATGTCGACGATGGTGAGCAGGGTGATGCCGCCGAGTCCGACGATGACGCCGCCGAGGGCCGCGCCGGTCAGCCGGGCGACGTCGCGGGCCTGTCCGTTGAGTGAGTTGGCGGTGATCAGGTCCGGTTCGGCGACCAGGGTGGGCACGAGGGCGGCTTCGGCGGTGGAGAAGAGCAGGGCGAGGCAGCTCTGGCCGGCCAGGACGAGGTAGATGATCCAGGCCTGGCCGGGTCCGTGGACGGCGGTCAGTGGGAGCAGGCCGATGCCGAGCAGCAGGTTCGTGGCCACGACGGTGCGGCGGCGGTCCCAGCGGTCGACGTAGACGCCGGCGATCGAGCCGGCCAGGATCTGGGGCAGCAGGGCGGCCAGGACGGCGGTGGCTGAGGCGACGGTGGAGCCGGTGAGGGCGTAGATCTGGTAGGCCAGTCCGGTCCGCAGGATCCAGTCGCCGGTCGAGGAGATGAAGTTCGCGGTCAGCAGCAGCCGGTAGTCGCGGTTGGCGGTGAGCAGTTGGCGCAGCCGTCGCATGTCAGCCTCCGGAGGCGGTCGGCGTGACGGGGACGGCGATCAGGGTGATGTCGACGGGCACGGCGCCGGCCGGGAGGCTCTGGGGGTCGCCGATCGGGCGGCGGCGGACCAGTGGGGTGATCAGTTCGTCCCAGGCGCGCGACAGTGCGGTCATCTCTTCGACGGTCAGGTAGACCAGGTTCTGGGAGACGCCGGTGTTCTGTGCCCATCGGGGGTCTTGTTCGCTGCGGCGTTGTTGCCAGTCGGTGAGCTGGGCGGCGCTGCGTTCGACGAGGAACCGTTCGAGCAGGTCGACCTGTTCCCAGGCTTCGGGTGAGTCGCCGGGTTCCCACTGCTGGGAGGTGGCGGTGACGCGCCACGGGCGTTCGCGGTTGTCGCCGGCGTCGGCCGGTTCGACGAATCCGTGTTTGGCCAGGTGGCGTAGGTGGTGTGAGGCGAGGGCCTGGCTGACGCCGAGCTGGCGGGCGGCTTCGGCGGCGGTGATGGCGCCTTCGCGTCCGACGAGGGCGTGCAGTTTGAGGCGTAGCGGGTGGGCCAGGACCCGTAGGGCCGAGGGGTCCCCCACTTTCCGGCGACCAGATTCCAAGGACATGCTTGGAGTCTTGAATGGACACCATCGACATGTCAAGCATTTGCTTGGAATATGGGGTACGAATGGCCCGGTTCCAGACGAAAGGTGCTGATCAGTGATTGCGGGGGCGGACCCGGGACAGGTCGTGCGGCCGGGATGAGTCGATCACCTTCGGCGTCTGCATCTCGTCGAGGCGCAGCGGTGTCAGGGTCTCGTCGATGGCGTCCATGATCAGCCGGGTGGCGTGCATGGCCTGCGCGCCCGGGGTGCCGACCTGCGCGGGCGTCAGGTCGACCGGCCGGTCACCGAACGCGACCTGCACGACCGGGCGGGTCAGCAGCGAACGCAGCAGGGCCCGGCCGATGCGTTTCGGGGCCTCCCACGGCAGCACGGCGTGGGTGCCCCACTGGGCGACCGGCAGGATCGGGGCGCCGGACATCTGGGCCATCCGGGCGGCGCCGGTCTTGCCGCGTTCCGGCCACATCCACGGGTCCAGGCCGATGCGGCCTTCCGGGTAGACCAGCACGGCCGAGTTCTCGGCGAGGGCTTTCGCGGCCGCGGGCAGCGCGTCGGCGACGTGGGTGGTGTTGCGGTCGACGCGGATGTGCCCGCAGTGCCGCATGATCGATCCGACGACCGGGGCCCGGAACACGCCGCCGGTGGCCATGAACCGCGGCACGATCCCGGCCCGGTGGCAGGCGGCCATGATGATCACCGGGTCGAACGGGCTGACATGGTTGGTCGCCAGGATCACCGGCCCGCCACGCAGCTGCGCGGGCAGCCCGCCGGACACCCGCAGCCGGGCCAGCGGGAACACCAGGATCCGGGCGACGACGAGCAGCGCCAGCCACAGCCGCGGCGCCCGCCAGACAGGTGAGGTCTCCATGAGGCCTCGAATAATCGCATGCCCGCCGGGCCGGTAAAACCCGGATGCGCGCGACAGGCCGGGTGGCTAGCGTCGGCGGGCGTGACCCATACCTATCCCCCACTGAACGTGACGGTCCGTACGCCGCGGCTGACGCTGGCCGGCGCCTCCGACGAGTTGCTGGAACAGGTGGTGCCGCTGGTCCGGGCGGGCATCGCCGACACGCAGCCGTGGCCGTTCGACGATCCGATCTCGTTCTACGCCGACAGCCCGGACCGGGAGTGGCAGTGGCTGCGCGGCATCTGGCGCGGGCGGGGCACGGTCACCCCGCAGAAGTGGCGGCTGTATTTCGTCGTGCTCGCCGACGGTGAGCCGGTCGGTATGCAGGACCTGGTCGGCCGTGACTTCGACAGGTTCGGCACGGTCTCGAGTTTCTCGTGGCTGGCGCCGGCCGCCCGGCGGCAGGGGCTGGGCCGGGAGATGCGTGCGGCGATCCTGCATCTGGCGTTCGCGGGGCTGGACGCCCGGGAGGCCGGCAGTGACGCGTTCGCCGACAACGAGGGCTCCAACCGGGTGTCGCGGGCGCTGGGCTATCAGCTCAACGGCACCGACTGGGACACCCGCCGCGGCGAGCCGGCCCTGATCCAGCGGTGGCGGCTCACCCGGGAGCAGTGGCAGCCGGGCCGCCGCGACGACATCGAGCTGACCGGGGTGAAGCAGTGCCTGCCAGTGCTGGGCCTCGGCTGAGTTCCGGTTTCCGGTGGCGGGCCAGGTCAGGCTGTCAGGTCCCGTAGGTCGACGACCTCGTTCGGCGCGGGCGCCGGCTGTGGGTCCGCCGCCGGCGTGCAGCCGGCCAGCGTCAGGGCGCAGGCCGCCAGAGCAGCGGCGCCCGCCCGCATGGACACGATCGTCATCCCGTCCCCCGTCATGATCCTCATCGAGTGACGGAACTCTATCCGGCGCTCAGGAGCAGAGGGAGCTCGCGGCTGGTCAGTCCGGGGAGCGTTGCCGCTGCCGCAGGTAGGCCAGGACCGCTTCGCGGGTGGTGCGGACCCCGAACAGGGCCCGCGCCTCGGCGATGCGCCGGTTCGCGGTCCGCAGGGACAGGAACTCCGCGGCCGCCGCGGCGGCGATGGTGTCGCCGGCGGCCAGCCGGTCCAGCAGGGCCCGCTGTTCCGGGATCAGGTTGGCGATCGTGTCGGTGCCGTCGATGCCGCGGTGTACCGGTCCCAGCCGGGACAGGTCGTCGATCAGGGCCCGGCCGGCCGCCGACTCCGGGTCGCAGACCGCCACCACCCCGGCGCCGCGGGCGGCGGCCAGGACGGCGAGTTGTGCGGTTTCCAGGTCGTCGTCGCTGATCCGGCCGTGCAGCAGCAGGTGGGCGGCGCCGACGTCCCAGGAGGGGTCGGGCAGGGCGAATCCGGCCCGGGCGGTCCAGCCGTCACGGGCCAGGCGCCGCAGGACGGTGTCGGCTTCGGCAGACGTGGCAACCACGTGGCGGGGAGCGTCGTCGGGCTGTCGTATCACCGGCCATCCTCGCTGGTGTCGAAGGGTTCAGGCCTTGCCGGGGTGGTGGCGAAGGCCAGTGCGGCTGCCTCGGTACGCGTCCGTGCCCCGAGTTTGCGCATGCTCGCACGGATGTGGGTGTCGACGGTCTCGGCGGAGATGCCGAGTTGCCCGGCGATCCGGCGGGTCGGCTCCCCCGCCGCGACCAGGCCCAGCACGTCCAGCTCGCGGCGGGTGAGCCGGCCGTCGGAACGGGGGCTGCGGCTGTCGCGCTGGATCTGGTGGCGGCGCAGGCCGCGGCGGGCCCGGCCGGCCAGCACGGTCAGCCCGGCGTTGTCGGCGAGTTGCTCGGCGCGCAGCAGGGCGGCGACCGCCTGGTCCCGGTCGCCGCCGGTCAGCCCGGCCGCGATCAGGCAGCGGATCTGTTCGCGCAGGGCGACAGGCTGCCAGCTGTCGGCGGCGCTGTCCAGACCCGACCCGACCGCCCACGCGGTCAGGGTGCGGCGGGCGGCGGCCGGCAGGTCGACCGGGATCGCCGCGTTGCCGGGCATGCCCAGGTCGTAGGCGGCCCACCGGGCGGTGATCGCGTGCAGCCCGGCGAGCAGCCCGGTCCCGGCGTCGGCGGGGGTACGCGCGGCCCGGTCCGGCTGGCCGTCGAGCCAGGCCGCCTCGCGGGCCACCCACGCGGCGGCCGGGTGTGCCGGAGCGCTGTCCAGCCGGGCGCGGGCGGCCGCCAGCAGGCCGGTGTCGGCCTCGATCAGCGCGGTCGCCGCGGTCGCGTAGGCGCGGGCCTGTTCGGGCAGGGCCCGGTCGGTGAGGTTCGCCGCCCGGCGCAGCACCCCTTCGATGCCGTCCCAGGACAGTTCGGCCGGGACCTGCGGGCCGTGCAGGGCCAGGGTCCAGTCGGCGGCGGCCAGGAACCGGGTCTGCCATCCGTAGGCCAGTGCCTGCCCGGCGGCGCCGGCGGCGGTCAGGGCGGCGCCGGCCGCGTCGGTGAGCCGGCCTTCGGCGGCGAGGTGTTCGACCAGCAGCCACGCCGACCAGCGGGCGATCAGCGGGTCGGCGAACCCGGCGGCCTCGCGGAGCGCGGTGTCCCAGCCGGGCAGCCGGTGGGTGGCCCGGACCGCGGCCAGCGCCGCGGTGATCCCCGGCGGTGGCTGCGGATGCCGCACAGCGATCTTGTCGGCCAGTTCGAGGGCGCTCATCGGCTCGGTGGCCAGCGCGCACAGCAGCAGGACCCGGTCGCGGCCGGCGACGACCCCGGAACCGGCGGTGTCCGGGACCGCGCGGACCGCGTCGCGGGCGGCGGCCGGTTCCCCGGCCTGCAGCAGCGCCTCCCCGCGCAGCACCGCGGCCTCCAGCGCGAGCGGGTCGACGCCCGTCCCCCCGGAAAGACCGGTGGTGTGGTCGAAGGCGCCCGGCACCACCGCGGCGGCCAGCGGGCGCAGCACCTCGGCCGCGTCCGGGGCCCGGCCGGTGGCCAGCGC